>DPVD01000310.1:0-9328 GCA_003526745.1 Candidatus Latescibacterota bacterium
TGTAAGCTGCGAGAATCCACGCCGCGAATGGTCTGTCAGAGCTCGGGACACGAACAGGGGCAGACTGCCAGTCAGTATGTGGGGATGTCTTTCAGCCTTGGGTCCGCTTGTAGGAGCCGTCACAACATGGACAAGGTCCTGACTGTCAACTTTGCTGAGCCCGAGACCGTGATGATGAACCTGATCATGGATGGGCGTGGTGATCCCTATGGGGTCAGTCCGGTGACTGAAAAAGACGGCCATACTAAGTCGCGACATCTCGTGCCGTTCGTTGCGAGTGTTCAGAATCAGGCTGAGGTGCTTGCCGTGTTCTCCGCCGGTCCTGAAACATGGGCGCCTCTGATCGAGCCTAGAGGTAATCAGGCACCAAATCCGCTACAAACGACGGGTCTATCTTTCGATGCCAGTGGGATGCCAACTCGACTGTTGTCTCATCTTGTTCTTCCGCTTTCGGCATCCCTGTGGTTTGGTGAGGAGCAGATTCCCATCCCGTCAGAGCCGACATCTATCCTCGTCCCTGATGAGAAGCTCATCCTTGTCGAGGTGGGTGAAACGCTGGTCGCCATCCGGACCCTTTATGCCGCGCGAGTCGATGGCGATCGCGCCAAACTCGAACTAGTTGTAGATAAGACCGGGCTCGAGCACGGAGCCACGCGACTGACGTGGACGCACGCGGACACGGAACCCAATGGGCGCGGTACACTTGCGATCTGGATCAGAGTAGCTGAGGCAGATGATCGCGAGACTTTGCGTGAAGACGACAACTTCACCTCGGAGGTGACGGTCGAGGACGAGACCATCGATGTTTGTGTCGAGGCGGCGAACGGAGGTATGAGGATCGTAGCGAACCTCGAGAAGGGAGATCGGATCCAGCTTGAAGGCAGCGACCCTACTCTCGAAGGGGCGGTGCTGAGCGTGAACGGGAAAGATATTGGGAAGGAGATCTGGTCCTGATGGCGGACAGGCCGAACATTCTTTGGTACTGCTCCGATCAGCAGCGGTTCGACACGATCGGTGCACTGAACAACCCCCACGTCAACACGCCGTGTCTGGATGCATTCATGAACCAGGCGGTGACGTTTGACTACGCCTACTGCCAGTCACCGATCTGCACACCCAGTCGGTCGAGTTTTTTGACCGGGATGTACCCCAGCGCTGTCGGGGTGAACGGCAACGGGAACGAAAGATGGCCCGGCTACTATGCCGAGCGGTTGCTTCCGAACATCCTTCGACAGGCAGGCTATCACTGTGGGCTCGTGGGCAAGCTACACTTGGCGGGAGCCGCAAACGCTCGTGAAAACCGCGTCGACGATGGATACGAGTACTTCCAATACAGTCACGCTCCCAAGGGTCCGAACGACTTCGGCCACGACTATGCGGATTGGCTGCGCCAACAGGGCGCGGATCCAGAAGCCCTGCTGCTCGAGTACAACAAGATGGATTCGTATCGGAAAGGCGCGACCGAGAAGAGCTTTGGCGGGGTGTTCGAACCTACCGAAGAGTCCGACAATGTGCCGCCGCATCTGCATCAAACCTTCTGGTGCACGGAGAAGTCGATCAAGTTCATCGATAAGAATCGACGTCCGAATCAGCCGTGGATGTTGAGTGTAAATCCGTTCGATCCACACGCCGCATTTGACCCGCCCTACGAATACTTCAAGCGATACGATCCCGAGTCGATGCCCGGCGCGCACTTCGAGGATGGTGATCTCGAACACCAACAGAAACTGACCGACGCGAACGTCGATTTCCAGTCAAGGCCTGAGCATCCGGACACGTGGGACCACAAGCTCGTCCAGGCAGCCTACTACGCGATGATCGAACAGGTCGATCACGAGTTTGGCCGGCTGCTCGATCATCTGGACGCGATCGGCGAACGAGAAAACACAATCGTTGTCTATATGAGCGATCACGGCGAAGCCTTGTGCGATCACGGTCTGCTTTTGAAAGGCTGTCGCTTCTTCGAGGGTCTGACGCGTGTGCCGCTGATGATCTCGTGGCCTGAGAAGTATTGTAAGGACTTAGTTAGTGACGCCCTCGTCGAACTTGTCGACCTCGCCCCGACATTACTCGACGCAGCAGGCCTCCCAACTCCATACTGGGTCCAGGGCCGTTCTCTGACAGGAGTCCTAGAGGGGAAGACCGATACTCATCGAGACTTCGTGCGTACCGAATTCTTTGGCGCGATCAATTACCCCGACCACACTCATGCAACGATGTATCGAGACAGGAAGTGGAAGCTGATGAGCTACCACGGCAAGGACCTATTCGAGCTCTACGATCTGGAAAACGATCCTTGGGAGCACAATGACCTGTCGCAAAGCGAAGCGCATCAGGATATTTTACACGACTTGATTCGGAAGAGCTTCGATGCGGCTATCTATGCCGCGCCGCCCTTTGCGCCTCGGGAGATGCCCTTCTAGTAACCGAAGAGGATACAGAGAGACAAGCCACCCCTTGCCGCCGCCTGGGTATACTTCGGACACGGAAGACAAGGAGGTGAAGCCCAATGGGGCTATAGCAAATAGCTTGGGGTGAAGGAACCCCCGGTAGACGTGATGAAGAAGCTAGGCGTCCCAGTCTAGAGCCAGAATCGAAACAACAAACCACCGGTGCCGATCACACGAACCGAAATCCGAAACTGACACTTCTGACTTATGCGGAAACTGACCGACGAACAACTTGACCAATATGAAACGGATGGCTATGTCGTCGTTCGTGACTTCCTCGACCTGGATGCAGACATTCAGCCCCTGCTTGACGAGTATGAAGAGGTGCTGGACGCGCTGGTCCGATCGCTGCACGCGCGGGGGCGGATCAGCGACCGGTTTCAGGATCTGCCGTTTGCTGAGCGCTTGACGAAGGTGTATGTCGAGAGTGGTGAGGTTCACTCGCAGTGGTTCGATTTCTCTCTCCCGCAGGTCGACATCAGAGAGGATACACCCTTCTGGTTCGGCCCTGAGGTCTTCAGACTCCTGAAAAACACCGATCTGCTAGATGCAGCGGAACAGATCGTGGGTCCCGAAATCTACTCCACACCGGTGCAGCACATTCGGATCAAGCCGCCCGAGAAAGCGATTCCGAACACGAAGGACAACCGCGTGATCGAGACGCCCTGGCATCAGGACAACGGCGTGCTTCTGGACAGCGCAGACAAAACGAACATGCTGACCATTTGGTTACCCCTGACGCCTGCAACCAGGGAGATGGGCTGCCTCAAGGTTCGCCCCGAAAGCTATCGTTCAGGGCTCGCCCACCATTGTGTCAGATGGAACGGGCTTGGTATACCTGAACCACATTTGCCGGGTGAAGAGGAAGTCGCGCTTCCGATGATGCCGGGGGATGTGTTGTTCATGCATCGACTAACGGCGCATGGGTCCTACGCGAACGTCAGCGATCAGGTTCGGATTAGCTATGATCTTCGCTATCAGCCGGTCGGTGAATCCACGGGGCGGGAAGTGTTTCCCGGATTTGTCGCGCGAAGCAAAGCGAATCCGGAGAGCGTGCTGACCGATCCCGATGTCTGGCGTGAGAGCTGGGAGATTGCACGACACAAGCTTGCGACAGAGGGTCACGGTCTGTTCAACAGGTGGTCGGTTGACGATCCAGTCTGCGCTTAAAGACACTGGGGTTCTAGGTAAAACCTTGGATTCTGAAACGCCTTTGAGGTTTGATATGCGACCAGGATATATGAGTTCTGTATGCCCGAGGCAATCGCTTTCAGAGCTTGTCGTTGCGGCCCAGACCTACGGGTATGAGGGAATTGAGTTCCGGGTGGAGTGGGATCACGGACACGGCATCGAGCTAAGTGCATCGGAGGATCAGATCGCGGCTGCACAGGGGATGCTTGAGGACAACGGGATCGAGGCGACCTGCATCGCAACGGGCGTGAAGTTCAACTCGACTGACGAAACGGATCATGTCGATGCGCGCGAATTGTTGATGCGATATATCGAGTTGGCCCAGAACGTCGGCGCTTCTTACCTGCGCGTGTTTGCTGATCCGGTTCCAGAAGAGGATGTCGATACGGCTCTGAAGCTGGCCGCCGAGTCGTGCGCAGCTGTCGACGACCATGCCGGACAACACAACGTGAAGGTGTTGATCGAGACACATACCAACATGCGGGCAGACTGGGCGAAACGGATCGTCGATGAATCCGGTGGTCAGAATGTCGGTGTGCTATGGCATATCGGGCATCACATCAGCCGCGGGCAGTCCGTTGACGATGCATATGGCCACCTCTCCGGGATTATCGATCACCTGCACTTTAGCGCTCGTGTCGACTGCAAGGGGGAGGACTTAGACAATCGCCGAACATTCGAGCTCCTCGGGCTGGCTGGATTCGACGGGTTCTTCTCTGTCGAGGTAATCAACCCCGATGATTCCGAAGCGGTTCTTAAGCACCATATCGAGAAGTTCACCGCCTTCAAGGGATCTGTGGCGTGAGCGATCGGATGCTAGGCTTCGGACTGATCGGGCTGGGCCAGATAGCCTAAAAGTTCACCGGTGCTATATTCGCACCGTGCCAGAGATGGTGGCCGGAGTCGACCCGGTGGAAGAGGTGGCTGCCTTCTGCGAGGACACCTTCGGCATTCCTTACAATACCGATCGTGAGGTGCTGTTAGCACGAGATGATTTGGTTGCCGTGATGGTGTAGACGCTACACTATCTGAACGCTCCGATCGGTATCGAGGCAGCGAAAGTTTAGAAGCACGTGATTGTTGAGAAGTCGATGGCGAAGACACTCGAAATGTTTGTGGCCGTATACCGGTCGGGGGGAAGAACACTCCGATCGAATTACCTAAATAGAAGGCAAGGGCGTTCTTGGCCCCTCCCTGGCGGAGACAGGAGGGGCCAAAAAGGAGAGAGGCGTTCCAGCGGTTTTCCCTGAAACGCGGAACGCATTCCGTTGTTTTGTAGCGCGTGTTTGGTTTGAGGTCTTATGTCGATTCATATATCTGATGAACAGAAGAGCCTGTTTCGTGACGAAGGATACATGATCCTTGAGAGCATCATTCCCAACGAACTGCTTACGCTGTTGCAGGATGAGTGTCAGGGACAGATCGATCGGATGAACCGGCGAATGGACGAGGAGGGGACCGACGTAATCGGGATCAACCATCGTCACAAACGCTACTTCGTGTCGAACTGTTTTAAGGAACGGCCCATTCTCAGAGATTTCCTGTTCAGTGACGTGATGGCTGAAGTCTGCAAGGCTACACTGGGATCCGATGCGTATCTGTTCCATGAGCAGTATGTCGTGAAGGGCAGACAGGAAGGCATGAAGTTCAGTTGGCATCAGGATTCGGGGTATGTGGGTTATCCAGAACACAAACCTTACCTGACGTGTTGGTGTGCGCTCGACGATATGTCGGAAGAGAATGGGACCGTTCGCGTGCTGCCCTTCTCGCGCAGTGGTATTCGATCGTGGGTTCAGCACATCGCTGAGGAAGGTTCAAACGACAAGGTTGGGTATTTCGGTGACGACCCCGGTGTCTTGGCGGTCGTGCCTGCGGGCAGCATCGTGGCGTTTACGAGTATCAACTTCCATTGCAGCGGTGCGAACGCGACGGATAATCTCCGAAGAGCCTATCTGGGGCAGTATTCGTCTGAGCCGATCACGAACCGCGAGGGGACTGCGCTCTGGGGCAATGCCGAGCCTTTTCTGAGGGACGGGACGAAGGTCGTCGGAGAAGCAGCCCCGGGCCCGCCTTATCGGTCTGAGATCGTGGAGAGCGACTAGATGGCCATCCGCATCGGCGTCATCGGCGCGGTGTCGAGCTACTCACTCCACTACAGCGATACGTTCAATAAGCTGGATGGAGTCGAGTTGGCCGGGCTCGTACACTTCGACCGGGACCCCAAGTACATTCGCGACGCTCTGAACCTGCCCTGGCTGACGAAGTTCCCAAAGACGATCGAAGGGATGGCGAAGCGATTCGAGTGCCCTGTCTATGAACAGATAGAGGAGTTGTTCGAGAAAGGGAAGCCTGATGCGATCGCGATATGTACTGAGGATTACCTCCGACCGAAATACTGCGCGATCGGTCTCGAACAGGGGGTGCACGTTTTTCTGCCAAAGCCATTTGCGCAGACCACCGAGCAGGCACTTGCTGCGTTTGAACTCTCGAACCAGCTCGGTCTGATCACGGTCGGGAGCCTTCCGACACGGTTTCGTTCATCCTCCGTCACGGCGAGCGACATCATCGATGCCGGCGCAATTGGACGACCGATCAACGGGCACTTTTCGATCACGCATCACCTGACCCTTGGAGGCTGGAAGAGCGACACTTCTATGGCAGCGGGGCCGGAACTCGAAACCGGTTTCTACGTGTTCGATCAGACCCGGATGCTGATGGGCGCCCACGCGCGTGATGTCGTCGGGTTCGGCGAGAATCTGGACCATCGGGGAATCCCGTACATCGACACGGCAAAGTGCACCGTCCGGTTCGACAACGATGCGCTTGCGACGATCGACATGATCCTGTCCAACCATCACCCCTTTCCTCGTGGACGCGCATCACACGTGATCGGAGACGAGGGTGCACTGCTGATCGACCAGGATGAGAAGGGGAGCTATATCGAGGTGCACACTCAGTCGGGTGTAACCCGTACGGACTGCGCTGAGTGGAATCCATTCGAGCGCGAGTTGAGCGAATGGCTGCGTCTGATCCGCGAGGAGGATGATCCGAATCCGTGGCAGGATGAAGCGCTGAAGACTCTAGATCTCATCTTGGCATACAAGCTTGCATATGAGACGGGCGAGCGGGTGACCTTCGATGGAGTAGGAGAGCAGGAGGAGGATGTCTGAGGTCGATTGGCATGGCCACAGCTTCGCGTTCCGTCTTCGTGTCGATGTAGAGCACGTGGAGGCCGAGCGGTATATCGGCGACTACAGGCTCGAGCGGGTCTCCGTGATCAACATGCTTGATATGTTCGCCGAACTCGACGTGCAGGTCTCCTTCTGCGTTCTCGGCGTTACGGCTGAGTTGTGGCCCAATCTGATCCAGGATATCGTCGACGCAGGTCACGAGGTCTATGGCCACGGTATGTATCACGAGCACACGTTTAAGGGGCGTCCGTATCGGGAGCAGCGTCACGAGATGTTGAGGATGCGGGAGTCGATCGCCGACGCCTGTGGTGTCGAAGTGCAGGGGATAGGTTGTCCCCACCACGGGATGGCCGATGAGGATACGCTCCGCGCAGCAGTTGATGTAGGCATCACGTATGTGGAATCTCGAATTCGGGCCGAGGACTCGGCGATTCCCGCGTGGCGATCGATAGCAGGGGCGGACAAGATGGTTCTTGTACCGGGTGGTCAGGGCAAGGGTGCGTCCGACTACACCGATCGACGACCATACTGGGCGGAGCTGCACGAGGAGGCGTTTAGTCCGGCGGGTGCACGGAAGAAGTGGATGAGGTTGATCGACTGGGCGAAAAAGAATCAGCAGATGGCCGCTCTGGTCGTGCATCCCTGGATGCTAATGATTAATCCTGGTGAAGTGCAGGTGGTGAGGGATGTGCTGGCGTATGCGAGAGACCAAGGGGCGTGGTTCGCGAAAGTGGGTGGGCTAATCGATCTTGCTAGCCGTCGGGTAGCAGAGGGGCAGGAGGGGGAGTAGCCGTGGTTACGTGGCGGTGAATCCGCCATTGCCTTGGAGTTGGTATGGATAGGCGGTGCCTCAAGTATAGACTGACAGACGATGAGAGGGTTTTCTTCCAGAAGAATGGGTATCTGTTGATCCCGGATGCCCTTTCGAAGGACCGCGTGCGGACCGTGAGGAAAGCACTCGAGAAGGTGTATGCAAAGGAACGACGTAAAGGGCTAGAACCACACAATACTCTGCACGTACGCGAATTCTTCAAGGAAGATCGATGCTTTGTCGATCTGATTGACTACTACAAGACGATCCCGAAAGTCTGGGGCATCCTTGGGTGGAACATTCACCTCTATCTGGCGCACGCAAACGTGACGCCGCCGGAGCGAGAGGGCAGCGAGCGCGGACTCGGACTAGGCTGGCACCAGGACACGAGTCGCGTGAATGTCGAAATGGAGACCAGCCCACGACCGCGGCTGTCGGTAAAAGTTGCTTTCTTTCTTTCGGACACGAGCGAACCCGGACGGGGTAACTTTTACATCATCCCAGGCAGCCAGAAACGGGATATGCTCAAGTTTCCGAAGGGCGAAGGCCGAAAGGCAAAGATGCGCGGATCGATCCCCGTTCTCGCTGCGCCTGGTACGGCTGTCATCTTTGATCGAAGACTCTGGCACTCCGCCAGCGCCAACTACTGGACGGAGTCGCGGAAGGCCATCTTCTACGGATTCAGCTACAGATGGCTTGCTCCGCGTGGACCGTGCAACGTCAAGAAGTACTGGAACGATCTTGATCCGATCCAACGACAGCTCTGTCGCCAGCAGCCCTCAGACGTGCACCGCTATACGTCTCCGGTCGATGAGGATGTACCGCTGAAAGTGTGGATCGAGAAGCATCTCGGGAAGGAAGCTGTTCAGCCCTAAGATCGCACCTGGTTAGAGTGCCACGCTCCCATCCGCGTGGAAATGTCCCACGATCTCTCTGCCTTTAAACGGCAATTCAGCACAGGCATCCTCGTCGATCTCCACACCGATTCCGGGCCGGTCGGGGATCTCCCGGTAGCCGTCTATTGTTTCGAAGGCACCCTTTACGAGACACAGCTGTGCGTCCGTATGCGGATTAAGCTCGGTGACGTAGTAGTTAGGGATGGCAGCGGCTAGGTGCGCAAAGGCTGCGATGTTGACCGGGCTACCCATCAGATGTGGGAAAAGCTGAACGAACATCGGTTCAGCGATCGATGCGATCTTTTTTCCACACGTCAAACCACCGCAGAGTGAGAAGTCGGGTCTGATAAACGAAGCGATCTGTTTGTGGATCAGCTCGCTGAATTGTGCCACAAGGAAATTGCGCTCTCCCAGCGCCATCGGGATATCGATGTGACGAGCAATGTAGTCGTGTGCGTCGTTACTCTCGGGGCCCAGCGGATCCTCGTAGTACTTAAGCCGAAAGGGTTCCAGCGCTTTGGCTAGGGTGATCGCTTCGTCCGGCAGCAAATTCCGATGGATCTCGACACCCAGGTCGATGCCATAGCCGATTTCATCACGAATCGCCGCAATCAGATCGACTGCCTCCGTCACGACTTGGGTGCTCTCACGCTGCTCGAATTCGGGAAGAAACGGGTTGGTGCGAAGCGACGTGAAACCCTGAGCGACACCCTTCTTAGCTGAGGCAACCTGCTCCTCGATTGTTCCTCCCCTGATATTGTTGAAGACCCTTATCTGGTTGCGGCACTT
>DPVD01000300.1:0-6913 GCA_003526745.1 Candidatus Latescibacterota bacterium
TAATGGTCCGAGTTTATCGACATCTTCAGCGACTCCCGCACCGATTCTTCACCGACCAGCGCACCGGTTCCCTGATCTCGCGCTCGATCAACGACATTGAGAGCATTGAGGACTTTGTAGCCCACGGCATCCCAGAAACGGCGCTCGCAGCGATCATCCCTGTCTCAATGATCATGGTGCTCTTCACGCTCAACCCGGAGCTCGCTATCATCACCCTGATCCCGATCCCGATTGCCGCCTATCTCGTCTATAAGTTCGTGTCGAAGGTGCGGGCTATGTGGCGAAGCGCGAGGGAGCGGCTAGCAGAGCTAATTGCCTTGGTTCAGGACAACCTGTCCGGGATCCCAGTCATAAAGTCTTTTGTCCAGGAAGACAATCGGGCGGCTCTGGTCAAATCCCGAAGCAGAGCTTACCGGGACTCGCTGCTCCGTGCCAACAGCATCTCCCTCATGCCAGCCGGGATAATAGAAGCAACAGGCGGACTCGGGATCGTCCTAGTCATCTGGGCGGGTGGCGAAATGGCGTTCGAAAATCAGATATCGGTAGCCGATCTGTTTGTCTTCATCGTGTACCTTGGCCACATCTACCAACCGTTTCTGCAGCTGGCCTCGATCAACGACGTACTCCAGAAGGCTGTGGCCAGCACTTCTCGGGTCTTCGAGCTGCTCGCGATTACGCCTGAGATCACAGACAAGACCAACGCGCAATCCCCAGAGCGCGTTGATTGGCATATCGAGTTCGCCAACGTCCACTTCTCATACGAACCGGGCATACCCGTCCTACGCAACATCTCCTTACCGGTCGAGCCCGGCCAGGTCGTTGCACTCGTGGGTCCAACGGGCGCCGGCAAGACGACGGTAGCAAACCTGATCCCCCGCTTCTACGACGTCGATGAGGGCCAAATCCAGATCGGTGGATACGACATCCGCGACCTGAAACTCGACTTCCTCAGAAAGAACATCGCCAGCGTGCCCCAGGACGTCTTCCTATTCCACGGATCGATTCGGGAGAACATCATGTTTGGCAGACCAGAGGCGAGCGAGGCGGAGCTTGTCAAGGCAGCTCGGGCTGCGAACACCGAGGGGTTCATACGGAATCTGCCTTCCGGATACGACTCTGTTATCGGTGAGCGCGGTGTGCGGCTTTCAGGCGGGCAGAAACAGAGGCTCTCGATCGCGCGTGCCATCCTAAAGGATGCACCCATCCTGATCCTAGACGAGGCCACCTCTTCGGTCGACGCCAAGACGGAGTCGCTGATTCAAGAAGCGATACAGAACCTGACCAAGAACCGAACGACCGTGGTAATTGCGCATCGACTATCTACGATCCGGAATGCGGACCGGATCATCGTCCTCGCAAACGGTTCTGTATCTGAGACAGGATCACACGACCAACTGATGGCAAGGGACGGTCTGTATGCCCGGATGGTTAACAGCCAGGATCTCTCGCGTGCCTGGCAGATCGGGAATGAGGATAAGGCCGCCGACTAGCTCTCTCCTTCTCACTGTAATTCCCACCCTCAGACTGTTCGGTGTCACCCTCCCTCTTGGTTCTTTTGGTTTTGACCTGCTACGACAGCCAGCGATCCAAGTTCTCCCTGACGAAAGCGTCGTCGTTCAAGTGAGGATACGCGGCATACACGCGATCGATCTCCTCCGCCTGTCCCGGTGACAGCCCCTCTGCCGGGTTCAGACACCAGGTTCCTTCGAGCAGACCCTGCCTCCTCAACACCTCGTGCATCCCGGCGATACACCCGACGAACCCGTTCGCAACGTCGAAGAAGGCCGCATTGCAATCCGTCACCTCTGACGCGAGACTTAGAGCCTCCTCCGGAACGCCTTCCCCTTTCTCCTTAATCGCATGGCATTGGGCGAGTTGATCCACGGCAGCTCGCGTCCAAGCGGCCCAGTGACCAAGCAGTCCACCCACAATCTGAAGCTCCACTTCGCCTGCTCCAGTTTTGAAACGGAATCGCGTCAGCAGGTCGACGATGATGTTATCGTCGTTCCCCGTGTAGAGCGCGATCTCTGCAGCCCGGCCCGATTCGGCCACGCCTCGCAATACATCTACTGTCTGATACCTGTTGAACGGAGCCATCTTAATCGCCACCACACCTTCGATCTCAGCGAACTTCCGCCAGAACGAGAACGGCAGAACACGTCCGCCAACGGCAGGCTGAAGGTAGAAGCCCATCACGGGGATCACTTCAGCAACAGCACGACAATGCTCGACCAGCGTTCCTTCATCAGCCTCCTTCATTGCGGCCAAGCTCACTAGCCCGATGTCGTACCCGACATCTGATGCCAATGTCGCCTCTCTGATTGCCTGCTCCGTGTTGCCGCTGATTCCCGACACCTTTATGAAGTCGTTCGGCGCCTCATCCGACATCACCCCTTGGGCGAGACTGAGAACCGGCTCGTACAGTGCGTGCTTGGGTTCGCGGATCTCGAACTGCGTCGTATGCACGCCGACGGCCAGACCGCCTGCACCGGCATCTATGTAGTAGCGAGACAGGGCACGCTGTCTGTACTCGTCGAGCTGACGGTCGGCGTTCAGTGCGAGGGGATGGGCCGGGATAACGCGGCCGGAGTGGAGGGCTTGTTTGACAGCACTATTCATAAGGAATTGCGAGACGCTTACAGGCTAAAATCAGTGACGGCAAGACTTATTTCTTGTCTATGCCCAGACGACTCCACATCTCGTCGACGCGTCTTTTGACGTCATCACTCATGACGATCTTGTCGGGCCACTCCCGGTCGAAGCCTTCTTCGGGCCACTTCGTCGTTCCATCGATCCCCATCTTGCTCCCAAAGGTGAAAGCGCGGCTTGCGTGGTCCAAGACATCTACGGGGCCAGGTGTAAACCGGACGTCTCGTTCGGGATCGATGTTATTGAGCGCTACCCACCAAGCTTCAGCCGGGTCCTGCACGTTCACATCTTTGTCGACGACCACGATCACCTTGGCCAGCATCATCTGACCTAGGCCCCACAGTCCGTTCATCACCTTGAAGGCATGGCCCGGATATTCTTTTTCGATCGACACGAACACCAGATTGTGGAAGATCCCCTCAGCGGGCATGTGATAGTCGACCACTTCGGGAAGAATGAGCCTCGTCAGCGGAAGGAAGATGCGTTCTGTCGCGTGCCCCATGTAGTAGTCCTCCATCGGAGGCTTCCCGACTATCGTGGTCGGATAGATCGGCTCTCGACGCATGGTGACCGCGGTGATGTGGAAAGCGGGATACATATCCGCGAGCGAGTAGAAACCGGTATGGTCGCCAAACGGTCCTTCTAGGATTAGATCTTCAGTGGGATCCACATAGCCCTCGAGCACAATATCCGCCTCTGCCGGAACTTCGAGGTCAACCGTCACGGCTTTCACGAGTTCCATCGGCCGACGCCGCAGAAAGCCCGTGAAGATAAATTCGTCGATCGCCGGTGGCAGCGGGGCCGTCGCGCTGAAGATTGTCGCAGGGTCACCCCCTAAGACGACGGCAACCTCAAGCCGCTCCCCTTTTCGCCTAGCAAGCTCGAAATGCCTCGCTCCGGTCTTGTGACGTTGCCAGTGCATGGCGGTCGTCCGCCTGTCCATCTTCTGCACACGATACATCCCGACATTCCGAATCCCGGACTCGGGGTCTTTCGTAATCACAAGCGGCAGTGTGATATACGGTCCCCCATCGTCCGGCCAGCACGTGATGATCGGAAGCTTGTCCAAATCGATAGCGTCTCCCTCAAGAACAACTTCCTGGCAGACCCCAGACCGGATCGTTCTGGGCGGAAATCCAGCCATCTCCTTCAGCATCGGCAGCATCGCCAGTTTTCCCATAAGCGAGTCAGGCACCTCGAGCTTGAGCATACTCGAAAGCCGGTCCCCGATGTCGTCCAGCGAGTCGACTCCGAGGGCCATAGCCATCCGTTTCATCGACCCGAACAGATTGATCCCAAGGGGCATGTCGCTCCCTTTCACGTTCGTAAACAGCAGCGCTTTACCCCCATCGGGCTGCTTCATCACGCGATCCGCGATCTCGGACACTTCGAGATGTGGGTCCACCGGTTCCGTAATCCGTACGAGTTCTCCCAACGCGTCAAGATCCGAAACGAATTCTCTAAGGGATCGGTATTTCAAACGGTCTGCCATTTGTTACTGTTCCTGTATTAGTCTGATCTCTCGTTCGTAGTCCTCGGGCGTATCCAAATCCCGTAGGATCGCCTCATCGTCCATTTCCACGAATCCTGTGTCCTCCAGGTGCCCTCGCATCACGGGCTTTAGACCCTCCGATCCATCGAGATCTCGGATCTCTTCCCCGTAGCGCCGCACGTCGATCACCACCGGGTGTCCCCGTTTGCCATCGACGACGGGAATCACGATACCCTCGTCAGATTGAGCAAAACGATCGATCACCGCCTTGACCATACCCGCGCGGATCTGGGGTTGGTCCCCCAGAAGCAGGAGCATCCCATCTGCCTGGCTATCCAGGGCGTTCAGACCGGCCAGGACGCTCGAAAACATGCCAGACTCATAGTCTTCATTCACCACAGTTCGAACAGTGTTCGGAAGCACGTGGGCGATCTCACTCGCTCGGTGTCCGAGAACCACCAGAATCTCCGTGCAACCCACCAACTGTAACGTTTTTGTCACAGTTTCGACGACCGTTCGCTTCCCGAACGGAAGCAGCTGTTTGAGCCGTCCCATACGCTCCGACTTACCCGCTGCGAGCACGACGGCAGACACAAGCCTTTCCATAAGGCACTAAGTATAACACAACCGTCGCGCAACGGCCCGTATTTCGGCCTCTCGGAGCCCTCCGAAAATCACGTAACATACTACTTTTTTTATATCTACCTTGACTTTGGAATTTTGACGCGTTTAATTGGCGCACCGGTTGAACGAAACCTCGATTTCAATCACCCCTTCCTGAGCCATGCTGGGCGGCTTCGCCTCAACACGCTGTAATTTAAAGGCTTATATGTTTACATGTGGCCTTTACAGGAAGGCGAAGCGACAGTCAGCCGGTCTGAAAAGGTATACGGCAGAAAACCAATAGATTACCGCTGTGAGTCTTATATAGGCAGGCAACCTGCCATCACGGCAGAGCCCTCACCCCCATAATTTGACCGACCCTGTGAGAAGCGCCGGCAACCCGAGGGCGACGTCAAATTGACCCGATTGTTAAATCGTCGGCGTGTGACGGCATTCCTCTGTCAGGCGTGTGCTAAGGCCTGACTAAGCCTTGAGGCCCTTACGTGTAACAGGCTCGCACCATAAGTTGATGATGAGTCTGAAGTCCTCGATGCCTTGAGACCCACTCTGATTGTCTGACGGGTTTATGGGTATCGACATCTCGGACACGAGAGAAGTGCAATAAAAATGGATCCAAAGAAATTCCAGAACCCCGCTGACCGGCATCGGCCGACTCCCTTCTGGTATTGGAATGGCGCAATCGAAGAGACCGACATCTCGCGTCAGATCAGGGAGATGAAAGACAAGGGTGTGGGGGGATTCATCGTCGCCGCCCGGCCCGGGCTTCGGATACCGTATCTCTCCCAGACCTGGTATGATCGCGTTGCGCTCGCCGTCGAAATCGCCTCCGGCGAGGGGCTGAGCGTATGGCTGCACGATGACTTCCCCCATCCCGGAGGAAGAACGGGAGGTCGTGTCGCACTTAGCGAGCCTCGATTCCGAGCCCAATGCCTGACCTTCAGCGAAACGACGGTTCAGGGTGGCCAGCAGGTGGACATGCCTCTGCCCTGGGCATCGCTTCTTAGTGCGATAGCCGTACCCCTCAAACGCGACCGCTGTCTGTGGGAGAACGCGGAGGATATATCGGCTTACATCGGGACCGACCATTGTCAGGAGCGCTACGTCGAGCTCGGCAGGGAAGACACCCCGTACAAGGACCGTACCTACTTCTCGACCGACCCTATACACCGACTATTCTGGAAAGCGCCGGCCGGCCGCTGGCGGGTGATTGTTTTCCTCCAGAAAGAGATCCGAGGTGACGGCCACAACACCTCGCATTTCGACCCCTACAGCCGGGAAGCCGTACTCACTTACATCCGGTCGACCTTCGATCCCTACATTGTCTCGCTCAAGAAACACATCGGCAAAACCGTCAAGGGGATCCACACAACTCACACCACCGCGTCTCAGGGATACCTGCCATGGTCGCCGATTCTGCCCGAAGCGTTCCAGGCGATCCACGGGTACGACCTGGTGAATCAGCTGCCGGCCCTAATCACGGGCTACGGTCCTAACACTTCACGGATTCGATACGACTACTTCCGGACACTCGCAGACCTTCTGGATCGCTCGTATCACCAGACCTGTTCAGAGTGGGCGTCCGACCATGGACTGGCCTTCCACACGGATGCGCTTCGATACAGGACCTCTGCGCTCGATGACAACCACACACAGGGTGTGCGCGGCAACACACTGAAGGCTGTAACGTCAAAGGACGAAGTTAGCTTTGACGAGGCCGATCCGGGTATAAATCCAGTCTTTCACGCCTCCGCTTCGAGGCAATCCGGTCAACAATCGATATTCACGAACGCCTTCAAGGACTCTGGGTGGTCACTCAACCCTCAGGACATCAAGCGGACTGTAGATCGTCTAGCGGCCCAAGGCTGCGGTTTCTACAACTTGGAAGGGTTTGCCTACACGATTGACGGCTCCCGCAAACACGATGCTTCACCCTCGCTCTTTCACCAGAACCCTTATTGGAAGCACTTCGAGCAGCTGTCCACCTACGCAGCCCGGCTGTCATACGTCCTAAGCCAGGGAGAGCGACACGCAACGATCGCGGTTCTCGATCCTGTCACCTCGTTCATGGCACACCTCGGACATCCCGAGCGCCAGTGGGAATATGTGGGATTCGACGTGGAGGAGCAGAAACTCGCAGAGCGTCTCCGT
>DPVD01000440.1:0-188 GCA_003526745.1 Candidatus Latescibacterota bacterium
CTTGGTCAACAGGTCACCTGCTGCACCGACAAACGGAAAGCCCTTTAGATCCTCTTCTCGTCCCGGGGCCTCGCCGACGAACATCACATCCGCTGTTGGACTCCCACTGCCGAAAACGACGTGCTGCCTCCCTTCGCACAACCTGCAAGCCGTGCAACCGCGAACCTGTTGTTGGAGCTGTTCGAGCG
>DPVD01000440.1:533-3925 GCA_003526745.1 Candidatus Latescibacterota bacterium
GACGGAAGAGGCACATCCGTTACACCAAGTTCTTGCTGAAAGCGGAGGAAGTCTCGCGCGATCGATATAGGATCTTCTCCGTCTATGTCTGTGCCCACGCGCTCACCACCCAGTCGAGAATCCTGTCAGAAACCTCTTGCTTTGACGCGAGATCACAGACTTGTCGACCTCCCTCTCGATCGAACAGGGTCACGACGTTTGTATCCACACCAAACCCGGCACCCTCGATATTCAGATCGTTCAGCACAATCAAATCTAGACTTTTCTTCTCAAGCTTGGACTTCGCGTTCGCCTCGACGTTCTCTGTCTCCACAGCGAACCCGACCACGAGCCTCTCACCCTTCTCCTGTCCAAGATCTACAAGGAAATCGTATGTCGGCTCGAACGAGATGTTCAGGGACTTCCCGTCCTTCTTGATCTTCTGGTCGGCCTGCAAAGTAGGTCTAAAATCCAAAACAGCGGCTGTCATCACGAGCACATCCGCGCCGTCGAAAGCCGCTCGAGTCGCAGTCTCCATCTCGCTCACCGACCGAACATCGACCCGCTCGACACCAGCCGGTGTCTCTAGGTGAGTAGGTCCCGAAACCAGGGTTACACAGGCACCTCGAGCAACTGCTCGCTCTGCGACGGCGTAGCCCATCTTACCCGTCGACCGGTTTGTGATAAATCGGACCGGATCGATATCTTCTTCGGTGCGTCCGGCAGTAACTAGGACTCGCTTGCCTGCAAGATCTCCCCGCGGACCAAGCGCATCACAAACTGCCTGGACGACGCAATCCGGCTCTTCCATCCGCCCAGGGCCTGAGGCCCCAGACGCGAGAGGGCCGCTGGCTGGACCGATCAATGTATACCCACGAGATCGAAGCGCATCCAGGTTGTTCTGGACCGCCTCGTTCGCGTACATCTGCGACTCCATCGCGGGCACTACGAACACCCGGGTCTCCGCAGCCAGAAGGATATTCGTTAATAGATCATCAGCCAGACCGTTGGCTGCACGGCCTAACACATGGGCTGTGGCCGGAGCGATCAAGATCGCGTCCGGCCACTTCGCCAGTTCGATATGCCTGATGTTCGGGTCTCCCTCATCCGGGAACAGCTGTGTTTCAACTTTCCGGTGAGAGAGGGCTTCAAAGGTCAGCGGTTGGACAAAACGGCAGGCTGATTCGGTCATCACGACTCGAACCTCAGCCCCCTCGTCCTGCAAACGCCGTAGGATTTCTACTGCTTTGTATGCGGCAATCCCGCCACTAACTCCCAGCAGAATCCTCTTCGTCGCCAGCCTTGTTTTCCCCTTCTGGGCCATAGCTCACCTCGACCTTTGCCTTCACTACACGATCCAGCGCGACGGTCGTCATTTTGTCCGGACCTTCGACGGTATCGGACATCAAGCGAGTCTGGTTGAGCCGCCTGGCTTCACGGGACGAAGCGATGACGGCCTCATACGGGTTGATACCGACATTCGTGAGCTCTTCGAAGTAAAATGTCTTTGCCATGCAAGATTCTCCTGGTTGTAATCGGGCGCTACTTGACGCCCAGGTCTTCCAGCAATGAAGGCTTTCTGGTCGCTTTCGTCCTTTCGGCACGCAGGAGCGCCTGGATGTCCTGGATCGCTTCTTCAAGCTCGATGTTAACGATCGCGTAATTAAAGGTCGGAGCAAAAGCCATTTCTTCGATCGCATTCTGCATCCGAACCTTCAAGGCATCCTCATCCTCGGATTGTCTCCCCGACAGCCGGTTTCGCAGCGCATCCACAGAGGGGGGAAGGATAAAAGCAGTCACACATCGATTGCCCAGGTCACGACGCCATTGCTGAGCCGCTTGAACATCCACCTCGAGAAGAACGACATCACCTTGGTCGAGCGACTCCTTGAAGGCAGCTCGAGTCGTCCCATATAGTGACCCGTGCACAAAGGCGTGTTCTAGGAGTTCTCCTGATGTCGTGAGATTCGAAAATGCATCGTCAGAAATGAAATGGTAGTCACGGCCTGAGACTTCACCCGCCCGCGGCGTTCGAGTCGTCGTCGTCACCGTGCGGTGAACACCAGGTTCGCGCTCGACGAGCTGCTTCCGTATCGATGATTTGCCGACCCCTGACGGTCCTGAAACGACCAGAGCGAACGCTTCGGGGCGACCGTCAAACAGCTCTTCAGCTAAAGCATTGTCCAAGGCTTTGAGCTCCGTCGCGGTCTATTCGACGTTGAGGACCTGCTCTTTAAGCTTCTCGATCTCTTCCTTCATCTCGACGACGACGTGGGCGATCTCTGCGTTCCCAGCCTTAGAACCGATCGTGTTGGCTTCCCGAAGCATCTCCTGAAGCAGGAAGTTCAGTCGGCGTCCAACTGCTTCGTCCCGGGCGAGCGTCTCGAGATACTGCGCGTTGTGACTCTTAAACCGGACGCACTCTTCCGTGATGTCGGACCGCTCGGCAAGAATCGCAACCTCCATCACCAGACGATTCTGGTCCACGGATTCAGGAGTAAGAAGAGCCTCAAGTTTCTCTTCAAGCTTCTTGCGCGCACTTTCGACACGCGTGGGTGCGAACTCTTCGACCTTTTCGATCAGGCAGTCCAGGATGCCGATCCGCTCGCGAAAGTCCTGCGCGAGCTTCTCGCCCTCGACCTGCCGCATCTTGTGACACTCCGCCACTGCTTCGTTACAGCCTCGCTCGATCAATAACCAGGTGGCTTGGACGTCAACTTCGGGTGTTTCGAAAGAGAATGTGTTCGGCAGTGCGGCAACCGTGGCGACTGTCACATCGCCGGATATTCCGCGGTCATTCAGCTTCTCGAGTTCGGCGATGTAGGCCTCTACGACGGCTTCATTGAGAACCGGGATCCCTTGACTCGGGGCATCGCTCTGAAGTGAGATCGATAAGTCGACACGACCCCGAGAGATCGTAGCCAAGACCAATTCCTTGATCTTCGGCTCAAGCTCAGACAAATATTTGGGGAGGCGGATGGACACGTCGCCATAGCGGCCGTTTACCGTCCGTACCTCGATGTTGGCACGCGTGCCGTTGGCTTCGACGGCGGATTTTCCGAAGCCCGTCATGCTAGCGAGCATACTCGGGATCGCCTCTTGTGGTCCTAGGTCAATTCGTAGCCCGCAAATATATGTTTTTACACAAGCTCTGTCAATCTTACCTGCTGAGCGAAGTCAGCGCGGCATGCCGGGACGGAGGAACGACGCCAGCTTCGAAGGTTCCTGGATCGGCAGCGAGCAGGCACGGTTTTGGCACACGTATACAGCCGCCCCAGCGTTGGTCCGCTCCCGTTCTTTGGTCATAGGCACCTTCACGGCGGGACCCGAGGCGAGCACGCGACACGGGACCCAGTTATCATTGATGGCACGGACCATTTCCTCCTTGCCTTCTCCTTCCGTTACGATTACCT
>DPVD01000440.1:4177-4858 GCA_003526745.1 Candidatus Latescibacterota bacterium
TATCATTGATGGCACGGATCATTTCCTCCTTGCCCTCTCCTTCCGTTACGATCACCTCAACTGGTCCACCCAACACATAGTCTGCAGCGCAGATCATCTGGGCAAAACCGTTGGGTGTCTCGAGCATATACGGCTGGAATCGACGGATGGTGCGTTCCGCGATGCTAGTGTAGTCGTCCCGTCGTAACAGCGTGCCGAGCCGGATGAAAGCCAAAGCCGTCAAGGAATTCCCGGAAGGAGTCGCGTTGTCATACGGGTTCTTTGACCGAACGATCAGTGCTTCGTGATCAATACCCGTGTAGAAAAACGAGTCCCCCTCGTCGTCCCAGAACTGCGAGATCGTGGTATCGGCTAACTGCGTCGCTCGCTCAAGCCACGTCTCGTCGAAAGTGGACTCGTAGAGATCGATCAGCGCGTTGATCAGTCCGCCATAATCGTCGAGATAGGCGTTATTTGAAACGGAACCATCCTTGTAGCTATGCAGCAGCCTGCCGTCCGGCTGAACCATCTGCGCCAAGATGAAGGATGCTGCCCGGCCAGCCGCATCGAGATACTTCCTGTCACCGGATACCTGGTATCCGACGGTCATTGCCGAGATCATCAGCCCATTCCAGCTGACCTGAACCTTGTCGTCCCGGCCTGGCCAAACGCGCTTCGACCTGGCTTCGAGAAGCAGGGGTC
>DPVD01000013.1:0-2794 GCA_003526745.1 Candidatus Latescibacterota bacterium
AAATTGTCGGCGGTGAGATCCACGTGCAGGGACGGTTTGGCGGGGTTGGGAAACCGACGGGCGGTCGTGTCTTCCATCGTAAGCAGATGGTGTTCGAAGGTCAGTCGTAATGACGGGTCCGGCCGCAAGACGAGTTGAGTGGCAGGGGTTTGTGGATCGTGTGTGGCCCGAGGTCCGCAGGCGGCATCTATTTCCCGAGCTTCCCAAACCAGTTGTGTCGGTTCAAGAGGGCGTGTCATCGGTCGACCTGGCTGACAAGCAGGTGACCCTCTCGCTTTCAACGTGCGAAGAACTCGGAAAGGATGTTCCTGAAGAGGTCGTGGTCGCGGCGCTGCTCGACCACGCGACTGCACACCATACTGTATGTCCTTGGGATTTTGACACGTATCTGCAGCTCTACGGATCCCTGAAGCCCTTCGTCCGGGATGGCGATACGATCAAACGTGTTTTGGACTACTTCACGGATGTCGTGTCCGACACCCATTCCGTCCGTGAAAGAGACTCCCAACTGCCCAACATCTACAAGCATCTTGAGGGCGGACCGGGATTCGACGTAATTCGTGCCCTATACCAGCGTATCTGGGGTGAAGAGCTCGGGGCGAGTTCAGACGACGAGATCGGCCAGGCCGTTTCTCGATTGGAACGAATCCCATACATGGATCGATCCCGCTGGATTGAGAGTGTTCGCTCATTCGCCTCGGTGATGCAGTCGTTTGTCTTCTGCGAAATGCAGGAAGACGGGGGAGACGGCGGGATGCTCGGTCCGCACGGGGCGAACCAGTATAGCAGGGAGCAGATTGAGAAGGGATTGAGTTCGTTCGCCGACAAGGGACACCGTGCCTTCAGGGCGATGGTCGAAGACTTCCGAGATGAGATTGAGGAGGCGGGAGTGATGCCCGAGAAGGGAATCGGACACGGCCGGGGTGTGCCCAGGGATGCAGACATTCTGTATTACATGAAGCGAGCCGAGTCGTTTAGGTTGCCCGTCAAGACTGTCGCCATGGAGAAGGTGGGTGGGATGTACCCCCACGCGCACTCTCCATGGGAGATTGGCAAACCGGTCCAGGATATTGACGTGTGGACGAGCTTCGGGAAGATTCTGCCAGGTGTGTCGCAGACTTGGCAGCGTCGTGAAGGAGAAACGCACGGTGTTGAGGATGGGACGCCCGACTGCCTGATCGTGATCGACTCGTCTGGCAGCATGGCCAATCCGTGCGATGAGCTGTCACACGCGGTGCTCGGTGCGGGATGCGCAGCAGACGCGTATCTGAGACGACGACGACGCGTTGCCGTTTACAACTTCAGCGACGCGCCACAAGGGGGGTTCGAAAGAATTGACTTCACCGAGGATCGCGAAGCGGTTTACAGGGTCCTGTGTCGATACCTTGGTGGAGGCACGGAGCTGGCACTCGACGATTTCAAGTCGTTTGAGTCACCACAAATGGATATCTTTATCATCACCGATATGCAGATTTCGAACCTGGGATCCGTGATTCGGTATCTCTCCTCCGTCGCTGGCCGCGTCACGGCGGTCCACGTTGGACAGAGTCGAGAGGCGGATCAGTTCTGCTCCTCGACGGAAGGAGAAGATCATATCGTTGTGTATGCCGTTGATTCACCCGAGGACATCCCGGGGATCGTTCTCGCTGAGGCTGAGTCAGGGTTTGTCGCTTAATGCAGCCGGGGTTTCACGCAGTTCAAGAGGGGATTGTATGTTTATTCGCTGGACATTTCGGAACACGTGGGCCGTTGCCGTATCCTTGCTGATTCTGGCTGCAGCCTGTGAGAACAAGGTTCGGATCCGTGCGCAGGAAGACAAGCTTGCCTACAGCATCGGCTACAGTATGGGCAAGAACATAGAGGCGACGCTGTCAGAGCGTGGCGACGATCCGAGCGTTGATCATCTTGTAGCTGGCATACGAGCGGCGCTTGCAGGCTCCTCCGACGTGCTGACAGAGGAGGAGATGCTCGGCATTCTGACCGAGCATCAGCAGGTTGCGGAGGAAAAGGCACGCGAGCGAGCTATAGCTGAGAACGAGGAGAACCTCAAGGCGGGCGAGGCGTATCTGCAGGGTAACAAGGATCGTTCAGGCGTGAACACCCTGCCGAGTGGGATCCAATACAAGGTCCTTGAGGATGGGGACGGGATCCGCCCGACCATGGACGACACCGTCCTTGCGTATTATGTCGGTCGGTTCACCGATGGAGAAAAGTTCGAGGGCACAGAAGCCAACGAGCCGATCTATTTCCCGCTCAAACGTGTGATCGCCGGATGGCAGGAAATCCTGCAGTTGATGCCTGTAGGATCGAAGTGGGAGGTCTCAGTCCCGGCGGAGCTCGGATACGGTGAAAGAGGCAGACCCGATATTCCTCCGAATTCGGTCCTGATCTTCGAGGTCGAGCTCCTTGGAATCAAAGGCAAGACGGTGGACGTTGAGAACTAGAGCCGGCAGCCAGCTGGTTGCAAAAGAACCTGCCCCTGTCCGATGGATGGGGGCGGATTTGTTAGGAGATATAAAGTGTTGAACCCATCAGCACGGAAGTCGCTCAGAAAGCAGGCTCATCACCTGAAGCCTACTGTCTTTGTCGGCAAGGATGGCATGAGCCAGACGGTGATCGCCGCAGCACGCGAATCGCTCGATGCGCACGAGCTGATCAAGGTCCGCTTCGTCGACTTCAAAGACAGCAAGAAGGAGATATCCGCTCAGCTGGCTGAGCTGTCGAAGTCCGAGCTCGTCGGTATGATCGGGCACCTGGCGATCTTGTATCGTCAGCATCCGGATGAAGCGAGACG
>DPVD01000013.1:3008-3320 GCA_003526745.1 Candidatus Latescibacterota bacterium
CAGCTGGCTGAGCTGTCGGAGTCCGATATCGTCGGTATGATTGGGCACCTGGCGATCTTGTATCGCCAGCATCCGGATGAAGCGAGACGGAAAGTCCAAATCTGAAAGCAATTCCAGAGGACACAGAGGGGACATCCCCGGGAGCAAGCCGGAGCGAAGCGGAGGTGCAGCTCTCGTTACTAACGTTGATACACTAGGGGGGCGGTGGTAGGCGAATTGGAATGAAATCGGTGTCCCTTTGTGCTGACAACACACGCACAAACATTCATCCCCGTATACTACGGATTTCTGCAGAAACGCTGTGATCGACAT
>DPVD01000013.1:3442-3591 GCA_003526745.1 Candidatus Latescibacterota bacterium
CACAGAGGGGACATCCCCGGGAGCTGAGGGGTGGTCTAGACTTTGGTGCTTATCTGTGGGGGTGGCCCTGGGAGCCTCAGAGGGGTGGAAGTCAATAGCCGGGAGCGAAGCGGAGGTGCAGCTCCCGTTACTAACGTTGATACACTAGG
>DPVD01000379.1:0-2973 GCA_003526745.1 Candidatus Latescibacterota bacterium
ACTATGGGTCGCCGCGCGTCGGTGGTCATCGACTTCAACGATCAGCCGGCCGGCATGGACAACAACGTATCACCCACTGTCACACTGCAACTCGCGAGCGAACCTCGGCCGTTGACGCTGACCCAGCTAAGCTTCAGCGGTGACCTCTGGATCGGTGAAGTCGATATCAAGGATGATGTGCCTTCAGGCAGCTTCGTCGTTCGCGTGACTGGCGGAACAGACCTGAAAGGAAACACGATGACGGCTTTTGAGCGCCTGATCCCTGCGCTGATCGCTCCCGGTGGCGGCGGTGTCGTCGAGAGTCCCGACGGAGGGGTGACGCTCGAGGTCTCTCCGAATGTCCTGCCTTCGTCGTTGACCGAGAACCCAGATGTCAGGATCGACCCCGTCCCTATAGGTCAGGAACCGTCCGGAACCACGGCCTCATACGGCGCCTACGAGATTTCGTCCGATCCCGCGATTGAGCTTCGAAAGGCAGCAATCCTCGACTTCAGCATCCCGCCCGGTTCGAACCGTGACCGTCTCGCCGTCTTCCAGCTGTCTGGAGCGACGTGGACACGACTCGGGGGAACCGTGTCAGGCGATCGAATCCGCGTCCCCATAACGGACCTCAGCATCTACGGACTGTTCGAAGACACAGCCACATCGACCGGATCGGGAGGGATCGCAAACATCAACTTCAGCAATCGCGCTTTTTCCCACGGCAGAGTCGCACGGCGGCCCGGTGGAGGACCTGCCGGTGGGAATGCAATACCCTTCCTGCTTCAAACCACGGACATCAGCTTCGACCTCTCGAATTCCGCCAGCGTCCGGATCGAGATCTACAATCGCTCCGGCAAGCTTACGACGATCTTGATTCCCGGCCAGCAGATGAACGCCGGTCGTAACGTCGTCAGCTGGGACGGCCGCGATCACAACGGCGATCCTGTCAGCAGCGGGCTCTACATCGTCTCGATCGACGCAGGTGGCGCGCGTGAACAGAAGACTGTCGCAGTGGTGAACCGATGAGACTACGCGAAAACTATTGGACCAGACATACGCTGAGTCTCCTGTCTGGTCTCGCCCTGTCAGCACTCCCCGTCCTTGGCCAACCGACGTTCACCGACGTGACCGTTTCGGCCAACGTGGGGAACTCACTAGCAGCCGCGCCGCGCGTCGGGACCAATGCCACTTGGGGAGATTACGACGGTGACGGTGACCTCGATCTCTACGTAACCAACTGGGCCAGTTCTGTCAGCAACAGCATCAATCGGCTCTACCGGAACAACGGGAACGGGACCTTCAGCGACGTGGCCAGCACCGCTGGCATTGGAGATGCCCGGAACAGCGTAGCCGCATCTTGGGCGGACTACGACAACGACGGAAACCTGGATCTGTATGTCGTCAACTTCTTCGAGCAGGATCAGCTCTACCGAAACAACGGAAACGGAACTTTCTCGAATGTGACGGGCACCGCAGGTGTAAACGTCATCAGCCAAGGCGACGAGACGAGTGCCGTGTGGGGTGATTACAACGGAGACGGACTGCTCGACATCTATGTCTGTAAGCGACGCTTCCGAAACACGCTCTATCACAACAACGGGAACGGAACTTTCTCTGAACGCGGCGAAACCGCTGAAGTCGCGGATATACGTGACACAGAAGGAGCAGCGTGGGCAGACTATGACGGCGACGGGGACCTCGATCTATATGTCGTAAACCGGGAGCAGAACAACGCGCTCTACAAGAACAACGGCAGTGGTGCCTTCACGGAGATCGCTTGCGAGGCGTCGATCGACAACACGGATGTCGGCCGGAGTGCTTCCTGGATCGACTACGATCTCGATGGTGACTTTGATCTCTACGTCGTAAACGTCGGTGGTAATGCACTCTACCGGAATGACGGGAACGACTCGTTCACGAACATCGCGAGTGGCGACATCAAGAACACCGGGGCGTCCTGGGTCAGCTGGACTAGCTCCTGGGCAGACTATGATGGCGACGGTGACGCTGACGTCTTCGTCGCGAACGGTGCGGAGTCGAAGAACGGCCAAGCTAGCGCACTGATTACTCAGGCATCGGGCACGTTCACCGAGGCTTCTGGCTCAGGCATCTCAGCCTCCGCAACGAATGCCATCAGCGCAGCAGCAGCTGACTACGATGGCGACCTAGACCCCGATCTCTACCTGGTCAACAGCAGCTTCCCGGGCTTCGAAGGATCGACGCTCTACAGGAACGACACCGATGGAATCTCCGGCATCGTCGTCGCGCCTACCAGAATCAACGCCGCTGACGGAGTCGGCCTAACGGTCCAGGTCTTCGAAGGGTCCAAATTGTTGGCCAACACTGTGATTGCGGGCGGGTCGGCGACACCAGAGATCTTCGTTGCAACATCAGGGGTTGGAAAACTGCGCATAGAGCTCACAACATCCGACGGGTCGACGTCCTCCCAAACGGGCGTGGCCTCAGGACAGAGGGTTTCCGTCTCGCCATGACCAAGCGTCTGATCATTGCCGGACTCTTCTGTCTGAGCCTTATAGCGTCGGTTTACGCCGACAGACCCTCTGTTGCCACCACTGCGCGTTCCGTAGGCCTGGGCGGTACGGTCACTGCTCTGTCTAACGATGCCTCAACCACCTTCTGGAACCCGTCCGGCGTAGCGATGCTCCAGCGACAGGAGCTCGTCTTCTCATACGCCGATCGGTTTGGACTCGGTCTCAACAACAGTTTCACAAGCTATGTCTTCCCCTTGTTTGAGCGTCACGCCATCGGGATCGACTGGCTGCGTGAGAGCTTCGGTGACGACGAGCTTAAGGATGCACTCAACATCATCAACGTCGGCTATGGCTTCCAGCTTCATCGCACGCTCTCTCTCGGTGTGGGCACAAAGGCGCTCTTCCAGAGTATCGAGCTCGACGGTGTCAGCCTGCGCAGCGCTAGCGGATTCGGATTCGACCTCGGTCTCATCTTCGCACCAAAACATTCGTCTCTCAA
>DPVD01000379.1:3343-16766 GCA_003526745.1 Candidatus Latescibacterota bacterium
GACGACAACACGCAGTTCGATGAAGAGATTTTCGAGCAGAACATCAGGGCTGGTGTGGCGATCCAGGCGACTCGCGACATCACGCTGGCAACGGACATCGACCAGAACAACGTCCACGTGGGAGCCGAGTATCAACCTCTCGCATCGCTTATCGTGCGCGGCGGCCTGAACCGTGCCCTGAGCCAGCCGTCTAATGCCGACAACAGCCTAGCCTTTGCACTCGGGTTCGGTCTCAAATACAATTCGATCCAGCTCGACTATGCCTTCGAGAATCACCCGATCCTGCCGGCAACACATCACGCGACGCTCTCGCTGTCCTACAACGCCTCCGTTGTGAACATCAAGGACGCGATCGTCCGACCGGCCCCTGTCTTCAAGTCGCTATATCGCACCTACGAGGCCAGCGATTTCGTCGACGTCGTATTGCGCAACTCTTCCCCGGATCCGTTACCGGTCACAGTCAGCGTCGTGGTTCCGACGTTGACCGACGCGCCGCACCAGGAGTCGTTTACCCTTCCGCCGCAGAGCACCGAGCGCTACGGGATGAAGCTCACGTTCCCGCAGGATCTGCTGTCCACACAGCCGTCCTACTACGACAACCTCGTTCAGCCAACCGTGAAAGTGACCTATCAGCAAGGCCGCCGCTCGAAGACGGCAAGCAAGACACTCAGCAGTGTCTACGTGCTCGGAAAGGGAAAGCTCTCTTGGTCGAACCCACGACGGATCGCCGCATTCATCACACCCGAAAGCCGGACGGTCGACTCTTTCGCTCGCGGACTGGTCGCCCAGTACGCGGATCGCCTGAGGGAGAAGTTTGGGAACAACAACATTGGGAAGGCCGCACTGATCTTCGACGCGATCGGGGCGCACGGCCTGCGATACCAGCAG
This sequence comes from Candidatus Latescibacterota bacterium, assembly GCA_003526745.1. GTDB lineage: Bacteria > Latescibacterota > UBA2968 > UBA2968 > UBA2968 > UBA2968. Next base: position 4,232 of record DPVD01000379.1, read on the forward strand.
GATCAGACCACGCCGTATCTTGAAATATTCGAGGATGACTCGGTCTTCGACACCGTCAAGTATCCCTACGAGTTCCTTGAGGCGAAGATCGGCGACTGCGATGACTGCACGGCTCTCTTCTGCTCAATGCTAGAGAACCTAAACATTCCGACGGCCGTTCTTGATGTGAACGATCCCGAGTATGGCCACATCTACATGATGTTCGACAGCGGTATCTCCGTTCAGGATGCGGGCGACTTCTTCCTGAACGAGAAGGAGTATGTTCTCTGGAATAACAGCATTTGGATCCCCGTGGAGACGACGCTTTTCGGTTCTTCCTTCTCCGACGCCTGGCGCAACGGTGCGAAGGAATACTACATCCGCAAGGAGCGGGGCTTCATCAACGAGATCCTCGTGTCCGATGCTCAGGGCACGTTCAGGCCGGGTGTTGTGCCTGACGCGACGATCGAGATTCCCCCGACAGCCGCAATCGCCGAGCTCTTCGATCGCGACCTCGCCTTCTTTGACAACCGTCTTGACCGGATCGCGCTCTCTTCTGGCGTATCGCTCGACAGCGCCGAGGGTTTCTACGACGCGGGCGCAGCGTATCTGCGGCTCTCGCAGCTCGAGCGCGCAGAAGAATCGTTCACCGAAGCAATCAAGATGGACGACGGGATGGCTGACGCCTACAACGCCCTGGGCGTCGTTATGACTAAGCATCGTCGCTACGAGGAGGCGATCCAACTTTACACTAAAGCACTTGAGCTAAACCCGAACGATGCCGGTTTCCGGATCAACATCGCGTTAACCTACCACCTGCAGGGTCGGACGGAAGATGCCGAGCAGGCTTACCAGTTGGCCGTCAATACAAACTCTGATTTCGCAGGGGTGCTCGACTTTTTGAAGGGAGGGAGAACAGGTGGTGGCGTTGCTGCGCAGACCGACCCGCTCCAGAAGATCGCTTCCGAGAAGACTTACGATGACGGAGCGGCACTCCTGAGGCTGAGCAGATTCGAACGGGCGACGGAGACCTTCGATCGAGCCCTCTCGTTAGACCCAAACAACGCAGAGGCGCTAAATGGCAAGGGTGTCATCGCGACTAAGCAGCGACGCTACGACGACGCACTCGCGCTATATCAGCGCGCGGCGAACATCCGACCCGACAACGCCGGGTTCCAGACCAACATCGCGGTCACGTACCATCTTCAGGGCAAGAAAGACGACGCGATACGGGCATACAGACAGGCACTCAAGCTAGATTCGAGCCTCGATGGCAGCCTCGACTTCATCACGGGCGGTCAGCCCCTCCAGTCGATCGAAATGGCCTCCACCCCGGCATCTCAGACCATCGGACCGCTCCAGAAGATCGCCTCAGAGAAAGCCTACGACGATGGCGCTGCCTTCCTGCGACTTGCACGACTCGACCGTGCCATCGAGCAGTTTGACCGGGCCCTGTCCCTCAACCCGAACAACGTGGAGGCGCTCAACGGAAAAGGTGTCTCGGCGGTTCGAACTCGGGACTACGATCTCGCAATCGAGATGTTCACACAGGCCTCTCAGAAGGCCCCATCAAACGGCGGATTTTACCTCAACCTAGCGATCGTCTACCATCTAAAGGGCAACGGAGCGAAGGCCATAGAGGCCTATCAGAAAGCGATCCAGTTGGATAGCAGCCTGAACGGTCAGCTGGAATTTCTTGGGAATTAGTTACGCTCCAAGTGTGACACCAAACGGACACGATCGTAACTAACAACGCGTTTTCTCTACAGAAATCGCGCTGGGCGTGTCATGAATCACGGGTGCCCGACGGGATTTTCCGTATACTTTTGTTGTAGAACGAAGCACACACCATTCGAAACCGAAGACTCGCCGTCGGGAAAGTGATCATCTCAGGAGGAAACGACATGAAGCGTATCTTCTCCCTCACAGTGGCCGGAATCATTTCGGCAAGCCTCGTGTCCTCGCCGTCGCTCGCCGAGGACACGGAAAAGAAGACCGAAGTTAAAACAGAAGAGAAGACCAAAGTTAAGACAGAAGAGAAAGTCAAGGTTTCGAGCGCGTTCCTGAACCGCTGGAAAAAAATCCAGAAGGTCGCCAAGAACAGGGCGCACGAGACACAGCAGACACGGACGGTCGCTGGTGTGCGTGGCGCGGAAGCTGAAGATGCGGTGCTGGACCAGCTATACTACAAAGGTGGCGTCCGCTACCCAAGCCGTGTCGACCTGAAAAACGCGATCACGCAGCTCCAAGAGTCGATCAAGGCCGCTCCTGAAGCCGACACGGTGGCCGAGCAGATGTTCTTCATCGCGCAATGCCACGCACAACTCGGCGAGACAGCCGATGCGAAGGACACCTACACGGACATCGTCGAGAACCACGGCGATTCCGACTTCGCGGCGGCGGCCAAAGAGGAACTCAAGAATTTCGAGTAAAACTCAGGCAATCCCTCTCCGTCAGAGCGATCAAACACGAGCAGCGTCGGTTGTCTGGCGCTGCTCTTTTTTTCTACACCGCTTTGCACCGTCTACAACGGGAGCACTATATTCTGTCGCTGATTCAGAACATGCCGATTGAATAAACCCGGGGGAATCGATGGCTGAAGAAGAGAAACAAAAAAACGAGAAACAGCAGGACTGGAGTCACCTCCTGATCGGCATCGCATCGGGCGTCGCCATCGCGCTATTTTCAATGACACACCTCTACCAAGACCTCGAGTCAAGCAGTTACGACTTCCGTTTCCTCAAGCGAAACGACTGGGTCGGTCAACCGAAGCAGATGAGGTCGGTGGCCACCATCGACATCGACGACGCCGCGTTGCAGGAACACGGCTGGCCGTTGACCCGTGACAAGCACGCCGATCTGATCAACACAATAAGTGATTTCGGTGCGAACATGATCGGCTTCGATATCTTCTTCTACGAACCGAGTGAACAGGAAATATCACCCGAAGACCTTGAAATGCTCGAGGGAGACTCCTTCTCACGGGCGGACCTCACCAACCTGATTCGAGACCACGACAAAGAGTTCGTAGCCGCCGCACGTAAGACGCATATCGTCTACAACGCGCAGACCTTCGAGATCGCCGAGGGACGCTCACTCCAGTTCACTCAAGAAAACCTGAGAGCTCGATCTCCGGCGAAGGATGCCGCGGTGGCCGACCTCGCGCCGTTCTCCACCCCGATCGACCCATCCAAAGCGGAACGCTTCTACCTCGCGACGGACATGGAAGTACCGCTACACGACTATATTCAGAGCTCCCGAGGCGTCGGTTTCGCGCTTCCGAAACCCGATCACGACGGCATCGTCCGCCACTATCGACTCGCCCTTTACTACGACGGGCGCATCTACTTCTCGCTGGGTCTCGTCATGGCCTGCGACTACATGGACGTCCCGCTCGACAAAGTACAGTTTGAGGACGGATACATCGGCCTGCCCAACGCGACTATCGAGGGCCAGACGGTGCGCGAGGTTCGCATCCCGACTGACGGGAAGTATGAAATGCTTGTCAACTGGGCCGGCTCCTTCAACGAGACCTACCGACACCTGCCATACAACCTCGTCATGGAATTCGCAGCGACGGAGCACGAGAACAGGGCGCTCAAGTTCGCCAAGAACCTGCTGAGCGAGACTCCGGCGGCCTTTGAGGATGATGGACAGTATCTGGAAGCCGCATCGACCACTGCCCTAGCGGCTGATCTAGATCCCGAAACACTGATCGGTGCGAAGCACATCGTCGGAGATTGCTTCGCGATCGAGCAAGCGCTCACGCTCAACCCTGACCTGACCGTCGAAGAGTTCTTGAAGACTACCTTCGGCATACCGGAAGACGAACTCCCGCCCGTGGTCGAGGTGTTCTCCTCATTCTTCAACGAAGTTCGGGACAACCTCAAGGTCGCGGCCATCCTGCAAGATTCGCCAGACCTTTCCGTGTCAGAGGTGGCGGACAGGCTCGATGGCTACTCAATGAAGGACATTGAGCACAACGTAATCGTGCTGAAATCTCTTATCGATGGGGACGGACTCAGCGACAAGCACCGGCCTCTGTTCTTCCTCGACCAGGTCAAGGCAGAGGGACTCCACGGGGAAGGCGGCAAGGCACGCGTGATCACGCGGGACGAGTTCGACGGGACAGTGTTTTTCTACGGACTCACCGCAACCGGAACGCATGATCTCAACCCGACTCCGTTCGGCGCGCGTGAGGCCATGCTCGGTGCACACGTAAATGTATTTAATACCATCTTGACACAAAACTTTCTTAGCAGGCTTCCACCTTGGCAGAATGGTCTGATAATGGTCGTTCTGGGCGTGCTGATCGGGTTCCTCGTTCCTAGGTTTAAGGCTATCTCAGGGGCACTCGTTATCCTTGTGCTACTGAGCGTCTACGTGGCCGCCGCGATCCTGCTTTTCCTCCAGTTCGAGCTCTGGATCGACATCCTTGGACCAGTCACAACGCTGACTGTGGGCTATCTCTCAATCACGCTGTACAACTACGTTCAGAAAGAGAAGGAGAAGGACTTCGTCCAAGGCGCCTTCGGGCACTACCTCGATCCGAAGGTTGTCGATCAGCTTGTGGAAAACCCGGATCTCGTCACTCAGCTTGGTGGCGATCAGCGCGTCATGACCGTCTTCTTCTCTGACATCGCAAGCTTCTCGACCATCTCCGAGAACGTCACAGCCGTCGAACTTGTCGAGCTCCTAAACGAGTACCTTACCGAAATGTGTGAGATCATTGCGATCCACAACGGCACGATCGATAAGTTCGAAGGTGACGCGATCATGGCCTTTTGGGGTGCACCCGTACCGATGCACGACCATGCGCAGGCGGCTGTTTTCGCCTGTGTCGACATGCAGCAGAAATGCACGGAGCTTCGCGAGAAGTTCGAGCGCGAAAACCGGATGGTCGAACTCCGGAAGATGTGGGCGGATCAGGGCCGCGGTGAGTTCCTGCGCGTACGAATGGGTGTGAACACTGGTGAGATGGTCGTCGGGAACCTCGGATCGCACACCCGGGTCGATTACACTGTAATGGGTGACGCCGTCAACCTTGCCTCCCGCCTCGAGGGCGCCGGTAAGGCCTACGGGATCACAACCATGATCTCGGACGAAACGCTCAGAGCTGCCGGGGATATCTGCGAGGTCCGCACACTCGACAGCATCCGGGTGGTAGGGAAGGACGAACCCGTGCAGGTCTACGAAGTCCTCGGTCGCAAGGGTGAGGTCGACAAATCAAAGCTCGATGTCGTAGGCATCTACGAGGAGGGGTTCCAGTGCTACGCGGGACGAAAATGGGACGAGGCCATCGCCCATTTTGAGTCCGGTCTGAAGCTCGACCCCGAGGACGGACCGTGCAACGTGTTCATAGAGCGCTGCCGAGAGATGAAACTCTCGCCACCACTCGAGTCTTGGGACGCCGTCCACAACCTAGACGCCAAGTAACAAGAGAGGGACAATCATCGCGACTGTCCCTCTTTTCCTTTCTAGATCTACTCTCTATCAGCTAATTAGAATCGTCGGCCAAAGCGAGCTTCATCTTCTGTTTATAGACCGCTTGGTCTTTGAGAATCTTGACCGCCTCCTCATACTGTCGATCGCCGCGCAGTGAGGCGAGCTGCTTTGCCTGTTCTCCCCAGACACGCTCTGCGAGCGCTTCCACGATTTGATTCCGGATGTCCACCTTGGCGTCGTCGAACTCAACCTCACGTTGTGTTTCCGACGCAGCTTGGAGCTGTTCGAGTGCGGCCGTTTCGGCATCGGTCATCTCCCGATCCTTGAATGACAGCTTCAGTTCCTTCAGTCTGTACTCGGTGACCGACGTGTATCGGTAACCACTCGTGTTCGACGTGTCCGCGATAAACGTTCTGAAGTGATTGAGGAGATCGTCAGGCGGTGTCCAGTCGGCATAATTGGTCGGGAAGTCGCGCCCGATCGCATAGTTCACGGCAAAGTCGAAGAACATGTAGTTCCTGATGAACTCAACCGCGATCCGTGGACGTCGATCGCGCTTGATCTCCACATCCGGTTTGATTCCACCACCCCCGTGCACCGTGCGACCGCCGGATGTCTTAAACTTTTGTTCCGGGTCGCTCCCTTTCGGGGCCTTGTTATCCTCCCGAACACCTAACCCGACAAGACCGGTCAGATCCGTCCGCATCAATTTTTCTGCGTCTTCAGCACTCAGCCCGAACTGCTGCATCAGATCGTTGACCGCATCTTCGCGCTCTTCTGCCTGCCCGATAACCGAAATGGCTTCGTATACAGGAACACGACCCGTATCCGTAAGAGCCAGCATCAGACGGCTACCACGGTGCAACCGACTGGAGGTGCGGTGGATGCTTCGGCCGCTCGGTGTGTAGTAGACCGCCGTCGTCAGCTTCAGCGCCTTGTCGTTTCCGATCGGGCGAATCGTCTGCACCGATCCCTTGCCAAACGTGTCCGTACCGAGAACAAGCCCGCGGTCCGTGTCCTGGACCGCTCCCGCCACGATCTCGGATGCGCTCGCACTGCCGCCGTTAACCAGCACGATCAGCGGGACCTCCCCTGCTACGGGTGCCTCCCGAGTGACGTATTTTTGGTTCTGGGATTCGTCCCGGCCTGCTGTCGAAACTACGACCTGGTTCGGCTGAAGGAACTTGTCTGCCACGGCGATCGCCTGGGTAAGGAGACCGCCCGGGTTACTGCGAAGGTCTAAGATCAAACCGTCAAGGTTATTTGCATCGAGATCGCTCAGAGCCTGGTCAAGCTCGCGACCGGTGTACTCTGAAAAATGCCCGTTGAGGATACCAGACATCGAAATGTATCCGATCCCTGGCTGGATCTCTTGGGCAAAACCGACACTCGGGATTCGTATTCGATCTCGAATGACGTGTTGGTCGAACGGGATGTCGATCCCTGGACGATTGATCGTAATCGTCACGCCTTGACCTTCCGTTCCCCGAAGCTTGTCGACAATATTCTGAAGATCCTCACCGTGCGTCGAGCTACCCTCGATCTTGATGATTCGATCCCCCGAGGTCAGACCGGCTGTGTCTGCCGGTGTTCCCGCAAAAACACTCATCACGACGGGAACCTCTCCGCCTTTCGTGCTGATGCGAATGCCGAGACCTCCGAACCGACCCTCTGTCTTGATCCGAAGCTGATCCAGAGCTCTACGATCGAAGAACTGCGTGTTCGGGTCGAGATCCGACAGCATCCCCTCAATCGCCTTGTCCGTCAGATCCTCAGGCTTCAGCTCTTTGAAATATGAGACGGAGAGTTCGTTGAACGCATCGCCAAAATTTTCGAGTGCAGAGTCGAAACCTGCATACGAGTCTGCGCCCTTTACGAGTCGCGAGTCTAGCGTCACATAAATGCCGAGTGCCGCGACGAACGCAGTAAAGGCCCAGAGCTTCTTCCCGCTTCCTCGATTCATGTTTCCTCCGGCGTGTTTCTCGTATCCGACCGATGCATCCCTAAGACGTCCTGAAGCATCATTTGTTTCAATCTGCTAGGCTTGCTAGTCGTCTGTCTACTTCGTCAGCGACACGAGCTGTGACATCTTGGGTCGGTTCTGTACCGTTTACCACAATAATGCGTGATGCACTGTTTCTAGCGATCTCCAGAAACCCGTGTCGGACCCGATCGAAGAATGCATTCGAGTCCTGCTCAATCCTGTCATCGTTCGCCTCCGCGCGCGCGCGCGACGTTTCGACATCCACATCCATCAAGATCGTCAGATCGGGTTCAAGACCGCCCGTGGCCAAGGAGATGGCACGGTCGATCGTGTCCATGTCGATCCCGCGACCGTAGCCTTGGTAAGCTCGTGTCGAGTCGTGGAACCTGTCGGAAATCACAACCTTTCCGTCTGCGAGTGCCGGCTGGATTAGCGTCCGAACGTGTTGCGCTCGATCTGCCGCGAACAGCAGAAGTTCAGCCGTCGTGTCGATTGGGTCGGTTGAAGGCTGGAGGACCAGCTCCCGTATGGCTGTCCCGAGCGGTGTCCCTCCGGGCTCGCGAGTCAGGACGACGGAGCGGCGCGTATTCCGGAGTCGATCCGCAATCAGGCGGGATTGCGTCGTCTTCCCACAATGCTCGATTCCCTCAAACGTGATGAACAAACCGCGCACGCCCGTTCGCCCTTATAGACACGAAAACGGCCTCACCAAACGCGAGACCGTCCTCCCTGTTTCATCCTTTGGAAGGTGACCTACCGGTCTCCATCCTCATTGATCTGTTGACGCCGCACGTAGAACACGCGCTCGAGAACCGTGATGTTAGACAGGATCGCGATTGTCCAAGCTGCAAAGGTCAGGCCGATCACGCCGACGACTCCGCCGACACCTAGCGCGATCACGCGCTCGGGTCTCTGCATGAACCCGATCTTACACTCTTCGCCAAGCCCCTCGGCTCGCGCTCGAACGTAGCTGACCATCAGAGAGCCGGCGAGCGCGAAGAAGAGTGCCGAACTTGTCCAGAGAGATCCAGACCGGATAAAGCTAACAGCGAGCCCAAACCACACGACGATCTCCGAATACCGATCGACCGTCGAATCCAAAAGTGCGCCAAACTTCGATTCCGTTCGCCCTGTTCGTGCAACCTGACCGTCTAGAAGATCGAAGATGCCTGCGACCAGCACCATCAGACCGGCCCAGCGGTATTCGTCTAACCCGAACAGCGTCGCGGCCACCAGGTTCAGAACGAAACCGATCATGGTCAGTAAATCAGGCGTGACCCGGCTCCGAACCAAAAAGTTCGTCGAGGGTTGGAGTATAGCCGTGACGTTGTCTTTCACTTTCTCGATCAAGCTAGAGCTCCTGCACGCACTCAAGAACGAACGGGCAACGTTCGCTCCAATATATGCCATACCCACATCGCGAGCAAGCTAAATGGACCGGCGTAACCTACTGATAAACAACAGGTTTTGCTGGCGCCCCAGCTTTCCCCATCGATTACCTTTCCCGCCGGTCGATCCATAAATTCTCTTATAGAAACAGCTTAACCGACTGTTTTTCCGTTGCTTGTTTTCCACACACAGTTATCCACAGCGTGGAAAACTAACTACCGGTAAACCTCGATTGACTTGATTCGAACGTCTTTAAGCGGTCGATCGCCCGGCTTTTTCGTCGGAGTCGTAGCGATCTTGTTCACGACGTCCATACCCTTGGTCACCTTGCCGAACACCGTGTACTGCCCGTTCAGACTCGGGTAGTCAGCGTGCATGACAAAGAACTGTGTTCCTGCCCCCTGTGACTTATCCCCCACACGCGCCATCGACAGGATTCCGGGTATATGCTTGATGTCGTTGAACTCGTGCGGGATGTTGACGATCGGACCACCCGAGCCATCATTCGCCGGATTGTCGTCCTTCGAGAGCGGATCCCCGCCCTGGATCATGAAACCTTTCATGACTCGGTGGAACAGCGTCCCATCGTAGAACCCAGACTCTGCCCTAGCAATGAAGTTGAAACAGTGAATCGGCGCCTTGTCTGGAAAGAATTGCGTTTCAATGTCCCCCATTGTTGTCTTAATACGCGCTTTCACACCGTTGATCTTCTGCGCAAGGAAGGCTAACCGATCATTAGCTATTTGCGAACGCGCCTTCTCGTTCTGAACCTGCTTCTCCGCGTCGGCAAGCTTCCTCTGCGTAACGGTCAGGTCGTTTCGTAAAGATTTAACCTCGATTTCTAGCCTTGCGTGTTCATCCTCCGAAACACCGCCACACGCAGCCAGCAAGGCTGCGCCTACCAGGATCGCCAGACGATTCCGTCTCAATAGTTTTGCCCTCTCTTCTTGTGAAAATTGTTTACGTCCAGCCTCGAGGAGGCCTGACACACTTTGCGAAGGATGTCACTGGAAGAGTTGTTTGTGGCATCCACCGCCGCTTGCTTCCCGCAAGGTAAGGACCCGTCAAAGGCGAGGCAAGCTAGCCTCCCCTGAAGCCCCTGCAGATCCAATTTCCTTGCCCCTCATGGGACACGCCGCTATACTAGTTTCCTGCGTTCTACGCTGATTCCCTCCCCAAACTGGAGCACAAAATGAGCAATCGAATCGAAACCGATAGCATGGGAGAGATCGAAGTTCCGAGCGACCGGTACTACGGTGCGCAGACGGCACGCTCCCTGATCCATTTTGACATCGGTGAAGAACGGATACCTCGCGAGCTGATCCGCGCCATGGGCATCCTCAAAAAGTCGGCTGCCCTCGTCAATGCCGAGCTGGGCAAGATGCCGGAAGAGAAGGCGGACCTGATCTGCCAGGCCGCCGACGAGGTGATAGACGGGAAACTGGATGGCCATTTCCCCCTTCGTGTTTGGCAAACAGGAAGCGGAACTCAATCGAACATGAACTCGAACGAGGTCATTTCGAACCGGGCAATTGAGATCGCCGGCGGTGAGATGGGCAGCAAGAATCCGGTCCACCCTAACGACGATGTCAACATGGGACAGTCGTCGAACGACACATTTCCTACAGCCATGCACATAGCGGCGGGAGAAGAGATCAACCGTCGCCTGATCCCAATGATCACTCAGCTGCGAGATACACTGGAGGAGAAGGGGAAGACCTTCGAGGAAATCACAAAGATCGGGCGAACACACTTGATGGACGCCGTCCCGCTTACGCTCGGCCAAGAGTTCTCCGGCTACGTGGCCCAGTTGACCAAAGGTCTCGAGCGGATCAACCGAAGCCTTCCGTGCCTCTACGAACTTGCCCTCGGGGGTACGGCCGTCGGTACAGGACTCAACACCCATCCCGAATTCGCAGACAAATCAGCGGCGCAAATTGCTGAAATTACAGAACTTCCGTTTGTTTCCTCCCCAAACAAGTTTGAGGCACTTGCCGCGCACGATGCCATCGTTGAATTCAGCGGAACGCTAAAGACACTCGCAGCCTCCCTGATGAAAATCGCGAATGATATCCGCTGGTTGGCGTCGGGTCCGCGCTGCGGCATTGGAGAACTCACCCTTCCGGCAAACGAACCCGGAAGCTCTATCATGCCCGGTAAAGTTAATCCCACTCAGTCAGAAGCCCTGACAATGGTCGCTGCTCAGGTCCTTGGGAACGACGCCGCTATCGGATTTGCCGGCGCAAGTGGAAACTTCGAGCTCAATGTCTTCAAGCCCGTCATGATCTATAACCTCCTGCAATCGATCCGGTTGATCGCAGATGCGTGTGAGGCTTTCAATGACCACTGCGCCATCGGCATCGAGGCAAACCAAGACAACATCAAGCAACTTCTCGGCGACTCCCTAATGCTCGTGACGGCGCTTAACCCGCACATCGGATACGACAACGCCGCAAAGGTGGCGAAAAAAGCGTTCGACGATAACTCGACGCTTCGCGAAGCAGCCGAGACACTTGGCATCCTTTCGGGCGATGAGTTCGATAAGCTCGTCAAACCTGAAGAGATGACCTCCCCTAAAGCCTAAGGACCAGAGAGGACGACCATGAGACTCGTAACATTTCGAGAGGGAAACGCAGATCGAATCGGAGCCCGTTCAGGCGACCAGATAATCGATCTCTCTACAGCGGACAGTTCCATCCCTTCTGACATGCGATCTTTCCTAGAGGCCGGCGAGCCAGCACTCTCGGCTGCATCTAAGGCTGTTGCGTTGGGAGGGTCGAGCTTCAGCGCAAATGATGTTAAAATCCTGGCACCGATATCGAACCCGGAGAAGGTCGTGTGTATCGGCCTCAACTACGCCGACCATGCCGCTGAAAGCGGGATGGACATCCCACCAGAACCGGTGGTCTTCTCGAAGTATGCTTCGGCGATCATTGGTCCCGGGGACACGATCAAGCTACCTCCAAGTAGCAACGAACCAGACTACGAAGTTGAGCTCGTCGTCGTGATCGGAAAATCGGGATTCAACATCTCCCAAACCGATGCAATGAACCACGTCGCCGGATACACGGTTGGACACGATGTGAGCGCACGGGACTACCAGCTGCAGAAACCTGCCGGTCAGTGGATGATGGGGAAGACCTTCGACACCTTTGCGCCGATCGGGCCCGATCTCGTTACAGCTGACGAGGTAGGGGATCCGAACGATCTCGGAATTCGATGTATCCTAAACGACGAGACGGTCCAGGACTCAAACACGGCGCAGCTGATCTTTAAGATCCCCGAACTAATCGCATACCTGTCACACGTTTTCACTCTCAACCCAGGCGATCTGATCTTCACGGGCACCCCTCCGGGTGTCGGAATGGCTAGAGACCCGCAGCTCTGGTTGAAGGCCGGCGACAAAGTCGTCTGTGAAGTCGATGGGATCGGACGACTCGAGAATCCCGTGGGCTGATCAGACTCTTAGACAAGCAAAAGCCCCCTGTCTCTAGTGAGACAGGGGGCTTTTCTATTCTGTGTTCCACGTGGAACGTGGGGGGGCGACATCTTTATGTGTGAAATATGTTCAGGCTGAAGCCCTTCTTGGGGCATAGGGTTTGTTAACGGTTTCCTATTGGGGCTGCTTTATACAGACGACCGAAACTCGCCGATATTTTGACTCGAAAACATGCTCTTTAAAGTCCAAACCCGCTCCGGATAGCTCTTTCTCCGCTTCCCCGGGTCCCTTCAGAGACA
>DPVD01000296.1:0-8426 GCA_003526745.1 Candidatus Latescibacterota bacterium
TTCACCTCGATCATATCGGACACCACGTTTTCGGGGACCCAGTCTACAACGGCGACGCGAAAAGGCTGAAGGGGATATCACCACTCTATCGCCCAGAGGCGGCGCGGATGCTCAAACCCATCGATCGCCAGATGCTCCACGCAAGGAAGCTCGTTTTCGTGCACCCACACAGGGGGGGCGAGGTCTGTATCGAGAGGGATCCGCCGGAGGATATGCAGGTCGTGCAAGATGAGTTGGAGCAGTCGGATGAGTAACCCCCAGTTTCGGGGACCCTCCGGGCATGACAGCACGGATTGACGCAGTCCCACCTGAACCACGTAGCCTTAATTATAGAAGGCCCCCGCCTCATGTTGAGAAGGGGCCTTTGTCTTTTAGACCTAAGGAGCGCCTTACCCTTTCCGATTCGGGCGGTTCGGATGGGCACAAAAAAGGGGAGCGAAGGCTGTCTCCGCTCCCCTGAATCCGTTTTCGTTTTCGGCTTGCTGGGCCGAGTGCGTCTACAGGCTGCCCGCCGGCAAACCGTAGGCCTCTTCGACCCTGTCGGTGTTGACCATGTCGATGGCCTCCCAAGGACACATCTTCACACACTGTACGCAGCCAATACAGTCGGCGAGACGAACCTCGCAGAACTGCCCGTATCCATCTAGCCCAGCTTCCTTGACATCTACCTCTTCGATACAGTCGGTGGGGCAGACCTCGATGCAAGCGTTGCAACCCGTGCAATAATCGGGATTTATGATTGCGATGTGTCGGGGCCGACGCTTCTTTTCTGTCATCCCCGACCGTCCCTCAAGCCAGAGGTAATCGTGATAACCGACACGGTCGATTTCGGAGACCCGCTCGGGGCGATAGGCTTCGCTTTTCGGCGCGAATATCAGGTCGCCCTCGGCGTGAGCGTGGCTCAGCCGATACCGGTCGGCCGTGATCACCTGATCCGGCTCATCGTCGTATACGAAGCTGACCAGGTCGTATCGGATTCCAATCGTGCGGGCAGCCCGATTGCGCCATTTGAAATGAAGGCCGCTCTGGAACTCAAGGATAGGAAGCCCCGATTTGGCCTCGGCCTCGGCGACGGCTGCTACGGCTCCGTCTGTGTTGGCTGCTGCGGCTTCGCTGCCTCCACTATCCCCGGCACCATCGGACTTCTTAGCATTCCGTACTGCCTCGGCCTTTGCCTTGGCCCGCGCAACACGATCAGAGATGTTGTCGAACTGCGACAGGTCGACGTTCACACGTCCTCCTTGAATACCCCAAGTGTCTGGTTTTTTGACGAGCCTAAAATAGGCTTGTAGAGAGTGGCTGTCAAGGTGGTGGGCTGTCAGACTTTACCTCGAAGGCATGGTTTCAGGTCGATTTCTTGACTCGATTTTTGCAGTCACCTATATTTCGTAGCACTCTGGGAAAACCTTATACCATCTAGGTCATTATTCTTTGTCAGAAGACTCCAACTTGCAAGACGATACAGCAGAAGAGGACGCTCCTGCGAGCCCCGATTTATCCTCTGAGTCCCCCCGGGACACACCAAAGTCCAAGCTGATTTCACAGTTCGTCGTCTTTCCTCTTGCAATGGTGCTCGTCGGTGTTTCGATTTACCTATTTTTAGGGATCCTGACTTCCGACAACCGTACGGCGAGCGACTATCTGGACACGATCCGCCGCGGCGGGATTAACAGCCGCTGGCAGGCAGCCTACGAGCTTGTTAAGGTGCTGTCGGTTGAGTCTCGGGAAGGTACGCTAGATCCTAGGTTTGCAGACGAGATTGTAAATGTCTTTAACGCATCTGTCCACGACGATCCCCGGGTCCGCAGGTATCTCGCACGGGCTATGGAGATGGTGGATAGCCCAGCTGTTGTGGAAGCCCTGATCAAGGCGCTCAGCGACGCCGACGAAGAGACACGGCTCTACGCGATCCATTCGCTTGGGAGTCTTTGTGCCGAAGTCAGCGTCCCTGATTTGCTCAGGTTCGCCAGGGATCAGGATTCAGGCTTCCGCAAGGCGGCCGTGTATGCACTGGGACAGATGCAGGATCCGAGGGCGCGAGACCAGCTTTTGATCGCGATGAATGATCGAGTGGCAGATGTAAGATGGAATGCCGCTTTGCAGATGGCCCGGAGGGGTGACAGGGCTGGGGAGAAGGTCTTGGGCGAGATGATGCATCGGCCCTTCCTTGCCGGTCTAGAGATGACCGAGGAGCAGCGGGTGACCGCGATGGTTTATGCGATCCGGGCTTCTGGGGCACTAAAGCTTGAGAGCCTCAAGGACCACATCACGGAACTGAAAGGCAAAGATGAGAGCCTTAAGGTTCGGCAGGCGGCGATCGAGGCTCTGGAGCAGTGGGAAGCTCTTGATAATGGGGATTAGCGCTTGACAGCGTAAAATCGTTACGATATATTTCGTTCAAGGTTTAAAAATATGGGGCAACTAACACGTTTACAACATGTTGCTGCCAAAGATTCGTCGAAGATCCGTCGATAGAATGCGGATTTCCGAAAGCCGGTTTACAGCCTCAGAGCTCCCCCCTCGATCGGATCAATACCTCCCTAGCTTATTCGTGACATTTTCGCCGGACGGCGAAGACCGTCCCGAACGGAGTGTACTCGATGTCAGAAGAAATCGATCTTTCGCAGTTTGACGATATCCCAGACCGGATCGAACGGGCAAAAGCGAAGGCTGCTGCCATTCGAGCCGCCAAGGAAGGCGGGGGCACAGCTCCTACAGCTCCTACCGCTCCTACCGCTCCTACCGAGGGGAGTGGAGAGGCCGTCCTCGAAAGTGAGGCCGCAGCAGCCCCCTCGAAGGAGTCGGCCTCGGCCGCCGGTAGAGCTGCCACAGCCCGCTCCTTGACAGGTGAGGGTGGTGAAGGAACCCGGGTCGTTGTCCAGACGACTCCTGCCCCCCCGGCGATCCGCCCCGGACCAGACCGTATAGCCCCTTTGGTCGAAGGCGGGATTACGACACGCCGCGGTTTTTTCTCTTGGCTGACGCTCGCGTGGCTTTCGTTTGCGGGTGCATCGGCGGCCGCCTTGGCAGCATTCGGACGATTCCTGTTTCCGAACGTTTTGTTTGAGCCTCCGCAGTCGTTTAAAATAGGGTTCCCTGAAGACTACGATATCGGGGTAGACGAGCGATGGAAAGACAAGTTCACGATCTGGATCGTGAAAGAACGGTTCCAGATGTATGCGCTGCTGTCTGTCTGTACACACCTTGGGTGCACTCCGAACTGGCTGTCAGCCGAGGCCAAATTTAAGTGCCCCTGCCACGGGAGCGGCTTCTACTCGACGGGCATCAACTTCGAGGGACCGGCCCCGCGACCGCTTGAGCGGGCACGAATCGTCTTGGCCGAGGATGGCCAGATCCTCATAGACAAAACTCAGAAGTATCAGTGGGAGAAGGGCCAGTGGGAGAGTCCCGAGTCCTTCATGAAGCTGATCTAGCAGGTAGAACCAGGAACACACACCGGAGCCGAGTATGCCGAAGACCTCCGACCTGATGGATCAGGTCAAGAAGACCCAGATCTGGAAGTCGATTTTCCGACACGACATCCCGAGAGACGAGAGGGGTCGTGCGCAGGTGGTTCTGACGAACGTGTTTCTGCACCTGCACCCGGTTCGTACGCCGAAGTCTGGCATCCGAGTGCGATACACTTGGTGCATGGGCGGGCTTACGTTCTTCATTTTCATGGTTGAGGTCGTGACAGGTATCTTATTGATGTTCTACTACCGTCCGACTCTTGAATACGCCTACACGGATATCATCGATCTCGGTGAGCAGGTTCCGCTCGGGATTATGCGAGAGATCCATCGCTGGGGTGCCCATCTGATGATCATCACCGTGTGGCTCCACATGCTTCGTGTATTCATGACAGGCTCCTACAAGCCGCCTCGTGAGTTCAACTGGGCGATCGGTGTGATTCTGCTCTTACTGACTCTGCTCCTTAGCTTCACGGGATACCTGCTGCCTTGGGATCAGCTAGCCATCTGGGCGATCACGGTCGGTTCCAATATGGCGCGCGCGACACCTTTCTTAGGGCACGAAGGACCGGGTGCGGCGTTTCTCAAGATCGGTGAGGTCGGGCTTGTCCACGCGGGAGACGATGCGCGATTTGGTTTGCTTGCCGGACGCTTTGTTGGCGAGGGCACGCTCCTCCGATTCTACGTGCTTCACTGCCTTGCGATTCCGTTCGTTGCTGCAATTCTGATGGCCGTACACTTCTGGCGCGTCCGAAAGGACGGCGGTATTTCAGGGCCGATGTAAGTCGGCCCTGTCCCGTTCTCGGGAGGGGAAATGGAAGTTGTAAAGAACGTCATCAATTGGATGTCTTCGCCGGAGATCCTGTTCGGGCTTTCGACGCTGTTCTGCTTCGTTGGTCTGAAGCCGCGCTGGCTATGGACGAACAAGGCGGGTCTGGTTGGGCTCGTCGGCTTTGTCGTCTTCTTCGCTGCCAGTATGCTGGACCCGAACTTCCGGATCATCGTTAGCAAGCCGGACAACGTGCCGATCGTGATGCTCTTCGCATTTGTGGGCTTCTTCTTGTGGCTCAGTCTGAAGCAGGCTCACGAGAACGACGAGCGTATCGAGGCGGGTGGCGAACCAAGAGAGAAAAGCGAGTATCAGGAGAAAGTCCTGACGTGGCCACATCTCGTCTACGCCGAGCTGATATGTCTCGTGCTGATGACAGTTGGCTTGATCCTCTGGTCGATCCTTATTCACGCACCGCTCGAAGAGCCGGCCAATCCTGCGAAGACGCCGAACCCATCTAAGGCGCCCTGGTATTTCCTCGGTCTCCAAGAGATGCTGGTCTACTATGACCCGTGGCTCGCCGGTGTGGTGCTGCCAACGCTCGTGATCGTCGGTCTAATGGCCATTCCCTACATGGACCGCAATACCAAGGGCTCCGGATACTACACGCTGAAAGAACGGCCCTTCGCGATCACGATCTTCCTGTTCGGGTTCATCGTCCTCTGGGTGGTATTGATTATCATCGGAACGTTCCTGCGGGGTCCGAACTGGAACTTCTACGGTCCGTATGAATACTGGGACGCGCACAAGCTCGAAGCTTTGATCAACGTCAACCTGTCCGAGTTTATCTATGTGAAATGGATGGGGACGGGGTTACCCAAATTCTGGTTGACTCGGGAAATCTGGGGTCTTTTGATTGTAGTGCTCTATTTTCTTGTGCCCCCGCCTTTGCTGGCAAGGACGTTCTTCAAGGACTTTTACAAACAACTCGGATTCGCGCGCTACAGCGTGATGGTTTTCTTCTTCCTGTGCATGATATCCTTGCCGGGAAAAATGCTCCTGCGCTGGTTCTTCAACCTGAAGTATATCGTGGCGATTCCCGAATATTTCTTCAACATTTAGCAATTGCCTGACGTCTCATAAGTGGAGCAATCCTGATGAACAGTGACAAGCGAGGCTTCGTCGACTTCGTATATAACGTCGACAAGATGAACGTCGTCTTTGCTCTGTCTAGTGTTGCGCTGGCGGTGTCGGTCGTCTGGATGATTTGGGCGGACTATGACCGCGAGTGGAAATACTTCCAGCGTGAGGCAATGAGCCTTGATCGTCATAAGACGGAGGTCGAACTTGCGGCTGCAAATGATGCTGTCGACAAGGATGTCCTGTCGAAGATCGATGCCGATGCGGTAGAGGTCGAGAAGCAGATTGCCCAGCAGAATGCCGACCATCAGGCCGTGCTGGATGAACTTGAAGTGATCCGCGGGCAGTTCTATATCGCAGACCAGGATCTCAAGTTCGAGAAGGCCGAGTATGACGTGGTGAAATACGAGTTCGAGGAGGCTAAGCACTCTAACCACGTTGAAGAGGCGGTCCAGAAACGGAAGACGCTTGACGAGCAGGAGAAGCGGATGGCCGACTTCCGTCTGGTGAAGGAGGAAGTGGAAGGCAGGCAGGCCGCGGCCTTGGCTCGTCTGGAAGCTATTGAGGGAAGGCGTTTCGAGCTCGAGAGCCAGAAGGCGGCCCTCCTGAAGGACACGGCACTACTCGAGAAACGACTGCAGGGGCTGCTTCCGATCTTCGAGAACGAGTTCCGGAATATGCCGATGCTCGATTTCATCTCGCCCACGGTGAAGATCCGACAGGTCGTGCTCGGTGACTTGAAGAACGATATCAACTTTATCACGGTCCCGAAGGTCGATCGGTGCATAACATGTCACGTCAACATCGATCGCAAGGGCTATGAGATCGACTGGGAAACGGCGGCCTTCAAGGATAAGAGCCTCGCCGCCTATATGGCAGATACGTATGAGGAGGACGAGCGGATAGGGATGACGAAGGTTCTTGCCTCGCATCCGAACCTCGACTTATTCACGACGAGCGCGTCGCCACACCCGATCGATGTGACGGGCTGCACGAGTTGCCACGTTGGACGCGATCGGGGTGTGACCTTCGTGAACGCGGCCCACACGCCTAGCGACAAGGAAGAAGAAGCCCGGTGGGAGAAGCTCTACCACTACCACAAGATGCACCACTGGGACTACCCGATGTATCCGACGAAGTATGTTGAGCAGTCCTGCTCATCCTGCCACCAGGGCGTCGTAGATGTTCCCAAGGCGGACAATCTGAACCGAGGCGTGCACCTTGTGAAGACGCTCGGGTGCTATGGCTGCCACAAGATTCAGGGCTATGAAGATCTGAGGAAAGTCGGTCCCGATCTCCGAAAGGTGAAGGCCAAGTTAGACGGCGAATGGATGGAAAAGTGGATCCGGGATCCGCGTGGTTTTCGGGCCACGACCAAGATGCCGAAAGTCTTCGATCTCCAGAATGTGAACTCGCCGGAGGATCGAGCAATCAGTACGGCCGCAATCCACGGCATTGCGAAGTATCTGCTGGCCCATTCCGAGGACTTGAGCTATCCGGATCCGCCCGTCTCGGGTGATGTGGCGCGAGGTGAAGATCTCGTCGAGAAGACGGGATGCCGTGCTTGTCATGTTGTGGGCGAAGGTGACGATCTCGGACAGGAATATGGTCTTAGGAATTTTGGCCCGAGCCTGAATGATGTTGGCACCAAGATGAACGCGGGGTGGCTCTACGCCTGGGTCAAGAATCCGGAGGCGTACTTCTCCGAGACAATGATGCCGAACCTGCGTCTCACGGATCAAGAGGCGGCAGATATCACAGCGTATCTTCTGACTCTGCGGAACAGGGACTTCGAATCACGCACGCCCGCGTCCGTCGACATTAAGGTCCGCGATGATCTGGCA
The DNA here is from genome assembly GCA_003526745.1 of Candidatus Latescibacterota bacterium. Classification (GTDB taxonomy): domain Bacteria; phylum Latescibacterota; class UBA2968; order UBA2968; family UBA2968; genus UBA2968. The sequence goes on from DPVD01000296.1 coordinate 7,224, forward strand.
CTCGAGTTCCTGAAGGCTCGGATGCCGGTCGTTGCCGCACAAGATAGTCTCGCGAGTATGTCTTCGGAGGCGAAGGATCTGTTTGTCGGTGAGCGGATGATACTGAGACAAGGCTGCTACGGCTGTCACCAAATCGAAGGTTTTGAGGATGCGACCCCGATTGGGACGGAGCTGACACTCCAGGGCAGTAAGGATGTGGCGAAGCTGGACTTCGCCCTTAACCCGCTGAACATCCCGCACACACGGCACGACTGGTTCTTCACGAAGCTAAAGCAGCCGCGCGTTTGGGATGAGGGGAAAGTGAAGTCTCTGAGCGACAAGTTGCGGATGCCGAACTACAGTCTGTCCGATGAGGATGCCCATTCTGTTACGCTTGCCCTGCTTAGCCTGTCGAAGACTTTTATCGAGCCCGGCGGGAAGAGGCAGCTTTCACCGGCCGAGATCGAGATTGAGCGAGGCCGGAAGCACGTATACGAGCGGAACTGCAAGAGTTGTCACATCGTTGAAAATGAATGGCATGAGGAGAACAAGGGTCGTTTTGGTGGCGACATTCGTGACGTGCTCGTGTCGAGCTACGTGAATGACGGCCAAGACGAGGCCAGTGCTGTCGGGTTCTTGCCCCCAATTCTGAATGGTGAGGGCAAGAAGGTCCAGCCCGACTGGTTATTCAGCTTTTTCAAGAACGTAGGCCCGATTCGCCCGTGGCTGGATGTCCGGATGCCTACGTTTGGGTTCTCGGATCAGGAATCGATCGATCTAGTGACCTACTTCGCACGACTGGATGATCAGCAATATCCGTATCAGTCTGTCGTAGAGAAGCGTTTGGATTCGAAGGGGATCCAGGGCGGCGAGATGCTGTTCAGCGCAGACATCTACAACTGCTGGACGTGCCATCAGCAGGGGAACATCCCGCCGAAGGGTGATCCGGCCAGCTATGCGCCAGATCTGACGATGGCGCGGGAACGACTGAAGCCAGAGTGGATAAGGGACTGGCTATGGGATCCGCAACAGATCGCTCCAGGGACGAAGATGCCGACCTTCTTCGGTGATGCGATGACGTATCTGCCCGATAACATGGCACGCTACCTGCCGCCGGCTGAAGGTACGACACCCGAATATGGTGTGATGCAGGCGAACACGGACAGTGTGATCCAGTCAATCAACGATTACATTATTTTCGGTCTGCACCAGAACGTCAGACTG
>DPVD01000270.1:0-669 GCA_003526745.1 Candidatus Latescibacterota bacterium
GATCTGGATCAGCTTCGCGCTGATCTCGGACAGGCAGGTGCGGCTTTGACGGACGCTCGCAGCAGCTTGGGCGACGGCAACTTCAACGCTGCGCTCGAGCAGGCCAAGTCTGCGGACAGCAAGCTCGGTCAGGTTCAGTCGGCCGTTCAGGTCGCAGTGCAGAAGATCGAAGACTACAAGCAAAAAAATCGTCCCTGGTACAAACTCTAGACTACCGGACGACCGAGGTTCACGGAAAACCGAGAGGCTAACGCCGTCTCGGTTTTCCTGTTTATAGGACGTCCCGATGCTACCTTCTGTCGTAAAACGCCTCTTCCTGCTGGCCTTGGTCACTGCGTGCGACGCCTCCTCCCCCGCATCTACTCCAGTCGCAGAGACAACTTCGAAGCCCTCTGCTCAAAATCTCAAACTCACGGCAGTTGTGGACAGTCTTCTCGCAGTTCGCACTGCGCTCGCCGGCGAATCAACCTACATAGTGATCGATCGGACGCGGAACCGATTACTTGTAAGGCGCTCCGGCAACGTGCTGCTTGATGCGACTTGCGCGACAGGAAGCGGCAAAATTTTGTTCGGGAACCAACGGAATCAGACGTGGCAATTCAAGACCCCGAGACGGGTGTTCACAGTGCAAAAGAAGGTTACTGATCCAGTCTGGAAAAAACCCGTCTG
>DPVD01000270.1:951-3217 GCA_003526745.1 Candidatus Latescibacterota bacterium
CCAGTGTGGAAAAAACCCGTCTGGGCGTTTGTCGAGAAGAACGAGTCGATTCCCGTCCTGCCTTGGGAGTTTCGCCGACTCGACGGAACAACCCTGGGCGCCTACGCGCTGGAGCTCGAAGACAGCTACCAAATACACGGGACACTGTATCCGAACCTGCTCGGTCGATCAATCACACACGGCTGTGTCCGCCTAAACGCCCGGGACCTCGAGCAAGCATACCGACTGGCAGCGGTCGGTACATCGGTCTACGTGTTTTGATCTTTCTCTTTCTTCTGCTGGCCTCGTCGTGGGTGTCCCCGACTTCACTGTCGACCGAACGAGACGCCCTTGAAGCGGAGCTCGAACTCGCCAGTCGGGACACCTTGCGATACTACCTTATTGTCGACACCGCACAGAGACGGGTCGACCTGAAGGCCGGCGGCAAGACACTCCATTCTGCGGGTATCCTGTCCCAATCGCTCTCCGACTCCGAGTCTGTGGTGACACATCGACTTGTTCAGACAATACGTCCCGGATCAAGGTTGCCGGAACAAGGACGCAACAGGCTGGCAGGCCGCCGACTCCCCCTCGACTTCGTGGGTCGACTAATCGAGGGTCCTCGCAAGGTGGACCGCCTCTACTTCCATCCTTCGTTCATGATCGGATCCGACCGCACGCCTCGACCACGCGGCGTGCCCTATGTGCTTCTTTCAGGTCAGGACCTGAAATCTTTGAGCTCCGCCGTCGACACGACAACGAAGGCCGTGGTCATCACCGGCGCCACACCTTGACAATACAGCGCTTGGCCATCGTGATCACGCTTCTGTTCGGCGAGACCCACGCTCAAGAGTATACCGCTGACCCCCTCCTTATCGGCGCCGGCGCACGATCTCTCGGGATGGGCAGCGCATTCGTTGCGGTCAGTGATGACGCAACGGCGCTCTACTGGAACGCAGCGGGCCTGACACAGTTGAGCAGGAACGAAATCCAGGCTCAGCACGCCGAGCAGTTTGGCGGGACCGTAAACCATGACTTTATCGTGGCCGGAATCCGTAGCACGCTCGGGACGTTCGGATTGGGGATCGTTCGGCTGGGTGTCGACGGGATCACTTTGAGTGGTCTGGAGGACCCCACTCAGCCGCTTAGTCCGGGCAACCGACCTGTGGCCACAGGCGCGACGGGCACATCCGACTACGTGCTTTCTATCGGATACAGCCGGCAAATCAGACCCAAGCTATCTGTCGGCACGACGTTGAAGGCGATCTGGCGAAATCTCGATGTAGGTGACGGAACAGGCTACGGACTCGACGCAGCCATTCACTACCGCTACGACAATCACTGGCAAGTTGGTGCAGTCATAAGAGATCTCACCCGCACTCGAATCACTTTCGATTCCGGTGCAAGGGACAGCATACAGCCGTCTCTTAACGTCGGCGCTGCATACAAAACCAAAATCGCCTCACTGAAGGGCAGAATCCTGATCGCCTCGAGCTTCGTCCTGAATCAAGACACTTCGGAAGCCGAAGACGCACAGCTCTTGAGGACGGGTCTCGAATACCGGCACAACAAGGGCCTGTCGGGCAGACTAGGACTCGAAGGAGATCATTTCACCGCGGGCGCAGGGCTAGAGCCCTCGGGCCGCTTCCGCGTCGATGTCGCGTTCCTTGAGAATGGCGACCTCGACAACACATACAGAATCTCAGCCTCACTCTATTTCTGATGGAACAATGGCTCAATGCACCAACCGGATTCCGGTCGGGACACATCGTGGTTCTGGGTCGCCCAAACACCGGCAAGTCGACCCTGTTCAACGCTCTCGTTGGCGAGCGCCTTTCGATCACAACGGACAAGCCCCAGACGACCCGGAAGACCATCCTCGGCATCTACACGACCGACAAGGCGCAGATGATGTTCCTAGACACACCCGGCCTTCTGGATCCGGCCTACCGGCTCCACGAGTTGATGCGTGACGAGATCTCGAGCGCGACCGAGGGTGCGGACATCATTCTTTGCCTCGTCGATGCCACAGATCTTGACCGGACGTTCGACGATCAGGTTGTCAAAGCCGTCACTGGGCACTCAATCCCGCTGATCGTCGCCCTGAATAAATCAGATCTCGTTAGCGAGGAGCAAAAAACGAACGCCCTCAGGCGGATTGAGGAGACAGACTCCCCGAAGCACGCTATCGCTGTTTCCGCATTGACAGGCAGTAACGTACTCGATCTCCGATCGACGCTAGAGGAGAACCTGCCACTCGGTCCCCGATTTTATCCCGAAGACGTCC
>DPVD01000480.1:0-7494 GCA_003526745.1 Candidatus Latescibacterota bacterium
CCTGCGCGGGCACACTGATAGCAAGACCCATAACGAGGAGCACCCAGCCACCTGCAACCGCGTGTCTCAGCCTTTTCTTCATCATATAGTTTCTTCCAGATCTCGCGCGCACCTGAAACCGACATCCCGCCGCCGCCGATCGGACCTTTCGTAGGCACGAGTCGTTCCCATCAGGTTCTCTTTTGGGCTCGCCCAGCTCCCTCCCCTCAGCACCTTCGCATTTTCACGATCCGGAAATACGTTCGTGCTCGTCCATTCCCAGACATTTCCGCATAGGTCGTAAACTCCGTACTGACTGGCTCCGTTTAGATAAGCGGTCACCTCTGTTGTGTCGTGGTTGGACGCTTCAACATTGTTGCAGTTCTGCCCGTTAAAGTTGTCGCCCCACGGGTAGACCCGCCCGTTTGGGCCACGAGCCGCCTTCTCCCATTCCTGCTCGGACGGCAGTCGCTTACCCGCCCATTTCGCATACGCTTCAGCATCCCCGTGGTTAATGTTAACCACAGGATGGTCCGCCTTGCGGACCGGATAGGCCCCGTCTTCCCAATGCTCGGGCAGCGGCTCATAGCCGGTAGCGTCGCGGAACCGCTGATACTGCCGGTTTGTGACTGGATATCCGTCGATCTCGAACGATCTGGAAAAAGCGGTCCTGTTCGTCTCGCCGACGAGAAACTTCCCCTTTCCAATTGTGATCATACCATCAATCAAGTCGCCGGGAGCGGCACGAAAAGCATCGATTGTTGGCCGTCTCGGCTGGGTCGATTCACTGAGATGGGTATAGACCGAGATCTGCTCTTCATTCGGAGGAAAGGGCTTTCCGTGCTTGAGCAGACTGACGAGCCTGCGATCTTCGAAAAACTCAAGCAGATGCGGCGGGATGCTATCGGTATCCGAGGGCATCTGCGAATCCAAGTCCATCTCCCTCACAATATCCTGAACTTCAGCAATAAGCAACGGCCTCTGAATCGCTCGTTCCGAAAATTTCTCAAATGAGAACGAGATAATGATCCACTTGGCAAGCAGATCCTCGTCCATAACACCATCCTTAAGGAATCCTCGGCGTTCTGCCAAGCTACGCTGGATAGCGAAAGTGTTAAGGAAACGCTTCACCGTCCTCGGATTCGCTTCAACAGCCTCAGAAACTGTTTCCAGATAGCGTAGAATCGGATTTTTCTCGAACCGGTCATCGACCAGGTCTTCTCGGATGTATCCCCGGATGTGCTCAGGACGTAGCGGCGGCAGGTTGAACTGAAGCTGGACGATCTTCTCCATGTAAGCGTGCTCGTCGAATCCCTCAATCCCTCGATACTGGGCCTTTATTGATTTCTCAACGATCTCGCAGTCCATCCCAAGCACAAAAACACAGCCAGGGCGATCCATGAACAGTTTCACAGTCTCGAGCACGCGTGCGACACGAGTTGGCTGGCATCGATCCAGATCATCTATAAAAAAAACGAGTGCGCCATCCGTGTCGCTGAAGGACTCGGGACGGCAGTGTGTAGACGTCCCCCCCGTGATCGACCAGCTGATCAGGCGATCCAGAAACCGCTCGAACTCCCTGAGTAAAGGCAGGTTCTTAAGGAGAGACGCGTCGGATGCAACTATTCCCTTTAGGCTAGAAGCATCGACCCCGTTCACCAAGTCGGCTATAGTCGTCGAGATCCGCGACCAGTCCAACCCGCCTTCCGACAAACGCATCAGGTCGAGTCTCTGACGTGGAAACTCTTCGGACATCATCTGCCCGACGATCTCTTCGATCAGGGCGACGAGCATCGCATCCTGGGAGGAGTATTTCCAAGCATTGAACCACACGGTGCGACAGGGGCGGAACACGGGATCGTTGGTTCCCCCGATTTCGCGAGTCGTGTCGACCAAAAGATCCTGAATCGAACGCATCAAGGAGGTTTTACCGCTTCCCCATGCCCCGTTGACCGCGATTGTTAAGGGCGTCTGGTTCAGGCGGTCGGCGATGATCTTCGCAAACGTCTCTGCATAGACCGAGAACCCGAAATGGTGGGCACGCTGGGCAGGCGAGTCGTTGTGTATGTGAATCCGGTCGGTCTTTTTCAGAAGTTCAATCACCGTAGCCTCCCGAGTATCTAAAGGGCTCAAGGAGGACGGGAGACGCGGCTTCACCGGCATCTGTCTTGTGTTCCACGTTCGAAACCGACAATTCGAAGGGGTCTCCATCACAAAGAAACACGGTCATCTCACTCGAGCTGCCAGGAGAGATCGTTTCGCTGTATGAGACGGGAAACGTATGCGTAAGCTTCCTGTAAGAAACACTCACCCGAAGTCGCACGTCGTTCACTGGCCCTGCACTATTGTTGTGCACGGCTAGAGACAGGAAGTCCGGACGGTTCTGGTAAATGCGATCGACAACACCGACCATCGCCAAGCGGCCCTCCACTTCCATCTTTTGAAGCCAATCGAAGGCTGAACCGCAGTGGCGATTGGACAAGAACAGTCGGTTTTGCATCCAACTCAGCGCCACGGTCGAGGTTTCCGGCATTCTTTGAAGTGGCATTGAGCCACGCGATGCTCCGAACTCCACAAACTCCACCCCATCGTCTTCGCGTCGTAGCTCTCTATCGCAGGCTAGGGCGATGGCTTTGCACGTCGAAGGTCTGATACGTGCTTCTTCGGTCGTTCCGTTCAGAATGTTGTATATCGCCCCCTTGGAGATCCCACTGGCTTTGGCGATGATGGCGACTGACAAACCCTGTAGGTTAATTTCTGCCTGAAGGGCCTCTTTGAATGTCACGTTTGTATCTCGTCTTCCCTTGTTGGTTGCGGCCTACCAATCATACTAGACACAGCTACACAAAAAGGCAAGGGCCCTGTCTAGTTTTGTCTATTTCCTTGACTCTCAATCCAACACCGCTGTATATTTCGCCCGAAGGGTCTAGGACAGGGGGCACAGCAAGCAAGGCACTGAAACCTCTGTTTTTATGAACCTTATTCTTCCCCAAGAAAACTGAACACAGACCGATCAAAACTGGAGCAGCTCGTGTATCTAGAGCACTGGGGGCTGGACGAATTGCCGTTCGAGAACCTACCGGACCCTCGATTCTTTTTCCCATCGGCTGAGCACCACGAAGCTTTGCTACGCCTTTTATATGCAGTCAAGAGCCGTAAGGGTGCAGCAATGCTAACGGGTGAGATCGGTTGCGGCAAAACGATCCTGAGCCGTACCCTGATCCAAGATCTGTGTCCTGACCAGTATGAGGTTGGCCTAATCGCAAACCCTAGCCTCTCACCTGTTGAATTCCTAAAAGAGATCCTCTATCAGCTCGGCGCCGAAATCCAGTCGGACTCAAAGCTCGATCTTCTTCACGCCCTGAACAGCCAAATCACCAACAGCCTAAACGAGGGCAAAGACACGGTTATCATCATCGATGAGGCACAGGCGATCAACGATCCCGCGACACTCGAAGAACTTCGCCTTCTGCTCAATTTTCAGCTAAACGATCAGTTTCTCCTGACCCTACTCCTGATTGGACAACCTGAACTGCGCGAAAAAATTAACTCGATCAAGCAGCTCGAGCAGCGTATTTCGGTCAAATTTCACCTCGGCCCGCTAAAAGCGGAAGAAACCCAATCCTACATACGGAAGCGGCTCGAGAAAGTAAATTGCAGTAAGACGATCTTCACAGATGACGCTTTGGCGGCGATTCACAAGGCTTCCGAGGGGATTCCGCGGTCTATAAACAACATATGCGACATATCTCTCCTCCTCGGTTTCGGATCCAAGACGCTGCATATTGGTCCAGGCATCGTGAGCAAAGCAGTCAGCGCGAACAAGCAAATCTAGCGAATGGCAAGGCTATCCGACTTGGTCCGCAGTGGCAAGGCTGCCCTTCAGGACAAGAACCGTCTAAAACAAGGAAGGGATGAAAGCACTTTTAGTTCGCCTTCAAAGTCCGAGGCGCCCAACTCGCCTACCCTGCAGAATTTCCCAATCCTGGGGCAGATATATCAAGAAGTTGGAACCGTGGCTTCGGTGGTCGACCAGATCAGGCAAATCTTTGAATTTATCCAGAGCCGCACCACTGCACCACTCACGCCCAAGACTACCAAACAGCCCGCTCCCCAAGAAACGGCTCCCTCGCAGGAACAACACGCCGGCGGTTCACCGCAGACGACTGCTCCTGCACAGGCAACACCGGCTCAGCCACCTCCCCGGGCTGAATCGGCACCTGCTGCCTCGGCGACTCAGCTAGAGACCCGCACCGTGGCTTCGGTAGTCGACCAAATCAAGCATATCTCTGACTTTATTCAGAGCCGCGCCATTTCACCACCTACTCCCAAGGCCACTAAACAGCCCACTCCCCACGGAACGGCTCCCTCGCAGGAACAACTCGCAGATGGTTCCCCACAGACGACTGCGCCTGCACATGCAGCGCCGGCTCAGCCACCTCCCCAGGCTGAGTCGGCACCTGCTGCCTCAGCGACTCAGCCAGGGACCGGGACCGTGCCTGAGGCTGCTAGGACACCACCATACTTGGGCAGGCTTATCGACACGATCGGCACAGAATCCAGAGAGGAAATCGGCCAATCACCGACGCGCCATTTCGGTCGTGCACTTGCCTTGCTCTTACTAGCGGTCTTTGTGATTGCGAGTCTTTACTGGTTAATAGGTTTTACAGAACGTGCAATGAATTCGGAATCGGCCCTGGCAAACAGCGATTCCCGCCCTGTAGAGCTACCCAATACCCCCGACACAGAAAGTCAGGCCCTCCGGCCTGACACCAGCACTCTCGGCGTGCCCAGCACCATAACCAGAGAAGGTAGTCCAGCGATAGCGGTTGCACCGCCCCCAGAAGTCACAAAGATCACATCCCCTGTTACCCAAGGCTCGTACTATTTACACACCTCGTCCCACGCCTCCAATTACTCCGCCCGATCTGCGCTGAATAGGCTAACCTCGAAGGGCCTGCGAGGATTAATCCGTGAAGTGCATATCGCCGAAAAAGGTCCGTATATCAGAGTTCTAATAGGACCATACGAGACGCGTCTGAAGGCCCAAAGACAAGGCAAAGAGATACGAAGCAAGGGCTGGGCGAGCTATACCACAACAGTGAATCTATCGAGGCCCCGATGAAATGGCTCTCCGACTGACTCACCTTTGTGAGATCACACGCACCTGCAATAATGCCAAGTATTGCCCCATCGTTTTGGAGCTGTCCAACTAGAGGGTGTCCTATCTCGGCAAATAACACATCTTCTGCAGCGATCGGCACGATGGTGATGATGGCACTGAGCTCTAACCTCTTCGCAGCCTTGGTCTCGAATGTTTACCCACTCATCAATACTGGAATCGTCCCAGTGGTAGTGGTCTTACTATTAAGCTTCTTGAACAGCGCCCCAAACCATATGCGACCACTCTCGAACTTACTTTCCATGGATCCGGGTGCGTGACCAACGTGCCCCCCTATCGTATCCTGAATGTGATCACGCGAATAGAACAAGGCGGTGCACCGCTCGCGCTTTTGGAAACAGTAAAGCGGATGGATCGCGGACTATTCGACATCTCGCTCGCAATCGGCCAGGCAGAAGATCGGGATCGGGACTTGGACCCTGTGTCTATAGACGTTGGGTTACGCATTCATCAAATCCCGGAGCTTCGGCGTAGCGTGCATCCTGTCCGTGACCTCGTTGCCCTAATCAAGCTGATAGGTATCATTCGGGCCGGAGAATATGACCTCGTCCATACACACACATCCAAGGCGGGTCTACTTGGCCGAATCGCGGCGTCATACTGCGGGGTCCCAGCAATAGTGCATTCATCGCATGGGTCTATCCTGGATGGTTACTTTTCGCCGAGCCTTACAAGCATATTCGCGCAGTTTGAGAAGTTCGCTGCTTCGATTTCCGACAAAATCATCTGTTTGACTCGCGAGGAAATCGGGCGGAATCTCGAGGCGGGTATCGGCTCGGAGTCTCAGTACACTTATATCTTCAACGGGATCGATATCTCTGGCTTCGAACACCGACGCGGAAACCGGGATCTATTGAGGAGAGAGTTCCAGTTCGGACCAGATGATCACGTGTGCGTGACAGTTGGCAGGCTGGTCCCGATTAAGGGACAGTCGGACCTCCTTGAGGCCTTTGCTATTGCGCACCGCAATAACCCGAGATTGAAGCTTCTGCTCGTAGGCGATGGTGAATTGCGGACAATACTCGAGTCAAGGATCAGAGACCTAAACATCACAGAGGCAACCCATCTCGCAGGTTGGCGCAATGACGTAGCCGAGCTTCTAGATGCTTGTGATCTGTTCGTCTTGACTTCTCTCAATGAGGGCCTAGGTCTCGTGCTCATTGAGGCAATGGCCAAAAAACTCGCGGTTGTAGCGACAAAAGTCGGAGGCGTTTCGGAGGTCGTGGAAGACGGCAAAACAGGCCGCTTGGTATCTGCGCAGGACACTGAGGCAATAGGATCCGCAATCGCAGAGCTCACCTCCAATAACGAAACCAGACTTAGGATGGGAGAAAGTGGCTACGAGAGGGCAAAAGCCTTCTTCTCAATTGACCAAACGGTCAGGAACACCGAGAACTTATATCGCGATCTCTTGGCATGGAAATCCTTATAGTCTTAGTAAGATAGGCGCAGTTTCTACCTCTGACTCAGCCATTTACACAAGATCGCACAGTGATACTGTACAACGTCCTGTTCAAGAAGCAGGTCTTGGAACAGCAAAAAGATCAACCACGGGGGCAATGAGCGGCTGACCTTACTTGTCGTATGCAAGCTCCCGATACAGATTGATGAGGTAATGGCCAACAACTAGGCAAACAGATGACGCAAACAATCAGTCAGCACTGGCGAACGACAAACGGGTGCCTCGCTTGCTCGAACAAGGGCACGTGTTCAGCCGATGTACAATTTAAGTGGCAGCAGCTTGCAAACCTGAACACGGGTTGCGTGGCGGAAGTGCGCAGAACGCCCTATAAAGAATAGAAATCCAAGCCGCCTCTACCTTCGCTTCAGCAGTATGACTTTACTGTTGGGTGCGATTCTAGTAACTTTCGAAATCTAAACCAGAACCTGCAATTCAGCGATCAGGGAGAAACATGAACAAGTATGACGGCTTTGATGCCGATTATGACAAGGAAGCGGTGCCCGAAGTCGAGTCGAACAGCAGCTACGACACGGAACGCGAGTATCCGATCGAAAAGCGCTGCTGCGTAACAGGCGAGGCGGTCAAGCACAGCTTCTGCCGTTACCCAGACGCGGACCGGGGCACGATGATGGTGCTCTCGAAAGAAGTCATGCTGTCGTATTCGCAACATAGTCGGAGTCTGTCCGACGAGTTCGAACGCGTGCTGGAGTTGCGACGCAAACAGGAATCGCGCCGGCGCTGATCTATCGTACATCTAGAACGTCTAGAGTGTGGGGATGCTGCGGAACGGTGCATCCCCCATTTCTTTAGTCCTGAACCGAGCGCGAATACAGCGATTGGACTGGAGATTGATCCGACCGATCGCCTAACT
>DPVD01000128.1:0-4438 GCA_003526745.1 Candidatus Latescibacterota bacterium
CGGATGGCTGCGGAAGACGCTCGGCAGTGCGGCCGCTAGATGAATCACCACATCGAACCGCTCCGACCAGGATGCGGCGTCACGGACGTCGCCTTGGAAGGAGATCGGGTCCGCGCCGGCAAGCTTCAAGGCTGTCATCGTGTGGGTGCCGATAAACCCCCGGGCACCCGTAACGATCACCCGGAGGTCGCTCAGGTCTGCAGCGCCTTCCCTAGGTTCAGGCATCACGACACGTCGGCAGCCAGTCCCGGCAGACCGGCGGGGCCTTTGAACGTTTCGAGGAATCTCTCATACCAGGAGATCGTCCGGTGAAGCCCTTCTTCAAAGTTGACCTTAGGTTCCCACCCAAGGATCTCCTTGGCTCGAGACCGATCCGCATACATGCGCCAGATCTCGGTCGGACGATTCTCCAACGCACCGATGTGGAGCTCGGACTTCTCCCCGGTCATCGCGTGAATCTTCGTGATGAGGTCACGGATCGATATCTCCTCCCCTGACCCGACGTTGATCACCTCACCGATCATGGCTTCGTTCACCGCCGCCAACAGGAAACCATCCACGAGGTTCTCGACAAAGTTGAAGTCACGCGTCTGACGACCTTCCGTCGAGTAAACGGGCTCGCCGGCCAGACACTTCAGAATCATCTCGGCGATCACGGCACGCGGGCTCTGGTAGGGACCGAATGCGTTGAACGGCCTGACCGAGACGATTCTCCGATCGGACCGCTCGGACTTCATCCGGCAGTAAAGCTCCCCGCCGTACTTCCCGACAGCGTAGGGTGAAATCGGGTTCGGCGTCAGTCCCTCCGCGAACGGGACATCATTCTTGCCGTAGACCTCGGAGGAGGAGATGTAGATGAAGCGATCGTAGTCGTCATACGCTTCGATCACGTTGGCCGTGCCCCTGACGTTGCAGTCGAGGGCCTCGGTGACGTGTGTAAAGCTGTCGCCGACGTGGTTGTAGGCAGCCAGATGGAACACGACCTCGGGTTTATACGCGCCGATCTGACTGAGCGAGTCGGGATTACGGATGTCCGCTTCGATCGGTTGGATGTCGTCCCAGACATCGGCAAGCCGAACATTGTCGATAACGCTATTGTACTTCGTCAGGATGCCTGTTTCGGCACCCGCCTTGACAAGACGTCGCGTGAGGTGCGAGCCGATAAAGCCGCTCCCGCCTGTAACCAGGACGCGCTTGCCGCTCAAACTGCTCATGAAATCTCCGTGTGTGTGTAGAACCGACCCATAGCCTCCTCCGCCTCCTGTCGCTCCGTTTCCGTATTGAACGTGATCTGCCCGCCCTCGTGCTGAAACATACCGAGCGCTCTGTCTACACTGAGCTCCTCGAAAAACTTCACAAGCCCTTCCCCGTCGGGGAGAGCCAGGTGGCTCGGCGTCACACGATCAAGGGCGGATCGCTGTAGAACAAAGCTCCCGATGTAGTAGTTCAGAAGAGGCTTCTCCACAAAGGAGGTCACCCAGCCCTGCCCGTCCTGTTTCACGAGACCGAACGGGCTGCGTATGTTGGCGGTAACGATAGTTGCCTCGGCCTCCCGATCCACGTGTGTTTTCAGGAGTAGATCCAGGTCAAGATCGATGAACGTGTCACCATACGACACGATCAGCGAACCGTCGAAGGTGTCGCGCAGGGCGTACAGCCGGTGGAGCATACTCGCCTCGACACCCTCATCCGAAAACCGGATCTTCGTACCTTCTGGTGGATCCGCATAGTAGTCTCGGATCAACTCGGCCTTGTAGCCCACACACAGGATGAACCGCTTCAGACCCTTGCGTGAGTAGAACTCGATCACGTAGTCCAGGACGGGACGCCCGTTCAGCTGGACCAGGGCCTTGGGCATCACATCGGTCGTCGGCTTCAAGCGCGTGCCCCGTCCGCCACAAAGGATGCACACAGAGGGTGATTGTGCGTCAGCGGTCGTCATGTTTCGGGTCGCCTGTGGAAGATTCCCTGACGAGGAAGGCCGGTCGGTGTTTGACCTCGTCATAAACACGCCCAAGGTATTCACCAAGAAGACCAATGCCGATCAACTGAACGCCCCCAAAGAAGAAGATAGCGACGCCAATGGTGGCCCATCCCGGAGGGATTCTGCCTCCGTAGCCAGTCAGATAGGCGTAGAGTCCCCGAACAAACGTGAGCATCCCATAGGTGAAAGCCACACCTGACACCACAAGTCCGAACAGAGTGAACAGCCTGAGAGGCATTATGGAGAAGGACAGGACCCCATCCAGGGCGAACCGGACCAGGTGCGTAAACCTGAACTTGGACTCGCCCGCGAATCTCGGGGGGACATCGTATTCAATCGTGGTCTGCCGGAAACCGACCCATCTAGTAAGACCCCGCAGGAACTTCCCGCGTTCGGGCATCGCGAGAAGCGAGTCGACCGCCTTCCGATCCATCAGCCGGAAGTCGGACTGGCCTCCAGAGAGCTCTAAACCGGACAGCCGGGTCACAAAGCGGTAGAAAAACGCGTTAGCGATCTTACGCAGAATCGGCTGGGAACCGTTTTGGCGCTTCAGAGTAAACACGATCTCGTGACCACTCCGCCAGAGGGACAGCATCTCTGGCAGACACTCCGGTGGATGCTGCAGATCAGCATCCATTGTGACCACCACATCCCCACGCGCGTTGTGAAGACCGGCCAGCAGACCGCCCTGATGGCCAAAATTCCGGGACAGGCTCACATAGTTAAGGCGTGGATCTTCATCGTGCAGCTGCTTGAGGAGATCCAGCGAACGGTCCGTGCTCCCATTCTCCACGATCACGATCTCGAAATCAACTGGCTCTTCGGTTAACATGGCGCTGACACGAGTGAAAAGCTCGCGCAGATTTGCCTCCTCGTTGTAGGCAGGAGCCACGATCGAAACAAGCCTTTTGGGTATGTCTGTCATCGTCAGTTGGTCGGTCACAGGGCAAGGGATCTAAGATACAAATTCAGCCGATCGGATGCTAACTTCAGTCGATTCGGGACTTGCGTCGCCGCTCTGCTGCGTCCAAGACAATGTCCGCACAGTGCGAGGCAGCGGACCCGTCGAGACGCGAAAACACTCGGTCCACCTCCGTCCTGGCCCTGCGAAGCAGTCGACCAGTGGCTTCCGGATCCACTAGAGCACACTGAACGGCCGCTCGTAGTTCTGTCACGCTTTTTGCCGGGAAGCCAATCGTCTCAAAATCCGCCACTGGCTGCTGCCCGAAGACAGTCGGGTTATCCCAGATCACGACGGGAACGCCGAGGATTGCGGCCTCAAGAGCCGTCGTCGAAGCCGCAACGACCACAACATCGGCGGCCCGAATCGCGTCATAAAGACCCGACTCGGACCCAACGACCCTCAGGTCGACCGCTCCGGCGAATGCAGTCAACGCTTCCTCCCGTATCGGGGCAAGCGGGTGGCGCCGCACCACAATAACGGCATTGGGGATACCCTGACACGCCTCGACGGCTGTCGCCACAAATCGCCCTGCCTCCTCCTCCGTGATCAGGGGAAGGGTGACGAGAACGACCACGCCCTCTATCGGAAGGCTCAGGCCTCTGCGGCTGGAAGCTCTGTCCCGTAGCCGCTCACTCGCCAGATGGTCGTATCGTACGGCGCCGCAATCCACGACCCGATTTTCGGGAAACCCTTGACGTGTTAGGACCTCCCGTGCGTAGGCCCCACTCGTCAGGAGCAGGTCGGGCAAGGGCATCTCAATCGGATTCTGTTGGTGAGCCAAGATATGACCAACTTCGCCGGACGCGAACAGATACGAGGTGATGTAGCGGCCGACCGTGGAATGCTGGAACCCGATCCGGTTCGCGTAGCCCCTTGTCCCGAACCATATCGCTTTCTCTACCGGCTGGAACTCCATCGTGTGCAACACGACCAGCGGTCTGGCTCGCCGGACAAACCGCCTTAGACCGGCGGCAACAAGCTGGTATTTCCCGAGCTCAGGGCTGCAGATCGAGCGTCGAAACTCCCGCCGGATGAGACCCGAAACATCGACACCGCCGAAGCCGATGCGCATCCACTTGAGGTCGCGATCTGCCGTCAGAAGCTGCAGGAAGCGTCCGAGCCCCAAGATTCCCCCGACCTCCCCAATCCCGATCTCGCGCTGCACCGCAGCAGATCGACATCGACACAGGTCGCGCCTTATCGCACGCACTTTTCTGAGAAATGTGAGGGGCGGGAGATCAAAACAAACCATGAAGGACGTCGACACCCGTTTTGCGAGCTCCTTTGGCAGTCGGCCTAACATCCGATCTCGCGCACGTCCCGAGAAAGCGCCCTCCCAAACGGCCGGGTATCTGGAGTAAAGAAGAACACGCGCATCGGACGCCTCGACTCGACCAATCCGGAACGCTCTTGTCGCGACGATCAGGACAATCTGGTCGAACGCGAGCTTTAGCGTCCGCGAGATGAGGCTCGGGACAAGTCTTCGCGAT
>DPVD01000478.1:0-2046 GCA_003526745.1 Candidatus Latescibacterota bacterium
GAATATCACGGATTCGTCTGCGAATGCTCCTAACGTTCAAGGTGCCCCCTTTATTCGTTAGGACTGTCGTGCCCCCGGCGACGGAGGTTTGCGCTTTGCGTATATACAACCTGACCCGAGGAACAGAATCCGGCAAATTGTTTTACTGTCGGCCGTAACCTTGCAAGTGTCACAGGAATCTCTGATCGCTGGGAGGGGCAGCAAAACACGGGAGTTTCATGCACAGATCCGTATCATGGAATGTGAGTGAATCAATGACGAAAACACGGGACCTATACCCCAGATCTACAGCCATCGCCCTCTATGCCGCGATCGTCCTTACAGCCCTGCTGGAAGTTGACACTTTATGGGGACTTGATGCGCTTCGTGGGGGGAACTGGCCGCTATTCCTGGCCGCGTCCACTGCACTCGTGTCGATCCTCCTCTCGGATCGGCTCCAAGCGTATTGCCTACCGATCCTCCAGTGGATACCGTTCCCCGTCCTTCCATTCTTCGTCCTCGGCATCTCACTCGGGCTTCCGTCATCCGTTCACCTCCTTGGAGACGGCTATCTCCTGATCCGTGAACTGGATGCGGAAGCTTGGGACAGACTGGACCGGGCAGACCGTGCTCCCCTGACCTTCTGGCTTCTGAGCAAGCTCCAACGCGCGCTTTCGGTTACGGCAACCGAGCTCTATGTATGGATAAGCACCCTCAGTGGTGTAGCATATGCGCTCTGCATTCCACTTGCCGTCCGGTCCATGACCAACGACAGATCCCGACAGACTGTGCTTGCTGTCTCGATGCTCTCAACAGGCTGTCTGATGCATTTCTGCGGCTATGTCGAGAACTATGCACCACTCCTGCCCGGAATTCTCCTCCTTATCTTTTGCACCTGCAGAGTCAGCCGACTCGACATCGGCATGTGGAAGGCATCCATTCTGCTCGCCGTGCTGACCTGTCTTCACTTTACCACAGCCACCTTCTTTCCCGGCCTGTTTGCAGCCGCTCTGATCGCTAGCCGAAGCAGAGGATTCGCACGCCCGATCATCGACCTCGCTCTCTACCCCCTGTTGACGGTGGTCATTCTAAGCCTTATCGGGTTCGATTTTGCCGCATATTGGGGCAAGCTGAGATCGCACACGCTTCCAATGACCGGTGCCCCCACAGCCACCGCGGCACACAATCTTCTGTCACTCGAGCACCTTTACGACCTCCTGAATGTCGCACTACTAGTTTGTCCGACTGCCCTGATCCTGCTCCCAGTTTTCAAACCGTCCTGGATCGTGACGGACCCTATAGCCAAAATACTCGCGTGCCTATGCATCGGCCCTCTCGCATTCGTGCTCGTTGCGAACCCGGAGATCGGCGCCTTCAGGGATTGGGACGTGTTATCCCTTCCGGCCGTCCCGTTGATCGCATTGACATGGTATGTGTGGACTGCACAGCAGCCGCGAACACAGACCGTCCTCCTTGTGTCTGGCGTCTGCCTAATCCACGCGATCATCTGGCTCAGCGTAAACGCGACTCCGGAAAGCGCCGTGAATCGGTATGAGAGACTCATGAGATCGGCCTCGCTGTCGACTCACGGGAAAGTCTACGGCTGGGAAACGCTTGCAACGTACCGCCGGGAAACGGGTGACGCCGCAGGAGCAATCGAAGCGTATCAGGAAGCCCTTCGGGCCAGACCGGACCATCCGCGCATCCTGCTGCTACTCGGAAACGCCTACCAAGAGAAAGCGCAGTGGTCACAGGCAATTAATGCGTATCAGCGAACGCTTGAGATCCAACCCGAGAGCAAGGAGGCTCTGTCTAATCTCGGTGTGATCGAGGTGAGGAAGGGTGCAAATGTGGAAGCCGTTGCTTTGTTCAATCGCGCAATCGCAATCGATCCGGACTACGCTGAAGCACACATGAACCGGGGTGTCGCCCTGGCAAACCTTGGCCTGCGTGCTGACGCGATCACAAGTCTAAGGCGCGCGGTGGATATCGATCCAAGTTACGTGAATGCCTACCGAAACCTGTCTGCTCTCTACACCCGTTGGAGTCAACCCGATAGTGCGCGTT
>DPVD01000478.1:2284-5462 GCA_003526745.1 Candidatus Latescibacterota bacterium
TCCAGGTTACGTGAATGCCTGCCGCAACCTGTCCGCTCTCTACGCCCGTGAGAGTCAACCCGATAGTGCGCGTTACTTTGACGATCAAGCGAAGCGACTGTATCCATGAGAAAGGGCCTCCGGTGGGAGGCCCCAGGCAAAGCTCAACGGGTTCTCAGTCGCCCTTGGGTGGCTTCCACTTCTTCAGGTGTTTCTTGAAAGACTTGTCAATCGCCCTACGGATGGCCTGAACGTCTTTGAACCTGTCGCCAAAGACCGAGAGCATGTAGCCTCCTGCTATCTGCTCCGGGCACGCGAACATCTCCCGACCAGGCGTGGCTGCTTCCAGCCATACACCAAGCAACCGATCGACAAACTCCATGAAGTCCAAAAACTCAGGAGTCAGCTCCCCCTTGCCATTCAGGGCTGGTACTTGTGCGTGGTGTCCATTGAAAGGCCGGAAGTGGAACTGCTGCGCATACTGGATCAGATCGACGCGCTCGGCGAGCCGGTCCCAGTAAGGCGGATTCAGATGTTTCACGACCGCAGGATGCGAAAAGTCCCATGTCATCTTGAGCGGACGCTTCTCCGCCTTCTCGAAACCAGCGGCCAGTGCGTATGCCTTCTCAGGAGTTTCGGTGCACGTATCCCGGTGTACTTCGATTGCCACGTCCATCTCGAGTTCGTCTGCTGCGCCGATCACCCTCCGGGCAACTTCGACCGCTCTTCTTGTGGACGTATCGTGGTCGAGCATCTGGACGTTTACGCAACGTGCGCCGGCGGCATTAATCGCTCTCAGCTTGCCCTTGATCTCCGGAATATTCTCGATATCCGTCGTTGCGGCGAAGATCAGTCCAGACTTCTCGACACTTTCGCGCGTGATCATCGGGATCCGACCTAGGAAACCATCGAACCCGGCCTTTTGTATCCGCTTGAGCTTCTGATCGACGCTCCACTCACCGGACTTCCCGCCGTAACCACCAAGGGTCCCAATCGAGCACATATGGTGGACGATCGGTCGCTTGGGCTTGTTCTTCGCCATGATTCGTCTCCAGTCAGTTCAGTATTGCTTGATAGATATCGATGAGATCGAGATGAGAAACCTTGAACAGCTTCAACCGCGTATACTCTAGACCGATTTCTACGACAGATCAATCTCTTCGAAACCGACTTCTTCCAATGCCGGCAAGGCATCTGCAAACGCCAGCACTTCGCGACCTTCGCACTCGATCACTTTCGTGATTGCAATAAGGGTGTCCTCCCCGTCGTCCAACACCAGTCCCCTTCCCTACTCGCCGGAAGACTTACCCATCTTGCTGGACTGTGTCTCAGCAACCGCCAAAACTTTGCTTGCCCAGGCCTTACAGCCCTCGATCGTCGCCGGATCCGGGTTGAATAAACTGGGCAAAATGGCCTGAACACGCTCCAGATCGCAATCCGATTCGATCTCCATCACTACCTTGTATGTAGCCAATCGTGTCTCCCGCATGATTCATGTGTGACAATTTCAGTATTCGATCCTGCAGCCTACAACCGTTAATCGGCCGATTCCCCCTCGATTTCCAGCGTGTCGACCCGATCGGGAACGGGCGCCAGACGAGCGCGGAGCAACCAACTTACCCGCCGCCGTTCGAGGTCGAGCGCACCATCCTCGAACGGGACGGTCAGGATACGCGTTGTATTGGCCACAACATCTTCATCGGTCATCCACGTTCGCTTGAGTGTGTTCGTCCTCTGAAGGGTGGCCTGATCTGAAAAATGAACGGACTCCGGATCCTCGCTGTTACCGAACGGCAGAGCGGTCCATGCTCTTGGCGGATCGCTCAGTTCGACGACGCTCGTAAAGGCAGGCCCTCCGGTAATCGTGAACGTTCCGTCCTCGCCGACCTTGGACCAGACCTGATGCAGGGCATCGCATCCCGGTGGCGAGCCACCTAGCTGGTACTGTCCTGTCCCACGCTTGATACGGTGCACTTCGCCCCAGCGCACGTCAACACGGCCGAACGTGGACCGCATATAAGCCACAGCCCCTTGCAGGGCTTCAAGCGCGAGCCGCTCGACGATCTTCAGATCCTGCCTTTCGGGCTCGCCTAACTGAGAATGCAGATCGTCGAACCTACGCTTCCAAGTCGTAAACAGGACGACAGCACGACTATCGACGGATGCACGGTTGTCCCAGTCCCGGAGGACGGAGACGGCAGATGCAAGTCGAGCTTCGGGGTCGTAAAGCTCCTGCCAGCTTCGATTATAAGCTCTAAGGATGAACCCCTTGAGTTCTTCGGCGGCCAGTAGATACTCGTCTCTCGAGAACGCCAGCGCCTGATCAACCGTAACCAAAGGTTTCGAGGAAAGCCACGTCAACGCTCTACGTCCCCGATCGTTCATAGCACCCCATCCTAGATAGGTGGGAAATGCCGTTGGATCGAGTGTTGATGGTGTCGTAACTGCGTCCGGTGGCGTGTTGCAGTTCTGGAGGAAGCCGGATTCAGGGTTCACGATCTGGGGAAGTTGAGAGAACGGCAAGATGCCGCTCCAATCCGTCTCCTTCGTCCAACCGGGCACGGGCAGGCGCCAGTCGAACTTCTCCGCTCGGATCGGTGTCCGCGAAAGAAACGCATAGTACAGGTTTCCGTCGATATCCGTGTAGGTGACGTTGAAGAGTGGGACCTCGAGCCTTGCCAAGGCCACCCGAAATGTCTGCAGATCCCTCGCGCTGTTCATCTGGTAAAGCTGACCGATCAGATCTGTAATGTCGTCGGCTGTGGTCCGGGCTGCATACGCCCAGTTGTCCACGACTTTGTAGATTGGGCCGTGCTGCGAGTACTGCAACTCGCGTGTCACCTCTTCAACCCCGTTCTGCGACCGCACTTTCACACGTTCTTTACGAACCGAGATCCGCTGCTTCTCCCGTTCGAATACGTATCGCCTAGGGTTAGCAGGATCGAGCTTCTCCTCGTAGAGGTCGAAGATATCGGCATCGTTCGCGGTGAAGGACCACGCCACGCGCGCGTTGTGACCCGTCACGATCACGGGCCAGCCGAAAAAAGTGGCCCCCGACACGTTGAGCCCCGCGCGGCTCTTGAGATGCGCCTCGTAGAGTCTAAAAGGAATCATCCACGGCAGGTGCAAATCGCCACCCGCAATCCCATTCCCTTCCATCGTTCGCGTCGGTGCAAGAGCGAACTGATTCGACCCGAAT
>DPVD01000326.1:0-7178 GCA_003526745.1 Candidatus Latescibacterota bacterium
CTGGAACTACCGTCTCTTCAGGCACTACGGGGAAGGGCGGTACGTCGACATCATCGAACGCGCGCTCTACAACGGCGTCTTGAGCGGGATCTCACTGACTGGAGATCAATACTTCTATGTGAACCCGCTCGCCAGCATCGGGAAACATCACCGGCAGGACTGGTTCGGATGTGCCTGCTGTCCCCCAAACATCGCCCGCCTGCTGGCGAGCCTCGGTCAGTATGTTTGTTCCGAGGGAGACGCTGCCTGGGTCAATCTGTACTGTGCTGGGAGAAGCGAACTCGCGATCGGAGATTCGCGCGTTGTTCTGAATCAGGAAACCGAGTATCCGTGGGACGGCAATGTTCGAATCGGTCTCGATGTGTCGGGCTCTGGAACGTTCGGGATCAATCTCCGACTTCCTGACTGGTGCAAGCATCCATCAATCACACTAAATGGTACCTCGATCGATCTCGATCGAGTGAGCCGAAATGGATACGCGCACATCGACAGGGGCTGGAAAACCGGGGACACGATTGAAATCCAATTCCCGATGCCGGTCGAACGGGTCTACGCAAATCCACGCGTCAGGATGGCCGCAGGAAAGGTCGCACTTCGACGCGGACCGCTCATCTACTGTCTCGAGGAAACGGACAACGACATCACACCGCTTAGCCGGATCTCACTTCCGGTCGACGCTGAGATTACCACACATCACGATCATGATCTGCTCGGTGGGGTCACGACGCTTAGTGGATCCTGTCTGATCGATTCCTCAGACGACAGCGTTCTCTATAGCGGCGAACAGCCCCAGGCATCACCACAAACCTTCACTGCAATCCCTTACTACGCGTGGGACAATAGGGAGCCGGGCTTTATGCAAGTCTGGCTCCGCGAAGCCCGTTGATGAAGTTCCTAATCTCGCCGAACGGTAGCTACGGAGACATCTATCCCTTCATTGCCATCGGTCGCGAACTCCAGAATCGTGGACACGAGGTCGTTCTCGTCACAAGCGGCTACTTCGAGGACGTAATCACCAAAGCGGAACTAAGATGCGAGCCGGTCGGAACTGCATCCGAGTACAAACGGACCATCCATAACCCCGATCTGACGCATCCTCGACGCGGCATGCGTGTCGTCGCGGACACGCTCACTAACTACCTCCCTATTGCATACGATACCATGAATCGTCTCGCCGACGATGATACGATTCTCATTGGTTCCTCGCTCGCCTTTGCGGCGATCATCCTCCACGAGAAACACGGAATCCCTTGGATTCCTGTCCATCTGGCCCCGTCCATTTTCCGATCAAACATCTCTCCGCCACGTGTGCAGAAAACCAAGATGCCGTCGTGGTTTCCTGACGCGCTCAAGAACGCGGTATGGTGGATCGGCGATCGCGGGGTGATCGATCGAATCTGGTGTCCGGGACTCAACGCCTTCCGTAAAACAATCGGACTCCCACCGGTCCGACGGATCTTCAAGGACTGGATTCACTCACCTGATCTGACAATCGGCTTGTTCCCCTCCTGGTTTGCAGAACCCAAGCCAGACTGGCCCAAAGGTGTCCATCTTACAGACTTCCCACTCTATGACCAGGGGGAGGTTGACCCGGACCCCGCAGTCGAAGCATTCCTGTCCGAGGGCGATCCCCCCGTCGTGTTCGTATCTGGAACGGCGACAACGGGGGAAGCTGCGTATTACGAGGCATCGGTAGCAGGATGTGTTCAGGCAGGACTGCGCGGCCTGGTCCTGACCCGTTTCCCGGATCAGTTACCAGAGCTACCAGCCAGGATCCGGCATTTCCACAGCATCCCCTTCTCCTGGCTTCTCCCTCGCTGTGCCGCGATCGTCCATCACGGTGGAATCGGCACGACAAGTCAGGCGATGAAGGCGGGCATACCTCAGGTCATCCGTCCCTACGGATTCGACCAGTTCGACAACGCCATACGGGCTTCTCGGCTGGGTGTCGCCACTGAAATCTCGACCAATGCCTACCAAGCAAACCGTGTTGCGACAGAACTGATTCGCGTTGTCGGGAATGAAGTCATGGCCACGACAGGTCATGAAGTCGCGAGAAGACTGAACGCTCAGAATACTGTCGCTATCACCTGCGACGCCATACTTGGATCCGATAGGCGGTAGGCTGGGTCCCATTGATCCCAATGTGTCCTAAGTCAGAATAGCTCGGATTCTAATCGAATCATCGACTTCACGCCAGTCCTTACCAGGCTCCTGATTTCCTTCATATCTTCCATATCTTCGTATTGTCCTGCTTTCACCATATGCATACCTCGCCTGGGGCTCGTTCGCTCGCTTGACGCCCGGAAAATAGACCCTCTTTTTGTAGGTTCACCTGTCAGGAGAGAGGCATGGAAACCGACATCCACAAAGCCGTCAAAGCCAACGATGGACAAGAAGTCAAGGCCCTTTCAGATGCGGACACTACTGCCGTGAACCGAATTGCAACCTTCGACGGCCACGAAGGCCTGGCCCCGATCCACGTTGCAGTGAGGCATGGAAACATCGAGATGACGGCATTGCTCTATGGGCTCGGGGCGGACCTTGAGCTTAGCGACGAGGAGCACCAGTACACAGCACTGGGATGGGCAGCCTACTTGGGACACTGCGAACTGGCGGAGATGCTCGTCCGTTTTGGGGCAAATCTCTCCGCCCGCTGCAATCCGATTCAGCTTGCGATCAATCAAAAGCAAGATGCGACAGTCCGTATCCTGCGGATGTATGACGATCGTGAGGAAACGGACGAGTAAGGGACGGATCGACTCATCGACCAAGACCCCACTGGACTACACAATGGCTAATGCTGCCTACAAAGTAGCCGACCTCTGCGACGCGGCTACCGATGGAAACGTATCCCGGATTACCGAGATCCTGGAGGCTCAACCGGACCTCGTGAACGTGCACGTCGCTGAAAACAACGAGCATCGAGCCCTTCATTTTGCAGTTCTAAACGAACACGAGGACGCGGTACGGGCGCTGATCGAAAGAGGCGCCAAAATCGATCAGGGCATCTATCCTCACCGCGATGCCACTGGTCCTCTTACGATGGCCGAAGAACGTGGACTCAACGGCATCGTGCAGGTCATTCGGGCCGAAGAAGAGAAGCTTCAGCTCGCTGCGTGCGAGAACATCACGATATCTGAAGAGAACGATGCCCTTTTCGAGGCAGTGCAGTCCGGAGATGATGAACGCGCTATTGCCCTCCTCGACGCCGACACTGATCTCCTCAACGCCTGTCACCGGAATGGCGAGAGCGTGATCTACGCTGCCGCGAGCTACGGACGTCACAGACTGGTCCACGAGCTCCTTCTCCGCGGAGCAGATCACATGCACCTGACTCCGACCGGCACTTCGCCACTCGACGGCGCAGCAAATAACGTACGTTCGCGCAACAACCCGGTGAACGAGGGATGCCTGATCGCCATCGGCATGTTGCTCCAAGCTGGGTGCAAAGCCAGCCTTGAGACCTTGATTGCCTTGGGAGACCAGGACGCAGTCAGGCAGCACTTTAGCAAGTCACCGGATCGATTCAGAAACGACGGCGAGAAACGACAAGGCCTGCTCCAAGCCGCTGTACGGTCAAATAGCTTGGAGATGGTCAGCCTTTTGCTCAAGCTGGGATGCGACCCTGACGACCGCCATCTTTTGACAGATTACGAATCCAGACCACCGAGTTGGGGACAGCCACTCTGGGCCGCTGCAGGTGACGGTCAGATCGAAATAGCAAAAACGCTTCTAGAAGCGGGCGCCGACCCGAACGCGTGCGTCTACGCTAGCGGCACGCCCATGAGCCGCGCGTATAACAATCGCGATGAGCAGATGAAAGGTCTTCTGCTCCGGTATGGCGGCGTACTCGAAGCGCAGTTCGCGGGGCTGGAGGGTGAGACAGCCGCCGCGTCAGTTCACCTCCAAAACGACCCGGATCTTGCGGAACGACTCCTATGGTCCGCAGGATGTGGCGGCGACATCAACCTAACCGGTCTCTGCCTGCGTATCTTGGACTGGAAACCGACGGATAGACGGTGGATGAGCATCCTCGAACAGCCACTTCGACTCTGGCGTCTGCATCCGCACCGTAAACACACGGATTTCGATCGAACGGTCTACCCTAGAATCTTCAAGATGATCCTCGATCACGGCGCTGATCCGAATGTGGTCGGACGGTTCGGATATCGTCTGGCACACAGGCTCGCCGCTTGCGGGTCTGTCTGGAACCAGCCGATCATGACCAAACTAGAAAGAGTCGAGTTTGCAACGACCCTGATCGATCACGGTGCAGACCTGAACGTTCTGGACGAGCTTCTTCTTTCATCACCACTCGGATGGGCAGTACGATGGGGAAGACGAGAGCTCGCAGAGCTGTATTTAGACCACGGAGCGGATCCGTCCCTTTCGGGTGCCATTTGGGCCTCTCCGCTCGCGTGGGCTGAAAAGAAGGGATTCACGGAGATGGCCTCCTTGATCCGGGCTTATCTTTAAACCACAAACCTGACCCAAGCACTCAGAAACCATCTCTTTTCCGACAGCCAGGCTAGCCCTCTTCAAAGCACTAGATTCTGTTCGAATTGGTTCCGCACGATTTCTTCCTCTACGACCTGAGGGCACGTTCTTCCACGGTAACCACATCCGAGCGCACTTCAACCATATCTACGATCAATCGTTTATAGCCTTCCCGGTATCGGTCCCTTTCCTCCTCCGTCTCGCAGCGAATCTCGTCTCGCCGACGAAAACCCCGGTCACCAGTGCGCCCGATGATTATTGATACACACTTTGAGTCTCATCGCGGGTGCAACCCAGATCGGTTCTGTCCAGTGTTCGGCGATCCTTCGTCGGGTGTCCAGAACGACACTGTTCCATCACGACGAATACAAGCACAGCGTTCACAGCGACCCAGTTGGCTCCAGTCGCCATCAGAACACAGTAGTAGGGTCAGAGTATCCCGGGCTCACCCAGCTCTCGTCCGGCTCAAGGTATCAAAAGCGTGATCCCACGGATAATTTCGGGAGTTCGGACAAAAATGAAGGGATCGCAAGACCCGGGATCAGCAGTGCCAAGCTTGCCTTAGCCCAGTCGATTATCTTCATTAGGGCCTAACGAATCAGCAGCAACCCACGCAACAAAAGGACTCCGTATGTCGATCAAAGTGGCTGTAATCGGTGCCGGCAGTATCGGGTTCACTCGCCGCCTGATGGGCGACATCCTGATGGTTCCAGAGTTTCAAGACACCGAGTTCGCCTTCCATGACCTCAACCGAAACAACCTCGACATGATCTCGAAGCTGGCGAAGAGAGACATCAAGGCCAACAGGCTGCCCGCTAAGTTGACCACATCGCTGAACCGTCGACGAGCGCTCGAGGGTGCGGATTATGTCCTCAACACCACGAGGATCGGAGGGCTCGATGCCTTCCAGCTCGACGTCGACATCCCACTCAAGTATGGTGTCGACCAGTGTGTCGGAGACACACTCTGCGCGGGCGGCATCATGTACGGCCAGCGTAACATTCCTCAAGTGCTCGCTTTTTGTAAAGACATACGCGAGGTCGCAAAACCCGGAGCCTTGTTCCTGAACTACGCGAATCCTATGGCCATGAACACTTGGGCCGCACTCCAATATGGCGATGTCGACACCCTGGGTTTGTGCCACGGTGTTCAGGGCGGACACCACCAGATCGTGCAGGTCATAGAGGGACTCGTCAACAGGTGGACGCCAAGCGACAGCCGCGGATACAAGCCGGTGACAAAGAAGGATGTGGACATCATCTGCGCGGGCATCAACCATCAGACGTGGTATATACAGGTACTATACAAAGGTGAAGACTGGACGGGAAAGCTCCTTGAAGGATTCGAGCAACACCCTGTCTACAGCAAAACGGAGAAGGTCCGAATCGACATGCTTCGACGTTTCGGCTACTACACCACTGAATCGAACGGTCACGTCTCCGAGTATGTTCCCTGGTATCGCAAACGACCACGAGAAATCAAGGGCTGGATCGACCTGAGAAATTGGATCCACGGAGAGACCGGCGGATACCTGCGCGTCTGCAAGGAAGGCCGGAACTGGTTCGAAACCGATTTCCCAAACTGGATGAAGGCCGATCCACCAGACTACACCGAAGGACGCCGATCGGAAGAGCACGGCAGCTGGATCATCGAGGGGCGCGAAACAGGGCGTACCTACAGAGGGCACTTCAACACCCGAAACAACGGCGCAATCACCAACCTGCCCGACGAAGCGATCGTCGAGGTGCCCGGATACATTGACAAGAACGGGGTGAACATCCCGAAGGTCGGTGACCTGCCACTCGGATGCACCGCTGTCTGCAATGCATCGATCCAAGTTCAAAAGCTGGCCGTCGAAGCAGCCGTTCACGGAGACGTTGATCTCCTCAAGCAGGCCTTCCTGATGGACCCGCTCGTCGGAGCCGTCTGTTCACCGCCCGAAATCTGGCAGATGGTTGACGATATGCTTGTTGCGCAGTCAAACTGGCTGCCTCAGTATAAGAAAGCGATCGCGCCCGCGCGTAAGCGGCTCGCATCCGAGAAACCACTCGGAACTCGGAAAACCCGAGGAGCTGCCCGCCTCAAGACGAAATCGGTCTCCCAGATGCGGAAGGACAGAGTGGCCGCAGACCGTAACGCTGATGCGGCGGACAAGGGCAATCAGCTGGGCAGGAAAAAACACAGCGCCCAGACCGCCGCAGGCTAGCAGGACACGCAACTCAACAGAACAGTCCAACGCACAGGAGCTCCATGTTTGGTGATATCAGGAATCTCGAAGGCGAGAAAATCGACTACACGTTCCATCCTGGCGACGAGGAGGAAAAGTCCATCGTCGTGATCGGTCACGGTGTCACGGGTAACAAGGATCGTCCCTTTGTCGTCGCCTTAGCTGGGGCGCTTTCGGCGGGCGGCATCCCTACCTTGCGAATCTCGTTCAGCGGTAACGGGGATTCGGAGGGACAGTTCGAGGATTCGACCGTATCGAAGGAAGTCGAGGATCTGTGCTGTGTGATCAATCAACTCGACGATTGGAACATCATCTACATCGGACACAGCATGGGTGGCGCCGTCGGGGTGCTCAGTGCCAGCAAAGATACCCGGATTCAGGCGCTTGTCTCGCTCGCCGGTATGGTACACACTGAAGCCTTTGTGAAACGTGAGTTCGGCGCGTCGATCAC
>DPVD01000238.1:0-8517 GCA_003526745.1 Candidatus Latescibacterota bacterium
CTGAATGGGCGGAGGAGACGAAAGGAATGGACTGGTTCCGCCCGATCGAATCGATCCGCGAGGCGCATACGGTTCGCCGGAACATGCCGAAGGTGAGTCGGCATTTCACTTACGGAGAGTCGGACTATCCGCTCGAAGACTACTCCACCGGGCTGGTTTGTGGACAGACCGTACGGTTCCTCGAACAGTTAGGACAGGACCCGTTCGCTCTCTGGGTTTCGATTCCCGATCCTCATACGCCATACGAAGCCCCGGTGTCCTACGTCGACCAGTTCAGACCGGACGACATCGAGATGCCCCCACACCGGGAGGATGAGTATTTGGACGGCACGGCTTCGGAACGAAACCGCGTCCTCTACGAGATGATCGGGATGACGGACGACACCGAGCAGGACAAGAAGGGTGTTGTCGGTGTCTACCACGCGATGGTTCGTTTCCTTGATGACGGCGTCGGCCAGATCCTCGATGCGCTTGATCGGCTTGACCTTCGTGACAACACTATTGTCGTCTTCTGCTCCGATCACGGTGACTTCGCGGGCGAGCACAACATGATTGCCAAGGGCGGCGCCTTCTACGATTGTCTCACGCGTGTCCCCCTGATCGTGTCGTGGCCGGGACGCCTGCCAGAGGGTGAGGTCGACGAGAGCATGGCGAACTTGATCGATATCGTACCTACGCTATTCAAGCTGCAGGGCCTCGATCAACAACCATCCTTCGAAGGCGAGCCTTTGCCGACTGTCACAAACGCTTCTCCCAGAGACACGACCTTCTCCGAATACGGCGCAGGTGGTCCTGCTTTCGGTATGGCCGAACTGAACCAGCTTTTAGGACCACACGGTCGTTCCGCTATGGGCAAATCGCTCCAATGGCGAGAAGCCGAAGGCCGCCGAAAAATGGTCCGTACATCGACGTGGAAATACATACACGACCCGATGGGCGATCTTGACGAACTCTACGACCTCACAAGCGACCCCTGGGAGCTCCGAAACGTTGCATCGGACGATTCGTACAAGGACATCCTTGCAGATATGCGCCTCCGTCTGACCGATTGGAGTGTCGGAACGGAAGATAGGAAGCCGGTTCCGTTGCCTGAGGCGAAGCACTATTGGTAATCGAGAATCGAGTATTGCGCGCCCCCAATTCTTGATTTGCCATCTTCTATAATCAATCGCACGCTGCAACCTGGTAGGATACTCTTATGCTTGGCAAAATGTGGGCACACAAGATATGAATTACCGCCAGTTGGGTAGTTCCGGCGTCAAAGTCTCTGAAATCTGTCTCGGGACCGCTTTCCGCGGCCAGAACGACGACGCAATCTGCGAGAAGGTCATCCACCGTGCACTCGAGCTCGGATGCAACTTCGTTGACTGTGCTAACTTCTACGGGCAGGGGCGGAGTGAGACCATCGTCGGAAAAGCGCTGCAGGGTGTGAGAGACGACGTCGTGCTGACAACAAAAGTGTGGAGCCGTATGGGGGACGGCCCGAACGATTTCGGTACCTCACGCTTCAGCGTGATGCGGGAGCTCGATCGGAGTTTGAAGCGACTCCAGACGGATCACATCGACATTTACCTGCTACACAATATCGATCACGAGACACCCTCCGAAGAGACGCTGCGAGCCCTCGACGATGGCGTGCGCCAAGGAAAGGTGACCTATGTCGGAAGTTGCAACCACACGCCTTGGCGACTGATGGAGCATATTGGGATTTGTAAGGCCAAGAGCTTTGCGCCGCCGGTGGTGACACAGAATGAGTATAACCTTCTGCACCGATACGATGTGGAAGGTGAACTGACCGAAGTTGTAGAGAAGTATGGGGTAGGCGTTATGACATACAGCCCGCTGGCCATCGGACTGCTGTCAGGGCTGTTTAGAAAGGGACAGACACCACCGGACGGCACGCCCTGGGCGAGCGGGCGAATGGACCTCGCAAAGACCCTGTCGGACAAGGTCGACCGCATCATCCAGCTTCTCGTCGACATAGGCAAGGAAATGGACAAGACGCCTGCACAGGTCGCGATCGCCTGGATACTTGACCATCCACAGGTTACGGCGCCTATAATCGGTCCCGATCGGCCCGAACATGTAAACGATGTGTTCGGCGGGATCGGTTGGACAATCGATCCTGTCCACCGGAAAGCCCTCGACGATGCTTCCGAAGTAGTCGTCTGGAACTACCGGGCCTGATCGGATTCTATCGATCTTGCTGGTCCTAGTCTGTCTGACTGCTGACCTTCAGGCGTAGCCCAGCCTGGATTTCGATGGTGATGGACAGGTTGCCTTTACTTGTTGTTTCGTGTTCGTCGCCGCATTCTCCGGGCAACAATCGACATCGGATTCTGAGCCTGTCGTAATGATATCCCTGATCCACGGACTGATCTCGATCGCCTCGGACTTGGATATTTTCGATTTCCTTGGACGTGTGATCCGTGACAACGCCGCCGACTGGAACACGGCGAAGCACCTCGTGTCAGCCAACAGGTGACATTTGGTGACCCCCGGAAGGTTCGCGTCGCCGTCCCAATCCTACGCTCCCCAATCATAGATCATGGTGCATCGGGCCCACGGAAAAGGCTGGATGACATCAAAAGAGACGTATCGGATCCACTCGTGTCCGTCCGGATGGCCTGGTCCAGTCCCATCTTCTTTGAAGGCCAGTGCGACTGTATCTAAGTAAAGCAAACTCGTAATTTAGGCGCCACTCCATCTCGTGTCTTTCGTGGCCGGACTTTGTGTAAGGGACCGAATGAGGCAGATTTGACAGCGACAAGATCAGGAGCATAGATGACCTACGAACTAACCGACACGTTGTATGAAAACGCCCTCACGGATCCCACCGATGTCGTTGGCTTCCGGATGGAAGGTGAAGCGGCCGTGACCTTCCCGCA
Organism: Candidatus Latescibacterota bacterium; assembly: GCA_003526745.1. Lineage (GTDB taxonomy): Bacteria > Latescibacterota > UBA2968 > UBA2968 > UBA2968 > UBA2968. The sequence continues at coordinate 2,889 of DPVD01000238.1, forward strand.
AGGCCGTATGCGAATGGAGAATTGCCGCGACCCGGGGGAGGGGCAGGCGGCGAACTTCGTCTACTGGTGTCCCGAAGACTTTCAATCCGATATCACTGTAACCTGGGATTGGTGGCCGGTTCGCGAGCCGGGATTGTGTATTTTGTTCTTCTCGGCGAAGGGAAGGGAGGGCCAAAACCTATTCGATTCTAGTCTGGATGAGCGGGCAGGGGAGTACAAGCAGTATCACTCAAGTGATATCAACGCCCTTCACGTCTCTTACTTTCGTAGAAAGGCATCGGATGAGAGGGCCTTCCAGACGTGCAACCTGCGGAAGAGCCACGGTTTCCATCTCGTTTGCCAGGGTGCCGACCCTCTGCCTTCGGTTTGCGATGCTACTCCCCCGTATCATATCAAGCTTATCAAGTGCGAAAACCATGTTGTCTTCTCGATCAACGAACTCCTGATTTTTGACTGGGTCGATGACGAGACCACCTACGGCCCGATTCTCGGAGGCGGCAAGATCGGTTTCCGCCAGATGGCGCCGCTGATCGGTGAATATGCGAACCTTGTGGTCAGTGGCGTCGTGAGAGCCTGAGGAGCTGGTAATCGTGGATGTCAAACGGGTTAGCGCGTGCACGTTTCCACTTAAGGGACAACCACTCGACTATGCGTTAGATGTGATCAGCCAGTCCGGGTTTGAGAAGATCGACCTGCTCGCCCGCATGCCACATTTTTCTGTTGTTGATGACGATTATAGCATCGACGAATTGGAACGTCTTTGTGAGCATTATGGCATTCGAGTCGCTAATATCGGTGCCTACTGTGGTCGCGGCTTTTCCTCCGAGGATCCTGCAGAACGGGATCGCGCAGTTGATGAGATGCGACTCACGCTCGCAGCGGCCGAGCGACTGGGTGCCCGCACGATCCGTGTCGCCCCTGGCACGGGCAAGAGAGACGAGATCGATACACTTGTCCCGCATTTCAAGAACGCTGTCGAACTTGCCGAAAAGCACGGCATTGTCTTGGGGATTGAGAACCACGGCACCGAGATCTCCGGAAACCCAGAGGCCTGCCTGGAGATCTGCGACAAAGTCGGGTCCAAACGTTTCGGCATTCTCTATGAACCTTGCAACCTTATGGCCGCAGATACTGACTACAAAGAGGCCTTAGACATCTTGCAGGACCACATCGTCCACGTCCACATCAAAGACGGCTACTACAACACCGAGGGTAAATGGGAACGCTGCATGCTCGGTGAGGGTACGATCGACGTCCAGTGGGTCTGGGACACGGTCGAGGGGCTCGGATACACAGCTGAATACGCTCTGGAATTCGAAGTGGGACATATCGAGCCGGTTGAGAAAGGATACAAGAATTGGCTCGAATACTGGCGGGCTCTTTAGAGCAAGCATTAGTCGAGCAGTCGAAACACCAGGTTCTCCTTCTCGCCTACGCTCCTGCTCGTCTCAGTCCTTATCTGATAGGAGTTCTCGTTTCTGTAATGTTGCGTGCCGTGCATAGTAGGTCTCTATCTCTCGTTGGCCTCCATTCCCGTTTCCCCGCTAGGATCTCCGAATGCTAAACCGCACACTACAGGCAATCGAAGGGCTGATCGAAGCCTCCGTTCCTTACCAAGGCCTCATCCCGTCGATCCTCGATCGCAAATCGGGAGCCATGCTAACGAAACTCCCACCAGCCATCCCGGGTCAACGAGACGGCGACCGATCCCATCTCGGCGCCAACCTGATCCACGATCAGGCGCTTCTGAAGACGATGTATGCCCTCGCCGAAACCGAAGGCCGATCCGATTATGCTGGCGCTGCAGACCGCTATCTAGAGCGATTTGTGACACACTGCACGAATACACCCACAGGCATCTTCCCTTGGGGCGAACACGCTTACTGGCATCTCGCAGATGACGGTGTAGGAAACAGCTACCTGCTCCGTGACAACCCTGGAAATCCGGCGGTCACGCACGACCATCTGCGTCAGGCGCCGCTTTGGCTATGGGAGAAGATTCACGCGATCGATTCGGAGTGCGTGTATCGATTCGGTGAGGGATTAGACGGGCACTGGACCGAGAGCGACCCGCGGGAGATCGAAGAGGAGTACATCAGGCACGCCTACATCGAAGATCGATTGCCCTACAAACGAGGTGCCCGCTCGTGCGACTTCCCGCGTCACGGCGGATTCTACATCTTCGACTGGGCGTTCGCGTATGACCGATCTGGAAGAAAAGACTTCAGGGATCGAATCCGCCGGATGCTCGACTACTGGTGGCCGAGGCGGGACGGCCAGAACCTGCTGCTGATCGAGAGTCGCTCACCAGTCGATGATGAGTCCTTCCACCAGGTGAATGCGCCCGGGCAGACGCTGTCGCTCGGTATCAGCCTGTTCGAAGCAGCATCTCTCGTCGGGTCACGCGACACCGAACTTGCAGCCGTGATGCGACAACGAGCGGATGCCTATGTGAATGGATTTCTTGCAGCGCCACACGACCTGGAAGCGAAGGTCTTCGTGATGACTTCCCGACGCGGATCGGGACAGATTGTCAGCCAGATGCCCGTGTGGGGAAGTGTCTACGGCGTCTGGCCCGCAAGCTACGTCGCTCTAACCTGCCTGTGCGGCTATCGTATCACGAACGATGAGAGGCTTCTGGATTGGGCGTCCGCAGTCGGTGAAGCGTATGCGGAGACATCGTTCCCTGAAGAAGTTGCCGTCCCCGCCATGGATGCCGGTCTTGGACTCGGTCTCCTTGCCGACCTTTACGACGTGACGGGCGACAACAGATGGCTGGACCGAGGTTTATCACTCGCCAAGCGACTTAACCGGGTCTACTGCGACTCCCCTCTTCCAAGAGGCGCCGCAGGTATCGACTGGTATGAATCTCAAATGGGACCGAGTTTCCTGATACACGGCCTTGTTCGTATCGCTCTGATGGATAGAGACGGGCTTCCTTGTGTGCTCGATGCGGACTATACGGCGAGATAAAGAAGCCGGTGGTTGGCAGGACCCTTGGTTTTTTCAGGGTCGTGGAACAGCCTCGGACAGCAAGGCCATGGCGCGCCGAACACACCGCTGCACCTGCGTGCTGAACGCCCGTTTGCCCCCACCAGCTGCCGCCAGTATTAGTCTGTAGTCAGTTGCACTCCAAGATTTCGAACAATGTAGACTGCGCCTGAGATGTGAGGGTTGGCAATTAATCAGGGCGTTGGGTGTAGCGGTTAGAGTGTAGAAGCTCTGTGCACATCTGTTGATCTTCACACGCTCGCCCCAGCTGGATCAGTCAGCTTGTCGCTGGTCCCTTCGAGTAATATCTTGTATCACCAAGGCTACGGAGAAAATTATGGTGCGAGAATCACTTACAGAGGAAGAGTGGGGCCATTTCAGCCGGGAAGGATACGTGCGTCTCGGGCGGGTGCTGGACAACGAAGAGCTCGTTGTTCTTGGACAGCGGATAGACGATATCATGCTCGGGACGGCCAATGTCGACTACGGTCGGACCATGATGCAGCTCGACAGCGACCCAGAAAGAGACGGTCGACCAGGGCCACAGAGCGTTGGCCACAAAGGGGCGACGCTCGCATACAGGAAAATTCAAGGTCTTGAGTACGATCCAGATTATCTGGCTTATATGCAGAAACCCCTGATGCAACACATCTGCAAACGAGTATATGGGAATGACACAGCTGTCGCGTGCTTCAGGGCGATGTTTATGAACAAGCCCGCCCGTGAGGGAACGGAACTCCAATGGCATCAGGACCGGTGGTCCGATCTCGATCGAGATCCGCAAGTTACCGTGTGGGCGGCGCTTAACGACGCGACGATCGCGAACGGATGCGTAAAAATAGTCCCCGGGTCGCAGGATAAGCTGTTGAATCCGGACAGCGGCGCAGGCTTCCTGAACTCGGATCAGATCGATCAACTTGTTGCAGAGGTCGAGCCCGAGTATTTAGAGCTCAAAGCAGGTGAAGGCGTCCTCCTCCACAACTGGCTGCTGCACAGCTCTGAGGTCAACTCGACCGAAATCCCTAGACGTGCCTTTAGTGTATGCTACATGGATGCCGCGACAGTTTCGCAGCGTGGTCATCAATGGCCCATCGTATTCGGTGAAGGTTCACTGACGCGTGCGAGCATCGCTTGAGAGACTGCAATTACGTCGTTTTTGGGACCGACACAGAACCCATCCTGGGCTGGTCTTTTTTTGCCTGACTCTGAGTTACGTTTCTATGCTTCGTAACTCCATCACCATCCGCAACCTCCAGAGACACCCTCCGCGTAATAACCAACATCGCCGATCTTGAGGTGCGATTGGCCTGCTGTATCCTCGTGGTCCTGTTCGTTCAACGAGAATTCGTATTCAGCAAACACCTACGAGAACGGTGACCTGATCTGTCGCGTATTCTTTGAGTCGAAACTAGGATTCTGTAAGGGCAAGAACGTTTCGGAGGTGTTCGCTCAGGAGGTTTTAGAGACGTATCCCTCAGAGGAAGTGGCCTACCGGTTCTGGGACGATAGAATCTGGATGTTCGGGAATGATAAGGTCTTCGAGGTGTGTTTTACTGCTATCGCCTCAGACTATTTCGAGTTCTTCAGCTTCAGGTTTTTGAAGGGTGACCCGTCCACGGCGCTGGCCGAAGGCGGTATGGTGATTACCGAGGCACTCGGGAGGCACTTCTTCGAATCGGTCGCATATCCTATCACCCTTACAAAGCGATCGCATATCCGTCGCGACGTGGATCCACACCACCGGACAGGACACCCGACTGGACGTTTCTCGATATGAACTGCGCGTTGCCCGGACCACCCCAATTGCCAAGAATTTCGACCTTGTGGCCTCTTCTCTCAAGCTCTTTCCGGACAGTCGAATCGAAGCGAGCTTCCAGCTGAAGACGATCTTCACAAGTGTGAGGGACTGTCGACTCCATAGGGTTCTGCAGGTTTCGCCATCGTGGCGCCTCGACAGCTTCCTGCGGCGTCATTCCGAAGTGGATAGCATGGGTCAGGAGCTGCAGGTTAGTTTGGACCTGTGTATCTGCGCCCGGCGTGCCGCAGACGATCACGGGTTCGTTGCCTCGTGTCGCAATGACCGGATTCATCGTGTGACGGACACGTTTTCCTGGCGCCAGATCGTTCGGATGGTTCTTCTCCAAATGCCAGTAGGTCATCCGATTGTTGAGTAGGATACCTGTTTCTCCCGCAATCAGGCTTGATCCGCATCCGCCTTGGATGCTCTGCAGGATGCACACGGCGTTCCCGTCACCATCTGCGGCCGTCAAACACGTCGTTTCGTCTTCTGACTCGGGGATCCCTGTTTCGACCACATCCGCTGCCTTTGTGTGGTTGATCTGTCCTGCTCGCGCCGCAGCATAATCCTTCGAAAGCATCGTGTCGAGCGGGACATCGATCCAGTCAGGGTCGGCCATATGCCGCTCGCGATCGGCAAAGGCCAGCTTTTTGGCTTCGACCATGACATGGATGCTGTCCGGGGACAGACAACCCATAGAAGGGATGTCGAAGTTCTCGACGATGTTGAGTTCCTGCAGCAAGATGTGGCCACTCGAGTTTGGCGGCATCTCGTAGACGCGATAGTCGTGGTAGTCGACGTGTATTGGCTCGTCCCACCGTGCGCGGAAGCGGGCTAGAT
>DPVD01000238.1:8822-9299 GCA_003526745.1 Candidatus Latescibacterota bacterium
GGAAGCGGGCTAGATCCTCTTGGGTGATCAGGCCGCCGTATTCATCCGAGAACGCGGCGATCTGCGCAGCTACGTCGCCCTCATAGAAGGCATCACGACCTTGTGTAGCGATGGCACGGAGCGTGTTGCCGAGATTCCTCTGATACAGCACCTCGCCTGGTGTCAGTGGCCGGCCGTCGGGCTCGAAGATCGGCTGCGTATAGGGGTCAGCACCGAAACGATCGTGTTCGGTGGCGAGCGCACTTGCCAGCTTGTGGCTGACAGGAAAGCCGTGCTCGCAGAGCTCGATCGCCGGCCCGAACACGTCGATCAGGGGCAGCTTGCCAAGCTGTCGGTGTGCGATCAGCCAGCCGTCCACGATGCCGGGGATCGACACGCTAAGGATTCCTTTCATCGGGATCCCACCCTTGTCGATGTAGAACTCGCGGGTCGCTCCTGTCGGCGCCGGCCCGGTTGCATTGACGCCATACATCCTGC
>DPVD01000234.1:0-5972 GCA_003526745.1 Candidatus Latescibacterota bacterium
GCTCAACGTCGACTAGCCGCAATGACAAACCGAGGTTGTGGATCGTGCCTGCTTCGCCAGTGACGGCGATGCTACCACAAAGGATGGCATCGGCTATTGTAGTCTCCATGGCGCGCTCCCGATCCTGCGCGCCGATCCGGACGAGTTGCTGATTGTCCCGCCCCTTGATCTCACCCGGAACGAGCGAGAAGACTGCATCTCGCGTCATCCCCTGACGGATCGCTATCCGGCAGTCCGCCGCGAGATACGCCCATTCAGTGGTAAAGATGGGTTGAATCATGATTTCAGTCGGAAGGTCTTCGATATCGGGTGGTGGTGGTGAGATATCTGCCTTTGAGAACCCCAGACGGGATACGATTTCTTCTGCAGGGATATCACCGACGTTCTTGTTCGCCTTCGTCCAGGTCCAGGCCGGGTCGTCATGGATCTCACTCGACCAGATAATTCTGCCCGTAGACAGGTCCACAAAACGTGCCCGTATTGTGCGGATCCCAGCGGATTCCACGGTGCCCGTGAGCACGAAATCCGCACGGGTACGCCTGCGGAGTCTCTCGAGCGCATCCGCCTGGACTCGATCTTTGACTGAAACAACCAAGCGCACAAGCTCTGCCCTTAGAGTGTCGGGTTCGACCAGAACGAACCGGCGACGGCCGAGCGCTTCAGAGTATGACCGTCTCATCAGCTCCGCGCCAAGCCGATCGGCGATGAAGACACCGTAATCCGAGTCACCGGGATAGGCAAATGGTGCGACGGCGATCCTGGGGGCCGAAAGAGACACGACCGATTGGGCCGGCAGGTCTAGAGCCAGCAGTAGGAGAAGGATGAGCGATGGGAATAGGCGGAGCATCTGCGTCAGTCGAGTGGAATCTGTAGGGCGACGCGGCCGGGCTGGACGATTAGGTTTTCTATGACGCTATAAGACCAGACCGAGACGAGTGCCAGGCCCAGGGTTCGTGCAGTGGATGCCCGAGACTCGACCGTTGCAAAGCGATCATCGAACGGGTTTGGATCGTTGGCCCCCCCCGTTCTTGCAGGCAGGTTCAGGTCACGTTCTGACGTCTTGCTGTACTCGTTCAGTGCGGTCCGATAGGAGCGATCCGCCAAATACCATCCGGCTGCGAGCACTGCGAACCCTCCCGCGATAATTCGACCCCTTGATCTCCTTCCCCGATAGATCTGTCCCCAGCCTGGGACAACAAGAGATCGCACCGCCCCCTTAAGCGGAGAGGTTTCGTTGATACGCTCCTGCATCTGAACTCGTCGCATGAGCTTCAGGGAGGCTAGAACCTGTGTCAATGCGTCGTCTTTCTGGAGGTCCATTACCCCGTAAGCCTGCCCAGGGTCGTTTCTGAAGAGCTCGCGGATAACAAGGTCCGCACCGACAGAATCGAACAGTGCAAACCTGCACCGAGCAAGGTCGAACAGAATCTGTTCTCGGTCCTCCCCCCGGACTTGGTCGAAGATCGGTGCAATTTCCAGGATGCCCGGTAGGTTTGTAAGCTGGTCGAGGGCATCGGCATATGCTTCCGATAAGTAGGCACGCTCAGCGGCTGCGATGGTCCCCTGAGCCGCAGCCGTTGTTGGGCAGACAAGTGCAACCAGGCACGCGATTTTTCTCAGCCAAGTATTCATCAGGGCAGGTATGTGTAGACGTTTCCTTTGGAGCTGAAGACGTGGATCAGGTTTCCGGGACCACCATCGAGAGACAGGCCGCCTTGATGGTAGTCATCCTCGGGCAGTGTCCACGATAGCAGGTGAGACAGTTCAATATCGAAGGCGTGTACGCACTGAGCAGTTGCATCCAAGACGAATATTTGGCTGAATCGGTTCAGTGTCAGACACGTCGGGACAAGCGAAATGGGAAAGGTGACCTCTTCCCAGTTGATCGTCTGACCAAGCCCGGCCGAGATGTCCGAGCGAACGACACGCCCCTCGCCGCCGAGGACAGCCCACAAAGCAGAAGCATCTCCGGCAAGGTTTGTGGGGTCGGAGAAGGAGAGGCCGTATCTCACGAGTTCTGCGTTTTGGGGTGTGTAGACTCTCAGGCTGCCACCTCCAGATACGTATAGGTTTCCGTCGCCGGCCTGTACGGCTGACACGACGGCGCCGTCTGAGAGCGGCCAGTCCAGGGGTCCCTTCCACTTAGCAGTGAGGTTCGGCAGACTGAACGCCCGTATGGTGACCTGGTCACCCGATGCGTTTGTCCCTGCAAGGTATATGCAATTGCCCACTGTTGCGGGTCTAAACACAGTCGGTCCGGCGATTTGCAGTGTTGCTACGTCCACGTCGCTGGCTTCAAGGGCGTTAGTCTCCTCCCGAATCGCACCGACGGTCTGCGAGCCGTCGAAGGAGGAACCAAAAAAGTATCTGTAGCTGCTGAGATCGATCCCAAAGGTCCGTGGGACTAGGGCGTAGAGGGTAATCGATGAGACCGACGAGCCGGTGGCCAGTCCGACCCTGCCCAGTGATACAGGTTCGGTGCGTGCGAGCGAGTAGACCTCCGTGCTCTGCGACGCACTAGTGAGGGTCGCACCCGCAGAGACAGTGGTCCGGATTTCGTACTCGTAGGGCGTATTACCTTCAATGTCGAGATCCAAGTAAGTGTCAACGCTAGGTGCCGCGAGCAGCAGTGACCGGCTTCCCGAGGGTGTACGCCGGACGACCTCAAACCCGGTCAGGCCAGCACCGACCGATTCCCAATCAATTTGTATCCGGCCCTGAAAGGGGTTACGCCGAAGACGGACTAGGCGGGCCCCGGGGATCTGAACTTGAACCGCCCGGCCTGAAGAGCTTCCTTGATCGGTACGGGCGATCACGGAGTATTCGATCAGCTCGCCTGAGGCAGGTGACGGGTCGATGAAACTATCAATCAGACGGCTGTCTCCTAAGGCCATTCCGTCGGTCATCACACCGATGGAATCGAAGATAAGGCCGTCGTTGCGGCGCAGGAGGACTACGCGATGGAGGGGTGCGATTCCGAGATACTCCCAGCGGACGTTAACTCCACCTGAGGCAGGCCGGAAATCCGAAGTGAGTATGTGGATTAGGGGTGTGTTCCGGGGATCCTGAATAAGATCCCGTTCCGGACTGTAGCAAGCCTGAAGTAGGATTACTAGGCCGGAGATGGCGAGGAAGTTGCGCCACTGAAGAGAAGCAGCAGAAACGGGGAGCGCGTGACCGCCGCACTCCCCTGAGTATTGGCTCTTCGTGTCCTGCAAAATTAGGTTGCCTTCTCTGAGGCCTACTCAGCCTCTTTCTCCTCATCCCTCTTGATTACGAAAGTGCTTATAAAATCGCAGCTTGCAATAAATTTTAGCCAAACCTTCAGGTTGTGTCAACCGACATTGCAGGACATTTGAAGGGCATAGAGAAAACTGGTATTCAAAATCGAGAGCTACTTTGGGGTAAACTTATTTTGGGGCATACCTTGCACCGAATTCGCAGTCTCTCAATTCATCTTTTCCCGTGCCCCTAGTTACATTTGCCCCTTGGGGGCACCGCAAACAAGATTCTCGTTGATTAAGATGCAAGAGTTCGGTGCATCCTGAAGGAAGACCCGAAGCAACCGAGACACAAGTTAGTGGAAGTCGTTATAGGATTGGGGGCGTCTCTCCAGACGATCTCGACTCAGCGAAGAGACCTTGTCGCGATGGATCTAGCCAAGAATTCTGCACCTTTGTGACGTACATTTAGCCTTCACCGGAGGGGGAAGATACGCCCGTCCCGGAATCGGACCGGAGGGGCTAAACCCAAATAGAATTCGGCCAAGGCGGAAATTCGGCGCAACCTACAGGCCTAGGCTTGTTGCGTGATCAGCAGCAGGAAGCGGCCGAGGTAGGTTCCTCGGTGATGCAGCATTCGGAGGGCTCGGAGTGTAGCATCTTCGCATCATCAAGCACGACAAACACTTCCCACTCGTTCCCGTCCGGATCCTGCACCCAGAATTTGTCCTGAAGAGAATAGCAGCAGACGGTGTCCCTTTCGTTGCGGACGACGACACCGACCAACTCGAACCTCTGCTTTGCGACCTTGACGGCTTCTGTCGATTTGACTTGGACGCCGAAATGCCCGCGGAGGGCAGACGCCTGCTCGATCGAGCCTGCTTTCAGCGATAGGTTCACCGACGGATCATCGGCTTCGAACTTCGCATAGTCCTTTCTACGCTTGACCGGGTCTGTTCCCAAGAGGAGTGAATAGAACGATATGGCGCGGTCAAGGTCGGACGTAGTGAGGCCTATGTGGATTCTTGTGGCATTCTTGAATTCGACGGATGAGGTTCGACTCATAAAACGCCCCATTCGGGCGATAGTGGCTGCATTCACCTAGGTAGACGGCGGTTGCCAAAAGGACGCAGATTCTACGTTACTTTTTATTTTCATTGACCGATAGGGTGACAAGGTTCGATTCTCGTGCAGTTAGTATTAGAATCCGCACAGCTTAGAGATGCTGACAAGTCAGGATTTTTTCGGCCCACACGGAAAAGCTTCATTTTTGTCAAGTCAGTCAAGTTTAAAGTAGAGCTGCTCGGCCGTTAGCGGCTGACCGAACCCGCCGAAGGCTTCGAGAACCAGCATGTCTCCTGGAACGTTTCCGAGCCTGGCGTTTGCCGCCCAGACCGTTCTGGCTGCTCCAATCCCGATCGCCGGAACGTTTATTGTAATCAGGTCTCGTGCCTTTATCGTGTGGTGAGCGACCTCGTCTTTCCGGATTGTTGACGCGGCCTGCATCAGGTGTCGAGTTGAGGCCCGAAGCCATTCAGGGCCCTCTTGAGTGGCGTTTGGATGCCACCAAGGTGAGAGATCATCCGTGATCGCCCACCGCTGAATGTCTTGATACGGGTGAGCAGCTGTATCAAGTCCCCAACAATGGACTTCAAAGTCACCGCTGAACCGACGTGGCATTATGATGTCTCTAAGTGCGGAGTAGATATGAACTTTGATTCCGATTGCGCCCCAGTAATCTGAGATCAACTCATGGATATCGGTGTGCCACGTACTGACGATATCAAAGGTTAGTTCAAAGGGAGACCCGTCAGCCAGCTCTCGAATACCATCCTGATCGCGATCCACGTATCCGGCGGCATCAAGAAGGGCTCTTGCACGATCCGGGCTATACTCGGCGTATCGTCCAATTGATTCGTCATTTGCGTAAGGGTTTGGTGGATAGAACGTGAATCCACCTGGTTCGAGCAGTCCGTGAAAGAGAAGCTGACTGATCTCTTGACGATTAATTGCTATCGACATGGCGATCCGGACGTCCCTTGTGCGGAAGGCTTGCCGTAATCGCGGATTCTCTGAATCCCAGTTCAGATAGAAGGCCTGAGCCCCTCCTGGTGATGGATCTGAAAGGAACAAGCGATACTTGCCAGATGCAGCACCCGCGCGGAGAGTCGGATACATCTGTATGTGAGCATAGCGGCCAAGGAGGTCGAGTTCTTCGTTCATGAACTTGAGCAGCATAACCTGCACATCCGGGATCACAGTGAAGATAACCCGGTCGATATATGGGAGTTGGTTTCCGGCGGAGTCCACCTTCCAGTAGTACGGGTTACGCTCGAACACGATCTGCTGCCCCCGAGTCCACTCCACAGGATGCCAGGCTGTGAGTGTCGGGATTCCTGGTGTATACATCGCCTGCGCCCGAGATGAACGAGACCGGAAGTCTTCATATGAAGCAGCTGGATTGTAGCGTGGATGCCATTTCGCAAAGACGTGTTTGGGCAAGACGATCTGGTCGACCCGGGCCATAACGTATTCCAGCCGTCCCATCACCTCGTGCGAGGAGAGCCGAAGCGTATAATCATCCAACTTCTCAATCAGGATGGGCTTCCTGTCGATGACAAGGGCTGGGGGTGGGGTCGGGCGCTCGAGCGGCCTCGCATTGTCGTCGAAAAGAACATCTTCGTAGTAGAAGAGGATGTCGTCTGCAGTGAAAGGATGTCCATCCGACCACCGAATCCCTTTACGAAGTTG
>DPVD01000432.1:0-2747 GCA_003526745.1 Candidatus Latescibacterota bacterium
AAGGCGTAGACAGAGAGCGAAGAGAAAGAAGAGGAAACGAAGGATCCACTGGACGAGGTGTCACTGGATGATCTGGAGTATCCGACGTTTTTGAGGCGGAGAATGCAGAAGCATGAGAGTTAGAGGCAGGGAATAGGCGAGCTGGTAGCCGATAGCTCGTAGAGGAATTGAGCCGCGTTCGACCGATTGGTTGGGCGCGGTTCTTTGTTTACGGCAGAAAAGCGAGGGAGTGTGAGAGATTGGTGCATATTGTTCAGAGACGTAAACTTGAATCAGTGGGGAGTCGATGACTGAAGTGGTTGTGGTGCGGCATGGGGAGACTGATTGGAATGTTGAGGGGAGGATACAGGGGCATCGGGAGTCTGAGCTGAATGCTAGGGGACGGATGCAGGCTGAGGCGGTGGGGGCCTGGTTTCGAGAGGAAGAAGTGGAGGCGATCTATAGCAGTGACTTGAAGCGGACGATGGACACGGCTCGAGAGATTGCGGCCGTTTTGAGACTGGAGATCGTCGAGGACAAGCGCTTGAGGGAGTGGAAGCTCGGGGTGCTGGAGACACGGTTGGTCGAGGAGGTGCGAGCGTCGGAGTCTGAAGCGGTTCGGATATACAATGAGCGGGATGTGGACGCGGTTGTGCCGGGCGGGGAGAGCGTTCGGCAACGCTACGCCCGAGCAACTGGATGTCTGAAGGAAATTACGGAACGTCATCCGGATGCGGTTGTTGTTGTGGTGACGCATGGAGGAATACTGGATGATGTCTACCGATTCGCCAAAGGAATCGACCTTGAGGCGGAGCGGACCTGGGATCTCCACAATTGCGGGATCAGTAGGATCAGGTTTACGGAAGGGACCTGGGAGGTGCTGTCGTGGGGAGAGGTTGAGCATTTGGAGAAGATCGGGTCGATGGCGGATTGGGGGGGAGAGGCAGGAGAGGAAGTCGGCGGATAGGTTAGACGGCGAACAACTAAGAGGGCGACAGTCGGCAGCCGGTTCACCCCTGCCGATTCTCAATTGCGGACTTCCGACTGTCGCATCTCACCATTACCATACAGAGATATTCGACGCTGACTAATTACGCATCCATTTAGGTGCTCTTGACTGCTATCTCGACGAGCGATTAGGGGGAATCAACAGGGCCGACTTCGAAGCGTGCAGTCTTGAGAGCCTCTCTGACTGGAAAGTGTTTAAGAAGCCGCGGTTGTGTTCGAATCCAGACGCGGGCTCTCGGTTACCGTCGCAGTCACAATAATCTCAGGAACCAGCCGGAGCTATAGAATATTGGTGCGATTGTGCCGGAGATGGGGTTTGTTTGATTCACGAAGAACACGGAAGGTCAGGGAGGTAGAGCTGGCGGTGTCTAGCCAGCGTTGAGGAATGGCGAGGCCTGGCCCTCACTCGAATGTATCCCGGCGAGAAGGCGGGCCGGGATGCATTCACCCTCTCGCGTTGGACGGGAGAGGGGCCAATCTGAAGGGATTGCATATGCGAGTTGAGGATATTGGATGGGAGGCGACTGGGTCGGGTGGGGCCGTAGCGGCTGGCGGAGCGGGGGCGGTCGAGGCAGGGATATGCATACTTGAGGCCGGGGGCAATGCGGCCGACGGGGCGGTGGCGACGATTTTTGCGCTGCAGGTGACGGATCACGGAGCATGCTGTATTGGTGGAGAAGTCCCACTCCTGATCTACGACGCGAAGAAGGAGGAAGTGAAGTCGCTGTCGGGGATGGGGCGGGCGCCGCTGTCGCAGGATGCGGTCGATTGGTATATAGCGAAGGGCATCCCGGGGCCCGGTGATATCAAGATGGCGCCAGTTCCGTCTGTCGTGGATCTGTGTATCACTACGTTGAAGACGTATGGGACGAAGACGCTTGAGGAAGTCGTCCAGCCGACTTTGGAGATTCTCGACGGGATCGATAATAGGGACGACGAGAGATGGGAGCCCAAACTTGCGGTGACCTTGCGAAAGCTTGTCGAGGAGGAGCAACTGGCGAACGGGTCGCGAGAGGAGAAGCTGCAGGGGGCTTGCGATCGTTTCTACGGGCGGAACGAGCGGTGCAGTGATGTTGCTGAGGATCTCGAGCAGGACTGGATCGATGGCGGAGGGTTCCTGAGGCTTGAGGATCTGCGGAACCATCGGACGCAAATCGAGGATCCTGTGACGGTCAACTACCGAGGCTATACGGTCGCCAAGTGTGATACGTGGACGCAGGGACCGATGCTTCTACAGGCGTTGCGTCTCGTAGAGAGTTTCGATCTCGAAGGTATGGGGCACAACTCCGCAGACTGTGTCCACGTGATTGTCGAGGCGCTCAAGCTTGCGATGGCCGATCGGGATGCGTGGTATGGTGACCCCGAGTTCGTCGATGTGCCGCTCGACAAGCTTCTCTCAGATGTCTACACGTCGATTCGACAGCCGCTGATCGACATGACCAAGGCTGATCTTTCGGCTAGGCCTGGGGATCCGAAAAACATGACGCCTGTCCTGGAAGACGGTGTGTTCCATCCCTGGGGACACGGGACGACGACGTGTGTGGTGGCTGATCGATGGGGAAACGTGGTGTCCGCTACGCCGAGCGCGAACGTCGATCGGTCCTACACGAGCGGTGGGCGGACGGGTGTGACCTACGGCAACCGGCTACGCAGTCTGAATACGATGGTGGGACATCCTAACTGTATTGCGCCTGGAAAGCGGCCGCGCATCACGTTGACGCCGAAGATGCCTGTGCATCAGGCTTTGCTTGACGCGGCGG
>DPVD01000432.1:3004-3211 GCA_003526745.1 Candidatus Latescibacterota bacterium
GGCCGCGCATCACGTTGACGCCGACGCTTGTGTTGAAGGATGGTAAGCCTGTAATGGGAATCAGTGTCGCGGGTGGAGACCGTCAGGATCAGACGGCTCTGAACCTGCTCATCGATGCGATCGACTTTGGAATGTCGCCATCAGAGGCAGTGATGGCTCCACGGTTCTGCACTTTCCACCATCAGAATTCGTTTGATCCGAGTCCGA
>DPVD01000392.1:0-3957 GCA_003526745.1 Candidatus Latescibacterota bacterium
GACCCTCTGCCCAAGTTTTCGCCGGAATTGGTGGTAACGTCGGCAACACAATCGTCACGATGCGTCAAGGCCTCAACAAGCTCGACAGGCTGGATGACGTCGATGTTATAAGGGCCTCGCCAGTCTACCGGAACCCTCCTATGGGGCCGCAGGACCAGCCTGCCTTTCTGAATGCGGTCGTCGAGTTAACGGTGCGCACCTCGCCACATAAACTGCTTGTACATTTCTTGAATGTGGAGAAGGCCCTTGGACGCGTTCGGGATGTGAGATGGGGTCCCAGGACCTTGGACCTCGATATCCTAACCTTCGGGATTGAACGTGTAGATGAACCGGGGCTGAAGATCCCTCACACGCACATGCTCGAACGGTCCTTTGTGCTGATTCCACTCGCTGACCTGTATCCCGAGGCGACACATCCCGAGGACGGACGCACCTACGCTGAACTCGCCGATGAGATCGGTCGGGATAGCCTCGAACGATGCGAAACCACCTTGCGGACTGATGCTTGAACCATGACTGATGCGCGCTACATCGCTGTGGAGGGAGTGACGGGAGTCGGCAAGAGCCAGTTGGCCACGATGCTCGCGAGTCGTCTCGGAGCCAGACTCGAACTCGAGGAACCTGATGACAACCCGTTTCTCCCGCTCTTCTACGACGATCCGGATCGGTTCGGTTTTCAAGCTCAGGTATTCTATCTTCTTGAGCGCTACCGACGGCTGCAGGCCTTCCACCAAATGGACCTGTTCCGCGCGCAGGTCATTACTAACTATATGTACGAGCGCGATGCCGTGTATGCTCACGCCACGCTCAACGAGACAGAGCTTGGTCTGTATGAGCGGGTTGCCGAGTCGCTGGACGATCGCGTTCCCAGCCCTGATCTTGTAATCCTGCTGCAGGATTCTGTCGAGAATACCGTCAGGAGGGTCAGGGCTCGCGGAAGGGGATACGAGCGTGGTATCACCGAGGCGTTCATCTCAAGGCTGAGTGATGCGTACACGCATTTCTTCTTCCACTACCGGTCCAGCCCGCTTCTCGTCGTTAACATTTCTCAAGTCGATTTTGCGAATCGTCCAGAAGACCTGGACCATCTGATTCAGCAAATCGCGGGGCCAATCTCCGGGACACGATACTACCGTCCCGCACACGTCGAGGTGTGATGGTCAAGACCACGGACGACATACGCGCGATGAAAGGCGGCGATCCGATTGCCATGCTGACGGTCTACGACTACCCAACCGCCCTTGCCCTTGATACTTGCGATCTGGACATCCTTTTTGTGGGGGATTCCCTCGCCCAGACGGAGCTCGGTCTCGCCTCGACGGCGGACATAGGGCTTGAGCAGATGCTCCATCATCTCGGGGCGGTCGCTCGTGGTGTGAAGGCTACTCACTTGCTCGCTGACCTCCCGTTCGGAAGCTATGAGACAGCAGATCAGGCGCTTGAAGGTGCGCGTCAACTGATTGAAGCTGGGGCAAATAGTGTCAAGCTTGAGGGACCACGATACGAGGTGGTGGAACACCTCGTAAGTAACGGCGTCGATGTGATGGGGCACGTCGGCTTGCTCCCGCAGACCGCGAGACGCTACCGACTACAGGGTACGAAGGTCGAGTCTGCTGCGCGTATCCACAAGCAGGCACTCAGGCTGCAGGAAACCGGGTGTTATGCGATTGTGCTCGAGTTCATGTCGCACGAAACCGCGGAGTCGATCACCCAGACGTTAAATATTCCGACGATCGGGATCGGTGCAGGACCTGGTTGTGACGGGCAGGTACTCGTCAGTTCCGACATGCTTGGTCAGTTCGACAAGGTTCCCTCTTACGTTCGCAAGTACGCCTACCTGAACGAGACCGTCGCAAAGGCTGCCCGAGCCTACCGCGACGATGTCAAGAGCGGGGACTTCCCCGACTGACCGTGTCCAAACCACAGATCATCGAGCACGTCAGCGAGATGCAGGCGTTATCCGCCGTCGCTCGTCACCGCGGAGAGCGTGTGACGCTTGTCCCTACGATGGGGTATCTGCACGAGGGGCACGCGAGTCTGATTCGGAGAGCGCGACGGGATGGCGATCTGGTTGTGGTAAGTCTTTTCGTTAATCCGACACAATTCGGTCCCAACGAGGATTATGAGGACTACCCGCGTGACTTCGACCGGGATCTTGCCCTGATCGAGGCGAACGGCGGTGACGTTGTGTTCGCTCCGACCGCCGAAGAGATGTATCCGCAGGGATTCTCCACGACGGTGTCAGTCGATGCACTGACGAAGGGGCTCTGTGGGGCATCAAGGCCGACCCATTTTTCTGGCGTTGCCACCGTGGTGACAAAGCTGTTTGCGTCCTGTCGGCCTGATGCGGCGGTGTTTGGCCAGAAGGACGCTCAGCAGGCAGCAGTAATCCGTCGGCTGACGGCCGACTTCAACCTTGGCGTCGACATACTTGTGATCCCTTCGGTCAGGGAGGCGGACGGACTGGCGAAGAGTTCTCGCAACGTTTATCTGACTGCGGAAGAGAGACGCGCGGCACCGGTCCTGTTCCACGCCCTACAACAGGGCAAGTCTTTGGCTGTGTCGGGGATACGCAGCCGTGACAGGCTGATCCGTACGGTGACCTCGATCATCGAAACTGTCTCGTGTGCTCGTATCGAGTATGTGGAGGCCGTAAAGGCTGAGGATCTGCGCGAAGAGCCCGATCTGAAGGGACCGATTCTTCTTGCAGTCGCTGTTCGATTCGGGAAGGCCCGGTTGATCGACAATGTTCTGGTTCCGGCCACGTGAACCGCCTATCCAAGCCGCGTAAGACCCGATTTTTTTGAGAAAAGGCACACAGGCGCCGTCTTGACGGGTTCTCGGGGGTTTTATATATTTCCATCTGATTTTGCGCGTCCATCCTATTCAAATGGACATTTTTTAAATTGTTGTTATTCAATTTGTTACATCTTTCTCGTTCGGTTTTTCCGGACAGAAGAGGAGATTTCTAATGGCTCACATTCTACCCGATCTGCCTTATGCCCACGATGCACTAGCGCCTTACATCGGTGCGGACACGATGGAGATCCACCACGGCAAGCACCACAATGCCTACGTGACGAACCTGAATGCCGCGCTTGAGGGTACGGGTCTAGAGAACAAGGATCTCGGCGAGCTGATCTCGGATCTGGATAGTGTTCCTGAAGATAAGCGTGCAGCAGTGCGGAACAACGGCGGCGGTCACTGGAACCATACGTTGTTCTGGCAGGTAATGGCCCCCGCTGGCAGCGTGGGCGAACCTTCTGACGCTCTGATGGGGGCCGTGAACGCAAAGTTCGGTTCGGGCGATGCCTGCAAGGAGGCGTTCAACACGGCAGGGGCTACCCGTTTCGGGAGTGGTTGGGCGTGGCTGATCGTCAAGGACGGTGGTGTTGATGTGGTGAGCACCCCGAACCAGGACAACCCGCTGATGGACGGAAGCGGCACGCCGATCCTGGGTCTGGATGTCTGGGAGCACGCCTACTACCTGAACTACCAGAACCGTCGTCCGGATTACATCGCCGCCTGGGTGAACGTGATTAACTGGAACAAAGTGAACGAGCTGTTCGACGCCGCAAGCTGACCTTACGAGAGGACTCGAAAATGGCAATCTCTGTTGGTGATCAGGCCCCCGATTTTACGCTAAAGCGTAAGGCGGGAGATCTGATCGATGTCACACTTTCAAGTTATAAAGGCAACAAGAACGTCGTCCTTCTATTCGTACCGCTGGCCTACTCGGGACCGTGCACGGAGGAGCTCTGTTCTGTCAGTGGGGGGCTGAGCGACTACGAAGGACTTGACGCGGAAGTAATCGCCATTAGTGTAGATAGCCCATTTGCACAAGAAGCGTGGGCTAAGGACAGCAACATCAATGTGCCGTTGGTCAGCGATTTCAACAAGGAAGTTTGCCAAGCTTACGGCTGTATGCATGACGAATTGCTGGGTTTCAAAGGAGTA
>DPVD01000299.1:0-5760 GCA_003526745.1 Candidatus Latescibacterota bacterium
GCGATAGACAACTTCTTGATCACCGGTGCGGGCGGACAGTAAAAAAGCTGGTGTCAATTCAGTATTCGCCGACAACTTGCGTATTATGGTGTGTTGCATAGCTAAGCTGTTTCTGGCCTTTGCCAATCAAACAAAAACCGCAGTCCGAGGAGGAAACATTGACCGATACACTCCCCAGCGTGTTCGTTATCGGCAGTAGCTTGACGTTGGCCATGCATCCATACATGCAGACGATGTGTCAAGGTCGTCTCGCATACTCCCGAAAGGGCGAGGAACCGGATGAGATTGCGCTGGCACTCCGAGATCTTGATACGCCTCAAGGTGCAGCGGGTGGCGATTCATCCATGGTCCTCGCATATCTTTCGGAGCTTGAGCAGACAGATTCCTTTCATCCGGATATAGTTTTACTTGCTACCGGTGGTCACGACCTGCGCAAAAACGTGGAACTTGGAACCTATCAGGTTCCAATAAAGAATTTTTGTAAGAATCTCGAGTCGATTGTGCAGTGGTTCACGGCTCGATCGATCAAGCTGGCCTGGATGCGCATCGGCCCTTTGGACGAGAAACTTCACAACAGTCGAGCGAAATCCTTTCACCGGTATGAGATTGACGTCGATGCCTATAACCAAGCCGCTGAAGAGATCCTGAAACGATACACGGTTCACATTCTTGACTTTCCTGGCTTCACACGTGGCTTGGGCAAGCTTGAAGATATCGTATACGACCACGTCCACTTCAAGGACGAGATCGTTCGCCAGCAAGCAGCATACGTAGTCGGGTTCCTTGAAGGTCTTGCGCCGGGAAGTCGTTAAACACGCTTACCCCCACTCTCCTCTGAACTTTTTAACCTTAGCATCCCGCTACCGCCGGACCACAAAAATTTACTTAAACGAGGTGACGGATGACAAAAACGTTATCTGTTAATTTGCAAAAAGAGATGTTCGGGAGCCTTGCCAAGCGAATAGTCGATTACGGGGACCTCACAGTAGATACATTCCTCTACCCATCCGGCGTTGGAAGCGGACAGACATTCGATCCTGACATCACTCAGGCTGTACGGATCCTTGAGATCCAAGACGCGGTCTATGCACACGCACGTCAAAGCGGTCTGACCAACGGACCCCATCCGATGGATCCACCGCCGGCACACTAAAGCCTTACCGGAGGAATTATGAGTGATCTAAACGTGGGAATCATCGGCCTTGGTGGCATTGCCAAAGCGCACTGCACAGCGATCGGTACGCTCGAAAACGTGAATCTTGCTGCTGTGGCAGACCTTGAGGAGGAGAACCGTCAGCGATATGTGGGTGAGTATGATATACCAAAGGCCTATTCCCATCACAGTAAGCTATTGGAAGACGACAGCCTTGATGCCGTCGCAGTGGTCAACGGACATCAATTCCATCATCAGTTGGTGGTCGATGCCTGCAACGCCGGTAAGCACGTCCTTGTTGAAAAGCCCATGGCGCTCAACCTCGAGCAGTGCGACGCCATGATTCAGGCGGCCTCAGACAACAATGTGAAACTCATGCTAGGCTACACCCAGCACTATTACGGAACGAGCCTGAAGGCCAAAGAGATCCTGGATTCAAATGAACTAGGGCCAATCATGACCGCCGTCACCTACATGGCGAAGAACTGGAGCTATCCGGGACGTCGTCCTCAATATCGCAGCCGGTATCACGGCGGAGGCATGTGGCTAACCAACGGTGTGCACGTTGTCGATCGACTCACGTGGGTGATCGGTTCTCAGGCCCGCTCTGTTTCTGCAGTGGTCGGCAACTACGCCCATTATCAGGCTGCCGACGACTCTACAACCGCCTTTGTCCGCTACAAGAATGGTCGTGCAGGCGTCGCCGTCGCGTCTGGCTTCGCCGACGGCGGACCGAGCCACGAGTGCCACGTCATTTGTACGAATGGTTCGCTTCGCTTCTCACAGCATGGTGAGAAATTCGTCAAGGTCGGGAAAGACAATGAGTGGAAGGACATAGCTTTCGACGATCCACCCGCAGAAATGCACCATGAGTGGGCCGCCTTTGCAAACGCCATCATCAACGACCTCGAGCCACCGACAAACGGTGTCTGGGGTCGTCACATCATGGAAATCCTGTTCGCTGCCGAACGTTCCTCGATGACAGGCCAGGAAGTCATCCTCGAGTCAGGCAATGGTTGGACCATCCAGGAATCGGGAACGTCGATCGCAACAGAGCACGGGGGTGGATGGTAGCTGTCATCCACGCGGTGCAACAGGTCACCCTGAGCGTCGTCGAACGACGACCGAGAGTTTAGAAAGAACGGCTTCGTAACAAGGAACAAGAAGACTTCCCTGTCTCTAGTGTAGTCTTTCGGATAGTCCACGCTGATCTT
Source organism: Candidatus Latescibacterota bacterium (assembly GCA_003526745.1). Lineage (GTDB taxonomy): Bacteria > Latescibacterota > UBA2968 > UBA2968 > UBA2968 > UBA2968. Next base: position 2,368 of record DPVD01000299.1, read on the forward strand.
CGAATTCATTTTCCGTCAAAGTAGAAATCAGCGATCCCTTGTTTCCACACCGCCATATCGTTTCCTCCCGTAACACATCTTGTGAGTCGTGAGAAAAAACAGTTTAAGCAACCTTTTCACAACCACGCCTGAGAGAACCTTTAGCGATCTCATTTAGCATTGTTGAAGCTATGAGACCGCTTAGTATCGGAAACCCCGACATTTACGTCGGAGAAAACCTGAGCATTTCACTTCTGGGTTGGGGCCAAGGGTCCTTGCCTGCAGCAAACTGCGCTATTAGCACCGCTTTAGAATTCCTACGAAAAACGGACAGAGGAGTTCGATAGCAGATATCAACTCCCTCTGTCCGTTTCGATTTTATGGTCGGGGCGATAGGATTTGAACCTACGACCCCCTGCTCCCAAAGCAGGTGCTCTACCGGGCTGAGCCACGCCCCGACCTCTAGATCCAAGTGGCTTTAAAGTCTCAAAATCGTCTCCCGACGGCAAGTGTATTCCATCCGATACGACCCTTCCGCAAGCCTTGCGACCCTGCCAGAATCCGCTTATCGTTGCCATCCGCATCTTAACTTTGGGAACCGATGGCACGAAAGACAATCCTGATCGTCGATAATAAGCTCGAAGTGCTCAACGCCGTCTCGACGCTGGTCAGTCACAAGGAGTACGACGGTGATGCTCGCGGCGAGCAGGCACTCAGTATCCTGGCGCGGCCTACCTTCGACCTGGTCGCCAAAATCCAGAGGTCAGTCGTCGGATCCCACCTGTCTGATGTCTGACCAGACTCTAACCGGGTCGAGTGCCCCACCGAACGAAGCCCTTCTGGCCCGCATCCGCGAAAGCCTGCGAGTTGACGGCTACGCCTATCTGGGTCCGATGCTGTATGCCGCCGAGGTCTCTGCGCTCCGAGACGCCATGGAACGCAAATGGCACGACAAGGCAATCCGCGAAGACGAAGTGGGCGACCACATCCGTCGGAGCAGCATGATGCGGATGTTCGAGTATGATCGATCTTTCCGGGATCTGATCGTGCGCGAACCCTTCCCGACCATCGCGGAGACTATTCTGGGTGATGACTGCCATCTCATGTCTCAGAACGCCCTCTACAATGACCCGGGCGTCGGAGGCGGCTGGCATCTGGATGACGTCTGCCAGTATCCCGTCCCCGATGACGCGGACGGTCACGACCCTGATTGCCCGCCACCCTGCATGGTCCTCCAGATTTTCACCCCGCTCACTGACGTGGACAACGAAGATCGGTCTCCGACTCAGGTCGTACCCGGAAGCCATCTGGCGGGTCGAAAGCCTCGCCCCGGTGAGGACAATCCGACATTTCGCGATCGGGGACCTGTCTCTATCTTGGCCAAAGCGGGCGACGCCTACTGCTTCAACAATCAGGTCTGGCATCGTGGTCCCGTGAACACAACCGACGAACCGCGTCTGCTGGCGGGCGCCACCTACAGCCGAAGAATCATCGCGCAGCGGTTTTACCCGTTTATCGACTATCAGATGCCGAAACACGTATGGGAAGGCGCTGGTCCACGACTGCAGCGTATGCTTGGGCGGCATAAGAAGGGCGCTTATGGCTAGCAGGGGGCGAGGAGCAAGTGGGAGAAAATCGATCCCCCCTGCCCCCAAACTCCCCTGCGATGTCTCAAAAACGGATAACGAATTGAGCAACCCCATCCTCATTATCGACGGCCATTTAGATATGGCCTTCAACGCGCTGTATAAGCGGCGTGATCTGACACAGCCGGTTCAGGTCCTGCGTGAGCGGGAGGATCCGATTCGGGGAGATGTGTCGCAGCACGCGGATTCCCTGGAGCGACGAACCGGACCCTGGCCGCAAAAGGCTGCGACGGTCACGGTGACGCTGCCGGAGATGCGCAAGGGACGTGTCGGCATCATGCTGACGACGGTCATGGCGCGGGTGCAGGCGCCGACGGCGGCGACGCATAACTCGGTACGCACGCAGGCTGTCGCTCACGCACGAGGGCGCTCACACCTTCATTATTATGAAGCGCTGGAGCGTGAGGGTGAGATTTTCTGGATCAAGACAGCAGACGACCTGGACAAGTCGGTCGCAATGTGGGCGGATCCGAAGGACGACACGCCTATCGGGCTGATCCTGACGATGGAGAGCGCGGATCCGATCCTTGGTCCGGACAATGTTGCGTTTTGGGCGGAGGCCGGCCTGAAATCTGTCTCTCTGACGCATTTTGGCGCGAACACCTACGGACACGGAACCGGCACCGTTGGCGGTCTGTATCCGCCGGCCTACCCGCTGATGGATGCGCTGGCTGAGACCGACATCGCTATCGACCTGAGTCACGCGTCCGACCTGGCCTTCTGGCAGATTCTCGACCACTGGAAGGGGCCCGTCCACGCCAGTCACTGCAATTGCCGCGCACTCGTGCCCGGTCAGCGTCATCTCTCGGACGACATGGTCAAGGCGATCACCGATCGCGGCGGCGTTATCGGGATGGTCTTTGCCGAGCAGATGCTGAGCCCTTTCTGGAACTGGGACAACCCGTCGACGCACTATGCGAACTCGACACGGCCGATGAAAGCCGCGATCGCTCACATCGATCATATCTGTGAGCTGACGGGCAGCACGGATCACGTGGCGTTCGGGACGGACCTCGATGGAGGTTTCGGACGGGAACTGTCCCCTATCGATTACAACACGATCGACGACCTTCAGACCTTCTTGGATAACCTGCGCGATCATGGGTATGCGGAAAAGGACGTCGAGAAGATTGCGAACGGGAATCTGATACGGTTCTTCAAAACAGCGTGGAAAGGCTAGGAACCACAGATGAACACAGATAAACACGGATGGGTCTTTCTCCGGGTCACTGCTGGGTCGGACCTTTCGGGTAAACCTGAGTTCGGCACCATCTTGCTTAGAACTGATTTGTGTCCATTCGTATCCATCTGTGGTTGCATCTGATTTGAGCAAACGACTTATCATAGACAGCCACTTGGACCTTGGCTTTTCAGCGATCCAGGTGAACCGGGATCTGACGCAACCGGCGTTGACGGTGCGGATTCACGATTCTGAACCCGTTACGCGGAGTTTTGGGAGCTGTACGACTACGTTTCCCGAGCTGCGGAAGGGACACATCGGGATCGTGTTCGGGACGGTGATGTCCAGGACGGATGCGAACGACGAGTGGACGAAGACGGGGATGTATGTCCAGTCCCAGTGTCACGGCGTCGGGATGGGGCACTACGCGCTCTACGAGACGATGGAGCGTGAGGGCGAGATTCGGTTTATCCGTTCGGCTGAGGATCTGGACGCGTCGATTGAGGCCTGGAAGGATCCGGCCCCGAATGAACCGATCGGACTGATGCTCGCGATGGAGAGCGCCGACGCGATCATGGATCCGGATCG
>DPVD01000437.1:0-3441 GCA_003526745.1 Candidatus Latescibacterota bacterium
GTCCCGTCAGATCGCAATAACGAAACTCAGACCGATCTGTTCGATGACCCGTTGCATCGCGGCGCCGTGGTTGTTTGTCACGACCGCAGTCATCAGCTCGTATTCACGGATCTTGGTCACGAGCTCCTCAAATCCCGCATTGAGCGCAACACCCTCTGTGCCACGCATTTCTGTCTCGAGCAGTATGCGTGTTGCCTCTTGGCGCTTACCGATGGATAGCGAGCGAATGTGATTCATGATCGTCTCGTTCGGTGGCACCCCAATCGTCGACCGAAGGTTGTGCCAATCGATCACCGGCGCAGTGATCGTTCCGTCCATGTCCAGGATCACGGCCTGAAGGCTGTTCGGACTGTTCATTTGCATGTGTCGAAGATGCGGGCGAGTTCGTCGCGGGGGAAGCTGGGCAGGTCCTCCCATTCAGTACCTCGTCCGATTCTCAGCCCGAACGAGGCCGGTTCGACCCGGGCGATGACCTCGGATGCTATCCCTCCTCTTTCGAGGTGAGTCCTGACGGAATCGACATCTGACTCCGATAGCCCGATCAAGAGCGCGCCGGAGGAGATCAGGCCGAGTGGGTCGATCGACAAGGCCTTGCAGAGGGTCTCAGTTTCGGGAGCCGTATGGAGTGCGTCTTCGTACACCGCAAGCCCGACCTTGGAAGCAGACACGAGTTCTCGGAGCGCCGTGGCGACACCGCCCTCTGTGGGGTCGTGCATGGCGTGTGGATGTGTTTGCTCGCACGCGATCCGGGCATCGGTCAGGACGCTGATACCGGGATCCTTCAGGAATCCTGCCGCTCTTGTGACGATGTCGTCGGGTACACCATACCCGTCGAGCTCATCCGCCAGCTCTCGTGCCAGGATGGATGTGCCTTCGATGCCCATGCCCTTGGTCAGCAGGATACGGTCACCCACCTGAAGACCATCCGATGTGACAAGTCGACCCCGGTCCACCTCTCCGAGCATCTGTCCGCAAACGATCGGCCGATCCAGACCCGACGTGACTTCCGTATGACCGCCGCAGATCGATACGCCAATCCCGTCTGCCGCCTCCTGTATCGAACGGAAGATGTCAGTGACCAGTTCGATCTCGATGCCTTCCGGCAGTAGCACTGTCGGGAGATACCACTTTGGCGTCGCTCCCATGGTCGCGATATCGTTGGCGCTCACATGGATGGCGTAGTAGCCGATCTCGTCCGTGGCAAACGTAATCGGGTCTGTCTTGGCGACGAGCAGCCGATCACCGAAGTCGATGACGGCCGCGTCTTCCCCGAGCCTTGGACCGACCAGTACGCGTGGATCGGCCGTCCCCGTGTATTTGTCGAGCAGATCGTTGAGAAGCCCCAGGGGAAGTTTGCCTGTGGGTAGTGTGTTCAAGAGGCAGAACCGTGTTTGTCAGATTAAAAGGCGGGCCACAAAAAACCCGAAAAGCACAAAAATGAGGAACACCGGAAGCTCTACCTGCGAGATACTACTCCAGGAACACCGTCTCTCGGTCACCCGATGAGAAGGAGATGATCGCTCGGAGCGGTTCCCAGCCTTTGTTGATGGCGTGGTGGACTACGCCTTGCGGTACCAGGATGGAATCGCCAGGGCCGAGCTCGTATTCATCGTCACCGTATGTGTGCGTGCACGTGCCGGAGAGGACGTAGAGCACCTCCTCGCAGTTCGGGTGGTAGTGAGGCGGGTTCTGATCTTCCGCGTTGATGAACACGAACCCGAAAGTCTGTTCGGCGCCCTCGTTGATCTGCCCGCTGTGTAGCCAGCGGATGGCACCCCAAGGGAAGGCGTCGGCTTCTGTGTCCGTCGCGCGTGTTACCGGACCTGACATATAGACCTCTTAGGTAGATGTGAACGGGAATCCTAAAGACGGAAGCTAGCCAGTCTGAGACCTTCGTGTCAACTGGACGGTCAACAAGGCCGTCTATTGGATCGCGATTAGGATGCCCGATGCGAAGGCTATTGGTTGCCACTTGGTGTAACGCGCTGAGCCCTTGATACACGATAGTGCTGGTGAAAACAGGGATGGCGAAGCTAACTGGGATGAAGCACACGGCCAGAAGATGGTCACCAGTTTATTGACAATCCAATCAAGTCACTGGTCAGATTATCCTTCGCGTATCCGGCATGAACCTCCCCACGCGAACACAGTGGCCTCGTGTAAGCTCCCCGTAACACCCGTCTTGTATCACGCCAATAATTCGCGCCAGCGAACCAGCACATTTACTTCCGGGGCGCGAAGAGGAAACAACGCAAGGAATGAGAAAAACATGATGTAGGGGAGGCGATTCTGTGCAGGCTTGAATCGCTTTGCTCCCTGCCACTGACGGGGCCTACGTTGCGCACTGGTCGGTGTGTGCAGTTGGGTGGCCATTGATTCGGCCCAAGAGAGCGCTGAAGAGGCGGACGTGATTCTTGAGGTCCGTATCCACCGTTCCTGTTTGAGCCGCGAAGACGTCCTGAATACGTCGATCGATCAAGAGGCGAGGGCTACTCCCGGCTCGACCCGCTCCAAGGCTCGCCAGATACTGAACCAACCTTCTTTCAGCCCAGTCATACCCGATCTTGGACCATTCAATGAAAGTCGGCTTTTTCGATTCGTCGAGGACGATGTTTCTGGCATTGTAGTCTATCGGCCCCACTGACAGAGGCCTGTCTGCCAGTTCCTCGACCAGTTTCTGCAGTTCACCTGATATTTTTTTCGACTCCTGGTCCTCCCCGATCAAACCTTGCAGCCTCCTTGTAGTAAGTCTCTCTCGTAACTCCAAGAACGCGCTTTGAACCGATTCTCTGTCAGCACCCGGCGCTACGAGAGCCTCGAATCTGTCATCTGCTCTCTCGAATGCGTTCTGTATTTGGGCGAATGCCTCGACCACACGCTCAGCAATCCGCATACGTTTGACGCGAGGAAGGGTTTGTGCTGCATCATCTAGGGTCAGCCGACCTTTGTCTTCCAGGACCACGATGTCGTCATCGATTGTAGCAAGGACCCTCGGGACTGAGCATCCAAGGTCCGCCAAGTGGTCGGAGACGGTCTTCTCTACGGCAGGGAGATGCCAGGACTCGTGCTTTGTCAGTGGCGCGAAGAGGTAGCGTTTTGCGATAAGGGATTCGCCGGTAGAGAGGGTAATGCGACGAACATTCGGATGGATGCCTCCCGGTGCATAGATCGGTAAAATTGCGGCGACGGTTGGGTTGTCGGGCAGCAGGTTGGGGATTCGGGAGCGGAGTCTCTGGTGTAAGTTGGTGGGGGCTTCGTTACTCGACGAGGTGACATCGGACATAGTGACCCTCTTCGATCAATCGAAGCTCTGGTTCTTGGTCGATACAACGTTGCTCAGTCAGCGGACAGCGACCGCTGAACTTGCAGCCAACGGGTGATTCTGCGGGATCTGGTACGTCGCCCTGAAGGATCTCGTGATTGCGATCGACACGCGGGTCG
>DPVD01000437.1:3734-8057 GCA_003526745.1 Candidatus Latescibacterota bacterium
CGGGTCGGGGACGGGGATCGCGGAAAGCAGAGCCTTTGTGTAGGGATGACGAGAGTCTGCGAAAAGGGCCTGCGCTGAGGCTAGTTCCATGACCTGCCCCAAGAACATGACCGCGATTCGGTCGCACGTCCGCTCAAGGATTGCTAGGTCGTGTGCGACGACTAGGTAGGTCAGCCCGTACTCTTCCTGGAGATCCATCAGAAGGTTTAGCACCTGCGCGCGCACGGAGACGTCAAGGGCGGATACCGGCTCATCGAGCATCATTAATTTCGGGCGAAGCGCGAGGGCACGTGCGATCCCTATACGCTGACGTTGACCGCCGCTGAATGCGTGCGGATACCGATTTAGATGAGCGGGATTAAGGCCGACACGCTCCATGAGTCCGGCGACTCGTTCACTCAGTTCACGCCCCTTCGCCTCACCGTGGATGACGAGTGGTTCGGCGACGATGTCGCGAACGGTCATCCTTGGATCGAGCGATCCATAGGGATCCTGGAAGACATACTGGATGTCTTTCCGATAGTCGATCAAACTCTCGTTCGGGATGGCGAAGAAATCGATTTCTTTCTCGCCGTCGTGATACAGGACCGATCCGTCTGTGGGCTCGTGTGCGCGGATGATCGTACGCAAGGCCGTTGTCTTTCCGCAGCCGCTCTCACCGGCCAGCGCGAGCGTCTCTCCGCGTTCGATATCGAGGTCGACGCCGTCGACTGCCTTCACGTGTCCAACGACGCGGCGGAAGAAGCCGGCCTGGATTGGGAAGTACTTCTTGAGGTTGCGGACTTTGAGGATCAGATCGGGCAAGTCAGGGTCAAATGGCACAAGTCATGGTCCAGTGTCAAAGGTCAAAGCGAGCTAGTTGTCGGCGGCGACCTCTGGCGGCGAAGCTTCTGTGAGGTAGCAGCGGGCGCGCTGGTTGGTGCCCGTTTCGGCGAACGGAACGCGGCCTGATATGTCGCAAGTGCCAAGTTCGAAAAGATCGCAGCGAGGGCCGAAGGCGCAACCCGACGGAAGGTCACGGGGATCGGGGACGCTCCCACGGATCGCAGGCAGACGCTTCTTGTGTGCTTCGCCGGGGACGGGAACGCTTTCGAGCAGCCCCTTGCTGTATGGGTGTGTTGGGTTCTCGAAGATGTCGTAGACACTCCCTTCTTCGACGATCTCACCCATATACATCACGCACACGCGCGAGCACGTTCCGGCAACGATCCCGAGGTCGTGCGTTATCAGCAGGATGGCGAGATCGAACTCTTCCTGAAGCTCTTTGAGCAGGTCGAGGATCTGGGCCTGGATAGTGACATCGAGAGCCGTGGTCGGCTCGTCGGCGATCAGCAGGGACGGCCGACAGGATAGAGCCATCGCGATCATGACGCGTTGACGCTGGCCACCGGAGAGCTGATGGGGATACTCGGTCGCACGTCGCGACGGATCCGGTATACCCACCCGTTCTAGCATTACGATTGCCTCTTTGAGTGCTTCCTCTTTCGGGATTTCCCGGTGGAGCCAGATGGCTTCTGCGACCTGGTGACCGACCGTGAAGACTGGCGAAAGGGCGCGCATCGGCTCTTGGAAGATCATGGCTATCTCGTTACCGCGAAGTTCCTGAAGCGTCCGGCTGCCGTGAGGCAGGCTGACGATATCGATTGTGTCCCCCTGACGACGCTGGAAGCGAATCGATCCGGACAGGTTCGCCGGTGGTTCGGCGAGGAGGCGCATGGTGCTCATGGCCGTTACACTTTTTCCGGAACCGGATTCGCCAACGAGGCCGAGCGTTTCGCCGCGCTCGATCTGGAGGTCGACCCCCATCAGCGCGGGAACGATGCCGTCTATGGTGTTGAACTTGAGCTGTAGGTTGTCGATTTCGAGTAGAGACAAAGAAGTCTTCAGGGTTTAGGGTTCAGGAACACCACGAGTGCATTGGGAAGGGCTGGTGACGCCCGTTTTGCGTTTGATGAATTCGGGGGCTTCTGTGAGCGTGGTGCCGAGAATGCCGAAAGAGCGCCAGAAGGCCTTCCAGCCGGCTTTGTGGACGACGGCACCGTCTTCTCCGACTTCGGGGAAACCGCGCTCGTCCGGTGTGAGATGCTCCCAATTTCGGAAGAGCCGACCCCACGAGCTCGCGAGGACCTTCTTCATCTTCTGCTTCGCCTTGAGTGGATACCAGAAGCAGTCGTGATACAGGACGCTGGCGAGATAGGCCCAGGGAGCGAGGATCGTCTTGAGCGACCATTCAATCGGCGCCTTGAGTGGGCCCCAGTAGATCTTGTGCTGCATCTTCGACGCGAAAGTCATCTCCTTGAACGGTCCGACGAATCCCCAATCGTCCTTCAATGCGGCCTCGTCGCCCGTGATCTCAATCTGCGAGATGTTACCGCAGCCGAGGTCCCGTTCGTGAGCTAGGCGAATGAATTTGATTGAGAGAGGATCGAAGCCCATCAGCTTTGCGGCGACCGTGTCTATCGCGACCTGGTCGGAACTGGCCAGGATCAGGTCCTTTGCGTGAGGAATCATGCAACGAGGTCCTGGGCCGTCTCCTGCGAAGGTGCCGTCCATTACCGCGAAGACACCGTTGTGAATTTTCTTCTGAATCATGAGCAGGTCGACGAGTGTTTCGTGGATGACCGGATGCGTCCAGTGTCTGCGCTCGTTGAGAAGACCTCCAAAAGCGTTTTTCATCGCCCCGGTCGTGGTCGTAAAGACGTGGGTCTTGACCGTCGGTAGGTGGATGATGTTTTCACCTATGAATCGCTTCGGGATCGAAAATCCGTTTTTGTAGACCTCGTTCAGACAAAGGAACTCGTCGCACAGGTCGCCCACCGCATCCTGAATGTGTAGCCATTCCTCACCCTCGTAGAGGTGAACGTTCCGTATCCCGTGCTTCTCGACGACGTTCAGTTGTTTGTTTTCGCGCTCACCCAGGTGTGCGTCGATGACGACGGTGCGGTTGTGACAGGCGTGGATCAGATCCTTGTCGAAGCCGTCCTTGAGCATGGCTTTGATCACGCCGTCCATCTGCCAAGGTGTCGTACTGCTCCCCGGGAAAAAGAAGTGCCAAGAGATATTGACCTTTAACGCCGTGTCCACAGTCCTGTCTACGGTTTCCTGGTAGTCCGCCAGGTTCAGGAGTCGGTGGTAATCCTCGAGGATCGTGTCCGGAGAGGTCTTCAGGATTGCGACCTTACTCATTCAGCGAGACTCCGTCCGGGGAGCCGAAGTAGAGCACGGCGACCAGCGTAATCATCCACAACACACCGTTGACGATCAGAGGCGTGTCGTTGAGAAGAGTGGAGGCAGTATCGCCGCCTTCACCCTTCTTGTAGACGACATGTAAGTATCTCAAGAGTCCATAGATCACGAAGGGGATCGTCAGGTTGAGGTGCTCGGTTCCCAGCTTCTCCGTGACTTCGGGCGACATTGTGTAGAGCGCGTAGGCGACTAAAGATCCTGCTGTCACGATCCCGATCGCCTGATCGAGGAATCCGCGGTCATAATCCTCGAGGATCCGTCTGTGGTCACCGGCACCGAGAAGTGTGATCTCTTGGCGCCGTTTGACGAACCCTAGGAAAAGAGACAGAAGCATCGTACAAAGGATGAACCACGATGAGATCGAGACGTTGATCGCGAAGGCGCCACCGATGGCCCTGAGCAGGAATCCAGAAGCGATGATCATCACGTCGAGGATAACGACGTTCTTGAGGACCATCGAGTAAGCCAGATTCTGGATACAGTATACGACGGCGACGATCCCGAAACGTTTGTCGAGGTCGAAGGCGCCGTAAAGCCCGACAACTACCAAGAGGACGGCGATCGCGACAGCCACGCTGACGGGTACGCGACCAGATGCGATAGCTCGGTTCTTCTTCTGAGGGTGCTTGCGGTCATTCCCACGGTCGAAGACGTCGTTGATCAGGTAGACCGCACCGGACAGCAGGATGAACATGACTGCAGCGCTGGAAGCACGCCAGACATTCGTCGCATCGAACAGATGTCTGGAGAAGACGAGCGCCGCGAGCACAAAGCCGTTCTTGATCCACTGTTTTGGCCTCAGCGCGCTCAGGATGGCAAAAATCAACCGTCTGCTCCAAGATTCCGAGTTGGCAAAAGCGACATTTCCATGCTTGGCGCCTGCCTTCCCATGGCTACGGCAAGACGGGGCAACTTGAGAAGATAACCGCTAAGTTGAATGCTGGCAATCGTTTAGGGGAGAGAGGCGGGCTTGGTGATGCTAAGCAGGAAGCAGGATTCGAAGCCGATCGACCCGTTCATGCCCTTGCACCGCCCCTTGAAGGTGATCAGATCGCCAGCTGCGAGTCCGCGACCCCG
>DPVD01000437.1:8345-10333 GCA_003526745.1 Candidatus Latescibacterota bacterium
GCTGCGATTCCGCGACCCCGTTTCTCCGATTCGCTGAACCGAACAGACAGGGGGATCGGGTTCAACGATGTCTGACCCGTCGCCACGAGGCCCTGTCTTCCGGTCTCTGTCACCACCGCGTGTTCGACCAAGATGATCTTCCCCTTCAGCATCCAGTCGCCCTGCTCCCTGTTCTGATACAGCTTGATGATCCCATCAGCATCCCGGGTTCGATCTTGCTTTGCGTTGCGGATATCGGTGTCGCTGCACGCGAGTATGCCCGTGAGGAGAAGAAGAGCTGTGGTCGGTCTCATGGTGCCTCGTTCGGTTGGAGGTGGCTACCCAGAATATCGGGCCGTTCCGTAGACGAGTAAAAGCGAGAGGCCAACAGGTATCAGAAAATGCAAAAAGGGGGGGCGAGAAACATCGTCTCGCCCCCCTGTACTTTCTCTGTGATTTAGCTCAGATGGTCAGTCCGAAATAGATTCTAAAATCATCGACCTCGATCGTTTCAGTCGGGTTGTTCCGGTCTGTGATCGTTGTCTCTGTGGGGAAGGCGACCTGGAAGAAGCCGAACATCGGAATCTGATAGTTCTGGAAGAGCTGCAGCCTTAGTTCCACTCCCCAATCTGACAGGAATGGTTTGGTGCTGAAGTTGATATCGCTTAGTTTCGCCGCGTTCCCTACCGCGCCCGTCTCGAAGAAGACGCTCCCATACATCTTGTCGAAGATGAAGGGCGCTAGCTCCTTGCTCGATCGGTTGAAGATTGGGAAGGTGAAGTTTGCACGAGCGAAGGCGACCTTGCCGCCGGCCATTGAGAAGTAGGGATATCCTCGGAGTGTTCCGATACCGCCAAGGTAATAGCGTAGCGGGTAGTAGAAGGCCCCCTCGAATGTCCCGCCTCCCTGCACGGGTTCCTTGATTACTTGGTCCTTGTAGCCGACAAAGCCCTGGATAGACATCGTCGATCGGCCGGGGAAGTCTAGGAACTCGTTCCACGAGAAGATGTACTCGTTTATGCCGAGCTTCCGGTTGTCCGCGCGGAATAGAGCTGGTGAGACTTCGTCGACCGTGGGATCTGGGATGTTGTCCTGATTCAGGTCGACGGAGAGCGAGAGCGAGTCCGTAACCGAGGCGTTGATTCTGCGGTAGCTCGCCGAGATGACACGTCCACCCGTCGGGTTCAGGAACTGATCGAAGGTGGGCTTGAAGTTGGCGTAACTCCAACTCAGCGACAACTCGTGGCTCTTGAAGAATGTGAGGTCCTGATAGAAGAAGTCGTCCAGAGCGACACGCTCGTTCGGTGTATCGATCCCGATTTGCTCGGTGATGTCAGTGAATGTCCCGTCGACTGTCTGGAAGAATCGCGTGCTGTCGATAACGGTCTGGACGCCGCTCAGGCTCTCCTTGTAGTTGCGGTAACCGTAGAACAGGCCAACCCTCTGGCTTCGTCCGATCCCGAATTGGGTGCCCACGAGGAAGTCCGTGAAGACATCCTTGAATTCGTCCTCCTCTTGGAGACTCAGATTCTCATAGATCGTGGCATTTGGTACCAGAACGGTTTGAGAGTCGATCGTGACTTGTATCGTCTGCTGAAGCGTGTCCTTCTGTGTGACCAGCGTGCCTAGGTCGACAAGGCTGTTGATGGTCGAACGGGATCCGCCGACTACAAGACTCGGTGAGAGCGCACCTTTCGCGTTCTGGACCGATGTCAGGCTAGTCTGATAGAATGCGGAGAACTCCGAGTTCAGGTCGACGCCGCGTCGGAAGTTCTTACCGATGGTCGCCCAGGCTGTCAGGGCATCATTCCCCAGCAGTTGACCCCACGAAGCCTGCGCTCCTCCGCTGATCTGGTCCAGACCGAATCTGTTCCCGATGAATGTCGGACCAAGGATCAGGAAGGGTGTGAACCCGTAAGAGTGCATCTGGGCTCCGACGACGCCAGAGTTGAACAGATCGTTGAGCTCCGGTCCATCATAAAGCGTCCTATAGTCGCGCTCCACCATCT
>DPVD01000437.1:10724-12128 GCA_003526745.1 Candidatus Latescibacterota bacterium
GCTACAATTTTTCCGTCAGCAGATACTGAGGGTACAAAAGCGCCGCCGACGACGTTTGTGAGTTGTCTTTCCCCACCTGTCTTCAGATTTTTGATATAGATGTTGAAAATTCCGGTCCGATCGGAGGCATACACGATACCCGATCCGTCGGGGAGCCAGACGGCGTCGCGTTCGTCGGCCTCGGTCGCGACGATTGGCTCGAACTGCGAATCGTTAGCGTAGGCGACGCTGTCAGGGTAAACCTCCTCGGGTTCCTCATCCTCGTCTTTGTCTTCGTCGTGATCATTGTTCTCGTCTTCAGCCTCCGCAGGCTCGCTGGTATCGCTGTCTTCGTAGCCTGCCGATTGTTTCGCAAACCTTGCATTCAGCTGGTTGAGGTCTCCCTCTTTTTCTTCCTCATCCTCGGGCGCATCTTTTTCCGAACGCTCTTTCCGTTTCTTCTTTTCTTTGTCCATCAGGTAGCGTTCACGCTTGGTTGGTTCCGGCGTGGCATGCGCATTGATCGTGGCGATATCCCGATCCTCTCCGTCGAAGATCGTGAACAGAAGCTTCTCTCCGTCCGGTGACCACTTGGGACCGTATATGAGTGTCCCGTTATTGTGGGACGTCAGATACTTCTTTCCTGTCCCGTCTGGTCGGACTAGGCCCAGCTTGTTCGTTCCATCCTTATTTCCTACAAAAGCGATCCACTCGCCATTCGGTGACAGGACAGGGTCGCGGCCACGCAGGTTGGCCGTGAGCCGTGTTTCCTTTTTTGAGGCCAAGTCATAACGGAAAAGGTCCCAGCGACCGCCCTGCGACTTGACATAGAACATGGACTCGCTGTTCGCCGACCACGAGATTCGGTTCGATAGATACCTAGAGTAGTTGCTGTTTTCGCCGAGACGCTTTGTTTTGCCTGTTGCCGTGTCAAGCAGCGTGAGTTCCGTCAGCGCGTAATCGGCTCCGTGGTTGCTGAGGAAAGCGATTTTGGAGCCATCCGGAGAGAAGGACGGATGATAGTCCATCGATCCGCCGTCAAAGAGCAGAGATCCTTCGCGCTCACCTGCGGCTTTGATCGATTGCTCCAGCGCGCCGTATTTGTCTAGAAGATGCTCCTTCCACAGTGCGTAGACCTTGTCGGCCGAGACACCGAGCGTCTGTTTGATCGCTGACTTAAAGCTGACGATGGGGCGTTTGTCAGCCATGTCACGCACGGTGTTCTCTCCGTAGGTCTCGCCGATGAAGTTGAGGAGTCCGAAGCCCTGGTTGTAGACCATTTCCCAATGGTGTCCATCCTTGTTGAACACTCCCATCGCGTCGAGGGAGAGCATATCGTCTTCAAGCGCGGCCATTCTGAGGAGCATATCCCGGTGCGTGTCCCAGGTCTCGTCTCCCTGCAGAATAGCCTCATACTGTGCAATC
>DPVD01000417.1:0-196 GCA_003526745.1 Candidatus Latescibacterota bacterium
CAGATCATCGCCCAGAATCGTCCGACGCCTCGGTCGCTCGACCTGACCCGGTGACGTCTTCTCACGCTCGGCCTGGACCTCGATCGTATACCGCGCCGTCGGAATCGCCATCAGCCTCGGCTCACCAATCAGCTCGCCTGAGACCTCGCAGACCCCGAAGGTACCCACCTCGATCTTCCCCAATTCGTGATCGATT
>DPVD01000417.1:466-1512 GCA_003526745.1 Candidatus Latescibacterota bacterium
GAAGGTACCCGCCTCGATCTTCCCCAATGCGTGATCGATCTCTGCGAGTTCCGTCCGCTCGTGGTTCCCCAAGGTCGTCATCAATTCGAGTGTCGAAGAGTTACCAGCCATATCCAGCGGGTCTGCCGGCTGATCGTCGCGCAGCTCACCAATATCGTCATCCTGACCGGTCACCTGCTTCATCAGCTCTTCGCGCCTTGCAGTAAGCAGTTTCTTGAAGACTGCGAGCTTCTTTTTCGCGTACTTCTTGGCTTTCGCCATTTCCGGATCCCCCCGAACTTGCAAAGGATTTCCAAACTTATGGAACGGTCATGTAGATTGGCCGCATGGGTCTATCTTAGACAGATCCACTTAACCATATATATTACAATATCTTCAACGCACCAACACTTAGCGATCTTGCTTGATTTGCCGAGTGGCCGGCCTTTTGGACGCCCCCATTCGGCGCGAGGTTTCAGAATTTAGAACAGCCCAACATGCGTGTCAAGCCTGCGCTGGGAAGCGATTTGCCCTGATCACGGCAGATTTCTTAGTATTAGTTCGAATAAAACCCATCGGATCGTCGGCCAACAGAAAATAGGAATCGTCAGAAATGGGAGAGAAAGCAGGACAATGGAGCGCCTTGGCCGTCTGCCTGATCGTCCTAGGCCTGGGGGTTTCCGGCTTCGAGCTGGGTCCCGAGCCAACGTCACAGGCGGGACGGGAGAAGATCGAAGTGGTCAACTGGAACTGGAAGCAAAGTGTGAACGGGAGGATCCTGGCCATCTTCGGGTCCGTCCGCAACCCCACGTCCAAGCCCTTCGACCAGGTCATCCTGGAGCTGCGGACGGAAGACGACCAGAAAAAAGTTCTCGCGCGGCACGCAATCAACGTGGGACGTGTCGACGCGAAAACTGAGAAAGCCTTCCGCGAAGACGTACCGAGAACCGGTCAGGAGGCTATGGGATTCGTGGAGGTCAGATCCCTGATCAAGTGATCACCTTCAGGGCTTGACCGACGGACAGAGTTCAGCCAAACGACAGGTCTGGCAGTCCGGCCTCCGGGCG
>DPVD01000417.1:1792-8535 GCA_003526745.1 Candidatus Latescibacterota bacterium
CCAAACGACAGGCCTGGCAGTCCGGCCTCCGGGCGACACAAGTCTTCCGACCGTGCCGGATCAGGAGGTGCGAGAAAAGCGTCCAGTCGTCTCGAGGCACGATCTTCACAAGATCCTGCTCGACCTTCACGGGATTGCCCTGATTCGTCAGCTTCAGGAGTTTTGTGATCCGCCCGACGTGCGTATCGACGACCACCCCCTCTTCCTTGCCGAAGGCATTTCCCAGCAAAACGTTCGCAGTCTTCCGTCCGACTCCCGCCAGCGGCGTCAGCTCCTCCATCGTATCGGGCACAACACCTTCGTGCTTCTCCATCAGCGCCTCGCAGCAACCTTTGATCGACTTTGCCTTGTTCCGATAGAAGCCCGTCGACCGGATCGCCCCCTCGAGTTCGCCGATCGGTGCATCCGCGAAGTCAGCTGCGCTCTTGTATGTTTTGAACAGGTCCTCCGTCACCACGTTCACCCGCGCATCCGTGCACTGCGCAGACAGAATCGTTGCGATCAATAGCTGTAGAGGATTCTCGTAGTCGAGAGAGCACCGTGCATCCGGGAACTCCTCCTTGAGGAGCTGCAGGATCTGCTCGGTCCTTGCAGCCTTCGACTTGAGCGATTCTCTAGGCATCAGGCCCGCCCCTCGGTCCACGCCAAGAATTCATCTACAGGCATGGCGTTCAGGATGTCCTCACGCGCGAGACCAGCCTTCCTTGCGATACCCACTCCATACCTCATGTCGTCGAGTCCTTCGATACTGTGCGCGTCCGTATTGATCGAGACCTTGGCGCCACACTCCTTCGCATACCGCAGCTCACGCCAGTCGAGATCTAGGCGTCTCGGATGCGCATTCAGTTCGAGTGCGGTCCCGGCTTCCGCCGCCGCCTCACACACCGCCTTCGCATTGAGCGGATATCCATCCCGAGACAAAAGCAGACGGCCCGTGGGGTGTCCAAGAATGTCTACGTAAGGGCTGCTGACGGCTCTGATCACTCGCTCCGTCGCTTCTTCTCTCGTCATTGAGAAGACGGAGTGAATCGAAGCCACTACGAGCTCGAATTCGGCAAGGAATTCCTCTTCGAAATCGAAATTCCCTTCCGGCATTATGTCGACTTCTATCCCCTTCAGAATTCGAATGCCTTCGAGCTCCGCGTTAACAGCGTCGATCTCCTCCCACTGTGCGCGACAGCGATCCTCATCCATACCGTTCGCATATACTACTGCTTTGCTATGGTCACAGATCCCGATGTAGTGGTATCCCGCATCCCGCGCAGCCAGCGCCATGGCCTCGATCGTCCCGCGACCATCGCTATGATTCGTGTGTACATGGACAGTTCCGAAAAGATCCTCCATCGACACGAGGTCCGGCAGTCTCCCCGCCTCTGCACGTTCAATCTCGTCCAGCCCTTCGCGCAACTCCGGTTCGATATATGCGAGCCCAAGTGCCTTGAAGATCTCTGATTCGTCTCGACACGGGACGAGATCCTCACCCCCGAACAGCCCATACTCGTTCATCTTCAAGCCGTGCGCCTTGGCACGACCTCGCATCAGCGTGTTATGCTCCTTGCTCCCCGTGAAGTGGTGCAGCGCATACGGGAACTGCTCGTCGCTCACTATCCGCAGATCCGACGCCATTCCTGACCTAAGAATCACACTCACCTTGGTTCTACCGTGACTAATCACCTCTTCCACCGCGGGACACGACGCAAACGCATCACCCAGAGAGTCAGGGGCATCCGAGCTCACGACGATGTCCACGTCTTTCGTTGTCTCCCTATGGCGTCTGAGGCTGCCTGCGACCTGTATGCGGATCACCTCGGGGCGCTCCTGCAGAAACGCGACCAGCTGGTCCGCTTCGAATCGTGCTACGTTCGTGAGGTATCGCCCTTCGTGCTTTTGCAGATACTCGATCCCGTTCAGGATGTTCTGAGCCGTCTTCGCACCAAATCCCTTGAGTTCTGCGACCTCGCCGGACACGCAAGCTTTTGCGAGCGCATCAATGTCGGCGATCCCGAGAGATTCGTAGATCTGCCTGAGGCGCTTTCCTCCGAGTCCCGAAATCCCCTGCATCTCGACCAGGCCCTCCGGTACAGTCGAGATCAGATCCTGGTGACGCTGGATCTTCCCACTTGCCAGAAGCTCTTCGATTTCGACGGCGATCTTCTTCCCAACCCCTCTTACCTCATCGAGACTCGACGCCTCCGACAGCTCAACCACCGTTTCCTCAATCGTCTCGATGGCGCGTGCGGCCGAGTAGTAGGCCCGGATCCTGAACGGATTCTCCCCGTTCAGCTCCATCAAGTTCGCCATCTCTTCCAAAACGTATGCGACTTCCTGATTGTCCAAGTCTACTCTCCCGACTCCGCCTCGGGTGCTCGTTTAGCGTCAGGCCCCATAACCTCATCCAGCAGAACGTTGTTGCGACTGATGTAGATTGGGGTGATGATCAACGCATACAGGCAGACCACAAGGCTGACCAGAGCGAGCAGCTCGTGGACCCTAGAGAGGAAAGACTGTCCGGCCGGTTGTATGGGTCTTAGCAGATCCGAATGGGCGCCTCCTCCAAGCATGGCTGCCGCCATGATCAGGAGCATCCCGAAGAACAGAGCGTAGAAGAACGAGCCCTTGAAGGCGCGAGCTCTCCTGAGATACTCCAGATCCAGCCCTTCTTCTCGAACTTCCTCCTTGATCGCCGAGCCCGTTCCGATGAAATAAAACATCGTCGTCGTCAGGGTCAGCATCGTCAGGATGGCTGTGACAAGTCCCATCTTAACATGTGTGCCTACATCGAGATCCCACCACCCGTAGTGCAATCCGTAGCCCATCACGAACGTCGCCAACAGAAGCGGGATGTTGACGACCGTCATCCCCAGAATCGCTGCTTGCATAGAGCCTGCCTTTATCCCTTCCGAGGCACTCATTTCCTGCATTTAAAGCCTGACTGACGCGGAAAAAGCGTCTTCGAATACTGACATTG
Source organism: Candidatus Latescibacterota bacterium (assembly GCA_003526745.1). Lineage (GTDB taxonomy): Bacteria > Latescibacterota > UBA2968 > UBA2968 > UBA2968 > UBA2968. The sequence goes on from DPVD01000417.1 coordinate 4,761, forward strand.
AGAGTGGACATTCAGGGCGCAGGCGCTATCTTTCTCGGCGCGAGGACCCTTGGTCGTCGGAATATAGAAGTCCCCCCTATTAGCGTCAACGGAGGATACGATTGGAAAGCGGATTGTCGGAAAAACTGAGCATCGCAGTAGTGGGGTTGGGACGAATCGGGTGGCAATTTCACTTCAAACAGACCCTGGAATCAGAGGTGTACGACTTGGTGGCCGTCGTCGATCCGCTTGAGGAGCGTGTGGATGAGGCCAAATCCGCAAGCGGGTGTCGTGGATACGCATCCTACGACGAGATGCTCGCATCAGAGACACCGGATGTCGTCGCACTCGCAACCCCGACAGTCCTGCACGAACCACAAACACTGATTGCGCTCGAGCGGGGCTGTCACGTCATCCTCGAGAAACCGATGACCACATCCATCGAGTCGGCGGACCGGATGATCGAGGCAGCTGCGAATGCAGAACGAAGGTTGCTCGTCTACCAGCCATATCGTCTGAGACCCCCCACGGCAACAATCAAGGGAATCCTTGATTCAGGCCGCCTTGGACGGATCTTCTCCATCAAGCGAAGCGTATTCCGGTTCACACGCCGGAACGACTGGCAGAGCCTGAGGAAGAACGGTGGCGGGATGCTCAACAACTATGGATCCCACTACATCGACCAGCTGCTCTACCTGTCTGGCCACGCAGAGATCACCGACATCCGCTGTCGGCTTTGGGCAGCCGCAACGCTGGGCGACGCCGACGACGTAGTCAGGGCTTGGCTGACGACAGCCGAGGGCACACTACTCGACCTAGAGATCAACCAAGCCTCCGCGCTCTCGCTCCCAGAGTGGCACATCTGCGGGACCCTCGGCACTCTCGTCAAGTCGGGTCAAGATATCGAGGTTAGGACATACGATCCTGCAGAAGCTGACCCACTCGAGGTCGCCGAGGGTGCAGCGCCGAACCGTAGCTACGACAACCAGGATCGACTACCTTGGAGAGAAGAATCGGTCGCAGTGGAAGAACAACCACTCGACTTTTACCAGAATATCCACGATGTCCTGTTCGGGCGGGCGGAACCATATGTCCCGATCGAACAGACAAGAGAACTCATGCGAGTCATAGCGGCCTGCCGCGACGACTCCGGCTTTTGATCAAGGAGCACGTCTGATGAAGCTGTCTTGCACCTCCGTAATGTTGCCTCGATGGAACTTGGACCAGACTTTCGACAAGCTTGCCGAATACGGCTACGACGGGTTGGAGCTAAGATGTCGATACGTCCGCGATGAAATGCCCGAGGAGCCCTCCTTCTGGGGCCGCCACGTGGCAAATGTCAGTCCAGACAACGTTGTCGACCGAGCAGGCGAGATCCAAGCGGCGTCGAAGCGATCGGGCATAAAAATCATCGCGCTCGCCCCACAAGCACTCGTAGGAGAGGACGAGTTAATCGACAAACTCTTCGCCGGTGCCCTGGCCATCGACCCTGAAAGTCCGCCCATGATCCGGATCGGGGCTCCGCGCCACGACCGCACGAAGCCTTACGGTCCGCAGTGGGATGAGGCAAAATCGGGCTTCGAAGCCCTGACGGCGAAGGCAACGAACCTAGGCGTCAAGGTCCTCTATGAGATCCACGTCGGTACTGTCGCGGTGTCCTGTTCACGCACAATCGAGTTGCTTCGTGATCTCGACCACAACCATATCGGGGCCATCTACGATGTGCCCAACATGATTCGAGTCGGTCTCGAAGACAGCAAGATGGGAATGGAGATCTTGGGCGAATACTTAGCACACTGCCACATCGGGAACGCAATACCAGTTCCAGACAAGCCCGCTCGTGAGGGAGACCTGGATCAGGTGGCTTGGAAGTGGGACTTCAGCGACCTGAGAGATGGGGTTGCAGACATCCCTCAGATCATACAGGACATGAAGGATGTCGGCTATGAGGGTTATATGTCGCTTGAAGAGTTCGGTCCCGGCGACGACGATGAGAAAGTGAGAGATCAGGGCGCGTATCTCAGGCACCTGATCGGGTAAGACCGACTCACCAAAAAGAACGAATCAAGAGAGGAACACGCGATGATCCCCCTAGTATCCAGCCTCAGTTATGGTCCCCTAGAAGTAGTTCAGCTCCCTCGAACGTGGTGGAAAGTCCTGCTCCGAAAACAGGGGCTCCTGGATGAGGAGTATCCGGATTGCAGCCAAGGTCTCGATTCGAAAGTGATCGAAGCACTTGACCTCGACAAAGAGGCCGTCCTCACCTACTTGCGGGACAACATGCCCGATTACCTCACCTTTGAGGGATGGGTTATCGAGCAGAGCGGCGGAGCAATCGACAGAGAGGCAGTGGATGCATGGAACGCCTCGGTCCTAAACCGGCAGCACGCACCTCACAAAATCGAGGAGACATACAAGGATATTGGATGGGACCCCACGGACGTGGACGTCACATCAGCACTCGTCCTGAACGCGACCCAAGACTGGCAACTCTTCCACCAGACAGACCTGAGCGCAGACTATAGCCGACTCGGTAATCAGGTCGTCCCTCTGATCTCGAATCTCGACTATGGGCGGCTCGGCGTATCGCAAATCCCACGCACCTGGTACAAGATCCTGATGCGATCCAAGAACCTTCTGCATCCGGATTATCCCGATATGACTAAGAGCGGGTTGGATCCCAGGGCGCTTGACGTCGTCGGTGTCAAGCCCGACGCAGCCGTCGCCTATATACGGTCGGAACAGCCAGATTATGTAACGTTCGAGGCCTGGATCCTCGAACAGAATGGTGGTGATCTTGATCAGGGTGAAATTAGTAAGTGGAACGACTTCTTGAAGACCCGGATTCATAACGATGACAAACAGACGGAGATCCGATCCGCGCTGGGTCGCGAGTCGGACACGGACATGACGTCTGCCGCAATTCTCAATATGACCGAAGACTTCCATTACGCTTACAGACAGCTAATGGACAACGCTTAACCCACGCAGACCTGCCATGGCCAAAGTGATCGAAGAACTCGACACCGGAGTTGTCGTCACCCAGGTAACTGAGGACGGGAGCGCGAAGGAAAACATCTATTGTGAACTCCCATGGTGCGACAGGCATTCCCAGGGATTCGTGTATCGACAGCAAAGCGATGAAGTTGGGCCCAACGGGTCACACTATGTCTACTGCAAGTTCGGCACCTGGGAATCGGAACAGATAGGGACGGGGCTTGGCAGCTGCGGAATTACCATCGAGGGCACGTTCTTCTACCGCCGGGTCGTAGACGGCAAACAGGAATTCGTGCGTGTCAACCTGACCTCAGGTGAAAGCAGCGTAATCTACGAGTTCCCGGAAGACTTTGCACCAAAGGGGAACATCACAGTCTCATCCGACGAACGTTACTGCGCTTACGGTGTCGCCCTCAGTTTCGATCCAGTCATGTTCGCCATTGAGGTCGTCGATCTGGAATCTGGTTCCCGCAAGATCATTCACAAAGACCCCGAGATCTGCAATCCGCACACGCAGTTCGAGCCCACGCACGGAAAGTGGGTCATGGTTCAGCACAACAGAGGATGCGAACACCTTCCAGACGGCACACGCACTCAACTCGTTGGCGAGAAAGGGGCGACCGAGTTCCTGCTAACCATCCCCGACGGCGAGGTCACACGACTCCCGGTCGGCACACCGCATACGACCGGGATCACCGGTCACGAAGCCTGGATAACGGGGCAAGACGAGATTCTGATGTCCGTTGGTGCGCGAGGGGATTTCACACCTGAGGCGGGAGGAAACCTGATAGCGGTAAGT
>DPVD01000380.1:0-6745 GCA_003526745.1 Candidatus Latescibacterota bacterium
TCGCGTTGGTAGTCCTACTCGCTCTGAACGGGCTGTTCCTTCTAACAACTCGTTCGAGGGCCGCGTGGGGAGCCTGTGTCCTGTCTGGGCTCGTGTTTCTCGGACTCCTCATCTGGAAGACAAGAGCCGATAAGCAGACCATTCAGTTTTCAAAGTGGCGCCCAGTTGCCCTCAAGCTTGCTTTCTCGATCACGGTTGCCGTCCTCTTCTCGCTGTGCATCCCGCCGCAGATGGGTGAAGCGGGCTACGAGACACACAGCACGGAGAAGACTTCCCTCGCAGGGGCAATCAGCTCGACCTTCGACAAAGGCTCGGACAAACATCGCTTTACAATGTGGAAGAACACACTCGAGATGGTGATAGATTATCCGGTCCTTGGTGTCGGACCCGGCAACTGGCAGCACGTGTATCCCGTCTATGATCGTGGAACCGTTTCCTGGACTGGAGCCACGCCCAAACGCCCGCACAACGACACGCTGTGGATCGCATCTGAAACGGGTCTCGTGGGTCTCGCTATGCTGATTTGGGCAGGTCTTACGGTTATAGCCTCTCTAGGCCGCTCAGTCAGGACCGAGCGTGACAGAACGGCCTTTCTTCAAGTAGTTGGGGCCTTCAGCGCTCTAGTGGCCGTAGCCGCTCACGGTTTGTTTAGCTTCCCGATCGAGAGAATCCCCGTTACGTTCGTATCCGCGGTTGCTATCACAGTAATTGTCCTAAGGGATCCTGTGAGTCGACAGAAATCGAACACTGATCTGCGTCCGCATTTCTGGGGCCTCCTTATCCTGACCCAGTTGCTTGCTACAGTAACTCTGTGGCGAGGCGTCACCTTCGAGCGACACGCTTTCAGGCAGAACGTCGCCGTTCACTCGAACGACTGGATTGAGAGTATTAAGGAAGGAAGCCTAGCACTCGCCCAAGGCGCGTTCGATCCTCAGGTCTACCTACTGCGGGGCCTAGCCTACCACATCACAGGCCAATACGACCTCGCGATCAAAGACCAGTCCGCGTGCTTGGCATTACATCCGAACCTAGTCAACGCAATCAACAATATGGGCATGTCACTGAACGCAGCCGGTCGATACGATCAGGCGGTGCAAACACTCGAACGCATCCTTGAGTTGAATCCTAATCATGTCGAGCAGCACCTGAACCTGTCTCAGGCATTCAAAGGTCTATCGAATCGTGAGGAATCCCTTCGTCAGCTGGAGCTGGCGATTCAGAAGGCGCCTCGTCGTCAGGAAATCGTTCTGGAGCTGGCCCGCAAGCTGGAAAAAGCTGGGGAGCTGAAGAAGGCGTCCTCCGTCGTGACCAAAGGACTCAGGAACCGCCCCGAAGACTCGGGCCTTCACTACCGGCTCGGGGTCATTCTCCAAAAGCAGGGCGCTAAGGACCAAGCCGCCTCCAGCTTTGCTAAGGTGATCCAGTTAAACCCGATGCACGCGCCTGTCTACTACAACATCGGGGAACTTCGACTCGCGGCAGGCGACACCTCAGGCGCAATCCAAGCCTACCAAGGCTTCCTTTCACGGTGGACGGAAGGCGACAACGTGGCCGCTGCAGTGCGCAGCAAGATCGAGCAGCTGCAATGAACGATGAATCCCGTCACGAGATCGCACAGGCACTTGTAAGATGGTATGATCGCAATAAGCGACAGATGCCCTGGCGCGACATCGATGACCCTTATCGGATCGTCCTGTCCGAATTCATGCTGCAGCAGACTCAGGTAGACACGGTCATCCCCTACTTTGAACAATTCACAAAAGAGTTTCCGACCGTTCACGATTTGGCGAATGCTGATCTCGACCGGGTTCTGAAACTCTGGGAGGGTCTCGGATATTACACCCGAGCACGCAACCTTCACAAGGCGGCAAGGACGATTGCCGACGACCATTCGGGTAAAGTCCCCCAAGACTACCATACACTCAAGTCATTACCGGGGTTCGGCCCCTACACGACGGCAGCGGTCCTCAGTATGGCATACGGAAAGCCACATGCTGTCCTCGACGGAAACGTGATTCGCGTCCTCTCGAGACTTCTCGGTATGCGTGAGCACGTAAACCTGCCCGCTGTCAAACGAAAGCTGCAGGGCGCCGCAGACGACCTCCTGAATGTAGATCGCCCTGGCGACCACAATCAGGCCATGATGGACCTCGGCGCGACTGTATGCCGCCCAAGGAAGCCGCGTTGCAGAGACTGCCCGATCTCTAAACACTGTGAAGCAAATACGCGCGGGCTGACCGACAGCATACCGGCGAAGACCAAACGCAAGTCGCGCCCCGAACGGATCTACTTGGCTGTTATAGTGCGACGAGAGTCACGCAGTCTGATCTCGAGACGTAAGCCTGAAGGGCTGCTCGGAGGCCTGTGGGAATTCCCTACCGTCGAGGTGGATTCGATCCCAAAAGAAGATGCAATTCCCGAAACGTTTAAGCAGGAAACGGGCCTGAAGATCTCGTCTCACCGGCCCTTCGGGACGGTCAAACACGGGTTCACCCACTTCTCTGCGGTCGTCCACGCGTTCGTCTGTGAGTGGGAATCGGGTGATCCGCACCAAGAGACATATGACCGTCACGAGTGGGTAACACAAGGGGACCTGGACAAGTACGCTTACTCACGAATCGCACGTCAGCTGGTCGACTCGCTCGTTGAAGCGGCCTCTTCACCACAAACGTTCTTCGACTTCGAGAAGCACAAGGAGCAAAACCCATGAAAGCCCAACCTTTGGAAGGTAAAAAAGCAATCGTCACAGGGGCTGCTCAGGGCATAGGAAACGCAATTGCTCGCAGATTGTCTGAGGAAGGGGCGGCCGTTGCCGTGCTGGATCTTTCGGGTGACCGTGCAGCGAGGGCCGCCGAGGATATCGGCGGTGGCGCGATTGGGGTCAAAGCGGACGTCTCGCACGAATCACAGGTGAATAGGGCATTCGCAGAGGTCATCGACAGGCTGGGCGGTCTCGACATCCTCGTCAACAACGCAGGTGTAGTCGGCACCGACAAACCAGTCAGGGATCTCGAAGAGAGCGACTGGAACAACGTTCTGGACATTAACCTGAAGGGAACGTTCCTCTGTTCCAGGGCAGCGGTCCGTCAAATGATCCCGAATCAGTCCGGTGCGATTGTGTCCGTAGCATCGATATCGGGTAAGGAAGGAAACGCGAACATGGCACCCTACTCGGTCTCAAAAGCGGGTGTCATCTGTTTCACGAAGGCGTTGGCGAAGGAGGTTCTGGATGTTGGGATTCGCGTCAACTGCGTGACGCCCGCCCTGATCGATTCTCCATTGCTTGACGGAATGGATCAGCAACGAGTGGACTTTCTGACGAGCAAGATTCCGCTTGGCCGGCTTGGAAAACCAGAGGAGGTGGCCGCTGCCATCCTTTTCCTTGCATCGGACGAGTCGACCTTCACGACGGGCCAGTGCTTTGACGTAAGCGGCGGCCGAGCGACATACTAAGATCGAGTATCGAAGATTTGGCGTTTTCAATCTTCGATACTCGATCTTCAATGTTTACTGCAGCATCCTCGCGACATAAAGGAAGACCCCACCCAACAGGGTCACCATGACGGCGACCCCCAGAGCAATCAGAACAACCACGACCTGCTCTTTGCCCGTCTTCCGTCTCTCGAGATCCGGTCTGGGATCGTCGGGATACATCGTTTCGTCTCCCGGAGCATCTTACGGCAACTCGCCGGCCCGCACTCGCCTAGCCACTTCTGTCTCGCCAAGATCATTCAGAATCACGACCATCAAATCCCGTGCGCTGCGGTATCCAGGCCATCTTGAAAGAATCTGTCCACACACTTCGACCGCCTCTTTCGGCAATCCGTCGTTGTAGAGAGCGACGGCGAGGTTCAGTCGTGGCGGTATCCGATTGGGATCCTGGTCGATGATCCTCCTAAGCTCAGCGATCGCTTCGTCGAACCGCTTGAGGAAGATCATCTCCTTTGCACGGCTGTTCCTGATCTCTAGATCCGACGGGTCTAGTGACAGCGCTTCCTCAAACGCCGCATAGGCAGCCTCGTAGTTCCCTCGATTGCTCTCCACACCACCCAGCGCATAATAGGCAGTCTTCGAGTTCGGGTCGATCCTCAGCGCCTGCTCTATCGACTCTATCGCCTCCGAGGACCGGCCAGCAGCGTTCAGCGTCGTCCCGAGTGCAACACGATACTCTGACCTTAGCGGTTCCAGGACCACGGCCGTGCTCATCGCCTTCACAGCCTCCTCGGTCCGCCCCTGTTGAGCATAGGTACGACCGAGGATGTAGTGCACGCCGGGGTGATTCCCGTGATACATCAGGCTCCGTTCCAAAGCCACCTCCGCCGACTCCCAATCACCCAATCGATGATGCAGTTTGCCGAGCATCTCGTATGTGGCGAACGGGCTGGGAGATGGATATCTAAGTGAGCTTTGCAGGGTCGCGAGCGCCGCCTTCGATTGACTGCGTGTGATCTCGGCTCTCGCCTTCTGGAAAAGGATGGCTCCCGTTCGCATCTGGAAACCGTAATACACGGTAAAGAGGACAGTCGCGATACCGACAGCTGCAACCCCGACGGAGAAGCCGTCTAAGGATGTGTTCAGCAGACCGAGACGAGAGCGATCTTCAGGTTTGACCGAATAGATCCAGACAAACCCAACCACGACCCAGAACACGACTCCAGAAGCGGGATTCTGAAAGTTTGAGCTGAACAGCGCATGAGCCATCGTAGCAAGGAGAGCGGCCCCGAACCCGATCACCAGAGGCTCCTCTTCTCCCTTCACATACCGAATCAACAATCCTGCCACCGTACGAACGATCTGAATCAGCAGAACCAGAAAGACAGAAAAGCCCAACAACCCCGACTCGGACCAGACCTCCAGATAGTCGTTGTGAGCACGGAAGATCATGTGCTCCACACTGGACTTCTCCATCCTGCTCTTGATCTCGAGGCTCTCCGGTCCCAAGTGCTTCTGGATATTGAACTCATAGTTCCCCGTCCCAACACCAAGGAAGGGCCGCTCGGCGATCAGCCTGAACGTGTCTTCCCAGAGTAGCACGCGCTGACGCGTCGACGTATCGCCAAGAATAAGAGCATCGGTGCTTCGTTTGGCGACGAGATCCCAGTAGGTCGACGAAAGCTGGCTTAGCGTCTTTTCTTTCGTAACCGGGAGGCTCGAAGCGACGCTCGTCAGGACAGGCCATGATAAGAGTATGCACAACCCTACGATCAAGACCGTATCGAGCGCTCGCCGCCGGATGTGGTACCGTCTTACGAGCCCAGCTCCGCCGATCACGGTCGCGGCGATCACGACGCCCAGCCACCCGCCGCGACTGCCCATGACGATCAGGTGACAGGTCATCATGAAGCAAACAAGCAGGAGGAGCGTCCAGAGCCACGCCCGTTTCACAACGAGCAGCATCACGAGCGCGATCGGATACACAACGTTGTAGTACTCCGCGACGAAGTTGACGTTCCCGATCGTCGAGGCCGAGATATTCCAACGTTGGTAGAAGTGATACACGTCGTTGTGCTGGAGCAGACCGACCAACGCGACCACTCCCGCAGCGAAAATCATGCAACCCGCGAGAGCATGAACCTGCTGTCGAGACTGGATACAGTGAAAACAGAGAATGGCTACGAGAAAGAGACAGACCTGGATCCAGAGCGAATACAGACCTTGGTAGATATTGTGCGCTTGAAACAGTGAGATGAAATTCACCGCTATAAAGGCAAGTATTGTGTAGTAAATCGGATGATCAAGGATGTAGACTTCTCCACCCAGCACCATGCTGAGCAGCAGGAGACACCCGAGTATTGTCGCAAACACCTGAACCAATATAAACTTCGGCGTGTGATAGTCGCTCATCTCCGGCGAGAAATACAACGGAACCAGGACGAGCATCACACCCAGTCCGACCAGGATCGCTTTGCGAAGGATATCGCTTGTATTCGTTGCTTGTGCGCTATCGACCATTGTCTTGGCCGCTTCCTTCAACGGCCCGATCAAGGGCATCTCGAACAAGTGGGTTGTCTTCTGTCTGCATAAGAGATATCAAACGTTCCCGCAGGCCACCCTCGTCCATCCGGACCAGATTCGCTGTTGCTGCGCGTCTAATAACCCAGTCCTGGTCGGACATTGCTTCCATAAGACGTTCGGTCGCAACCTCTCCCCCAATTTGCCCAAGCAGGTCGAGCGCGATCGACTTCCCGACACGCGACAGGTCGCCATAGACCGAGCCGATCGCAGCTAGGCTTCCGGAGCCTCGACTGACGAGATAGGTCTTCGCCACGTGCCGGACGCCGTGGTGTGGATCATCGAGAAACTCGATGGCGTAGCGTTCCGACGATCCGCCACCGGCTTCCTCGTACGCGGAGAACGCTCGGCGACGGGTGTCTGCGTCAGGCGAATGAAGGTAGGGTGCAAAATCGTCGGCTCTGCAGTCCACTCGCCCCGTCACTGCATCCAGAATCACAGAATCGCTCCCTGACACAAGTAGCGTCATCAGCGAGTCACATAGCCCGGGTTTCGGAAGATCGCCGAGTGCACGGATCGCAGCTCGTCGGGTCGCAATCTTTCCGTGTTCTCGCGAGACCTCGAGAAGCAGCTCGATCTGGGGCGGCTGCCGCTTCGCGAGCGACTGAACCGCCGCATCCCGTCCTCTCCAGTTCGCCTCCGTGAGGACCGTTAGAGTGAGACTCAGCGAAGTATCCGCAAGAGTCTGGATCGCCTGTTCCCTCTCAGGCCCCACACAGTTCGAAGAGTTTAA
>DPVD01000473.1:0-525 GCA_003526745.1 Candidatus Latescibacterota bacterium
CCGCACACCGTTCTTGGATTCCTTCGCCAGCACACGCGCGTCGATGTATTTGGAGTGCTTCGGATCGATGGTCCGCTCCCCGTCTACGTAGAGCACCTTGTCTTTTATCTCGACGGTCTGTCCCGGGAGTGCCACGCAGCGTTTGATAAACTCTCTTTCGTTGTCGTGAGGAAAACGAAAGATAACTACATCGCCGTTCTCGGGGGCCTTGTATCCCGGCAGTGTGGCTTCCATGAACGGGACTGGCGCGCCGTATGCTAGCTTGTTGGCGATGATGAAGTCACCGACAAGCAGCGTGTCCTCCATCGAAGCCGACGGTATCGTATACGCCTGGACAACGAAGACCCTCATTAGGATGGCTGCCAAGATGAGGAGAACCAGAAACCGGATGAAGCTGGATGTCTCGGACAGGACGCCCTGTCCCGTCGATTTTTGCTTCAACATGAGCGGTTAGGAATCCATGCTGAGCACGGCCAGAAACGCTTCCTGCGGAATCTCCACGCTGCCGACCTGCTTCATTCTTTT
>DPVD01000473.1:718-5658 GCA_003526745.1 Candidatus Latescibacterota bacterium
GTTCCGAATGGGCCGGCAAGGTCACTCGGTTCCGAATGGGCCGGCAAGGTCACTCGTCTAACTTGAGCGCGGAGATAAAGGCCTCTTGGGGTACGTCGACCCGCCCGATGGACTTCATCTTCTTCTTGCCCTCCTTCTGCTTCTCCAGCAGCTTGCGCTTTCGTGTGACGTCACCTCCGTAACACTTGGCGGTGACGTTCTTCCTGAACGGTCTGACCGACTCTCTCGCGATGACCTTACTGCCGATCGCAGCTTGAAGGACGACCTCGAACATTTGTCTCGGGATCAGCTCCTTGAGTTTCGAGCACAGCGCACGTCCCCAGTGGTAGGAATTGTCCCGGTGCACAATGGCGGACAGGGCGTCGACTTGGTCACCGTTTATCAGGATGTCCAGTTTTACGAGCTTCGACGCGCGGTGCGTCTTGTATTCGTAGTCGAAAGATGCATACCCGCGAGTGCTCGATTTCAGTCGATCGTAGAAATCGAGCACGATCTCCGAAAGCGGGAGCTCGTATCTGAGCATCGCTCGATCGGCATCCAGATATTCGGTTGTGATGTAGTTGCCTCGCTTGTCCTGTGCGAGCTTCATGACGTTACCGAGGAACTCCGAAGGAACGAGGATCTGAGCGTCCAGGATCGGTTCAGCGATGTCCTCGATGTTTCCGGGAGGGGGCATATCGGCAGGGTTCTGGACCGATACGATCTCACCGTCGGTCAGGAGGACCTCGTATTCCACGTTTGGGACCGTCGTGATGATCTCCATCCCGAACTCGCGGGCTAGCCGCTCTTGGATGATCTCCATGTGCAGCAGACCTAGGAATCCGCAGCGAAATCCGAAGCCCAGCGCCGTCGATGTTTCGGGCTCGTAGCGGAGAGATGCATCGTTCAGGCGAAGCTTCTCGAGAGCCGATCGAAGGTTTTCGTAGTCCTCCGAGTTGACCGGATACAGACCCGCGAAGACCATAGGCTTCACGTCCTTGTATCCTGGCAGAGGGGCATCGGCGGGGTTCTTCATCCCAGTCACCGTGTCGCCGACGCGTGCGTCCTCCAACTCCTTGATCCCTGCGATTAGGTAGCCAACCTCGCCCGCTTTGAGCGTTTTGGTCTTGACTCGACCGAGTTTGAGCTGGCCGACTTCCTCCGCTTCGTATTCCTGTTCTGTCGAGAAGAACCGGATCGGATGGTTGACTTCGAGCGTACCTTCGAACACTCGGACGTAGGCGACGGCGCCGCGATATCGGTCGAAGACTGAATCGAATACTAGCGCTTGGAGCGGTTTACCAGCGTCACCCACGGGGGCGGGAATGCGGTCGATGATGGCTTTGAGTACGTCGTCGATCCCGATCCCGTTCTTCGCACTGATCTTCAGGATTTCGGATTCCTCGACACCGAGCAGGTCGTAGATCTGCATGACTACTCGGTCCACTTCGGCCCCGGGAAGGTCGATCTTGTTGATAACTGGGATGATCTCGAGATCGTGTTCCATTGCTAGGAGCACGTTGGATACGGTCTGGGCTTCGACACCCTGGCCTGCATCCACGAGTAGGAGAGCACCCTCACACGCTGTGAGCGAACGCGAAACCTCGTAGGAGAAGTCGACGTGACCGGGGGTGTCGATCAGGTTGAGCGTGTATTCCGTCCCGTTGGCGTTGTGTTGCATGCGCACCGCGTGAGACTTGATCGTGATGCCTCGCTCCCGCTCCAAGTCCATGTTGTCCAGGACTTGGTCCATCATCTGGTTGTGCCCAAGCGTCAGGGTGTGTTCCAGAAGACGATCGGCAAGGGTCGATTTGCCATGATCGATGTGCGCTATGATGCAAAAATTGCGTATGAGATCGGGGTTGGCCATTCAGGTTCTGCCGAGGGAGCCAAAACGTCCACAAGTTCAGGAAACTCAATAACGTAGAGCTCAAGAATATAAAGGTTTAAATGTGGCCAGTCAACGATCCCATCGATTTGACGATCGCCATTTTAGCTCGGTATATTGCAATTGGACCTGACTTGGAGGAGGGCTGGATTTGAGGATCGATTCTGCAGAGGTACGCTACGTGGAGCTGCCCTTGATCAGCCCGTGGCGGACGGCATACGGAGAAGACGCGACCATACACAGCGTGATCGTTCGGCTCGAGGGGGGGGGAGAGGTGGCCTGGGGCGAGGCGACACCTTTCTATGCACCGACTTACTCCCCCGAGTCGGCCATCTCTGTGTATGAGACGGTTCGGCAATTCCTGCTCCCGAGGGTCGTGGGAGAGGAGATTGATCTCGCCGCGGAGTTGCTCGACCTCATGTCGATTTATAAGGGGAATTCCTTCGCGAAGGCTGCGGTTGAAACGGCTTGGTGGGGGCTCCAGAGCAAGGCGATCGGCGAGCCGCTATGGAAGGTTATAGGTGGCGAGTCGGACGCGATTCTCTGCGGAGCTGACTTCGGAGTTCAGGACACGATTGACGAACTTCTGGGTTTGCTACAGGAAGCCGTAGATGGGGGCTTCCCGCGGATCAAGCTCAAGGTGAAGCGTGGGTGGGACATCGAGATGCTCGAAGCGGTCCGGTCCGCTTTCCCTGATCCCGTTATCCACGTGGACTGCAACTCAGGATACGACCTCTATCAGGACCGAGAAACGCTGAAGGCGTTCGACCGGTTCGGTCTCGCGATGATCGAGCAGCCGCTCCAGTATACCGATCTGATCGAACACGCCGAACTGCAGAAGATGATCGAGACGCCTATCTGTCTAGACGAGTCCGTAAAGAGTCCGAGGGATTTCGCGCTCGCCTTGAAGATCGGTGCGTGTCGAGTGATCAACGTTAAGCCCGGACGCGTTGGAGGGCTTTACAACTCTAAACAGATTCACGACATGGCTCAGAACGAGGGAATCGAAGCTTGGGTCGGTGGCATGCTGGAGAGCGCGATCGGAGCCGGCATCTGTGCTGCCCTCGGTACTCTCCCTGGGTTCACATATCCGGCGGATCTGTTTCCGTCGACCAAGTGGTATGTCGAAGACATCACGGATCGATGGATTGAGTTGGACGACACGTGCAACGTGCGGCTGGGTAAAGAGATTGGGATCGGATACGAGCCCGTTGAAGAGCGGCTAGAGCGGGTGACGAAGCAGAAGGATACCCTGTCGCCGTGATCTGAACGAGATTCGGAGGAATGCGAATTGACCCAAGGCTTCGTCTCCGGGCCTTTTTAATGTGGTCCCAAAGTAGTCTAGCTCATCTACGCAGGAGGCGGAGATGAGATCTCTAGGTAACGTTCTTGGAAAAGACGAAAAACAGAATCTCAAGTTCGGGACAATCGAACGAAATCTCGGCGGTCGCGAACTAGGATGATCCATAAGCCCGTCGGCTGGGCATCCTAGGGTAACCGGATCAATTCGCCACCATTCCTCGCCGAGCGTTCAGCCGCCAGACACGTGCGGGCAACACTCAGGATATCCGCCGTTGAAACGAAGTTCTCCTCGCCACGTTCGAACGCTGATATGGCGTCCTCCACAAACCCTTCGTTCGATGTTTTTGGCAGGTCAGGGCTGTAGCGTCCCTTCTTCTCTGAACAGATTAGAAGGCCGTTCTCGGCGTATGCGTGCAGGTGTGCGGATCCCTTTGTGCCCATCAGGATAAAGCGAGTGTCGCCGAAGGATGGCGAGTTCTGAGGTGTAAGCCAGTCTGCGGTCGCTGTGGCCAAGGCGCCGCTGGAGAGTTGGATGGACGCCTGAATGTGGTCGACCTCTAGGACCGGTTCAGTTGTCCAGCGTTTGGCTGTTCCCATGGCGTGCACGACTGTTGCGGTGGTGCCCGTCAGCCAGAGGATTTGGTCGACACCGTGACCGGCCAGATCGTGGAAGACGCCCGCGTACCGCGTCGAGTCGAAGTACCAGTCAGGGGCGGAGCTGCCGAGCTTGTGGGGGTGTGTCGTGATGAGACTGACGATCTCTCCCAACTCATCATTATGAATAGCTCGTTGGAGTGCGACAAACGGTGGGTATCGGCGTGAGGTGAAGTTCATCGTCAGCTTGATTCCGCTTTCGGACACCGCGCTTGCGATGCGTTCATAATCATCGTCGTTCCGGCAAAGGGGCTTGTCCAGGTATGCGTACGTGCCGTGGCGCGCGCAGAGCTTTACGAGATCCGCCTTTTCTTCGTGACGCATACCCTCCGCGACCATATCTGAAGCGATGACGAGCGACTCAAGATCGTCGAACCGCTGCAGATCGTGATCATCCGCATACTTGTGGTAGAGCTCATCACGGGGTTCGTAGATCCCGATCACATCTCCATTAGGTGCGTTGATCGCAGAGCGAAACATCCCACCGATGTGGCCGTAGTGAACGCCAGCTATCCCTATCTTCATCGTCCTTCCTCTTTTTTTGTCAGGACACATCCCCCGAGTAATGTTTGATCCGGTCCCAGTCGAGTTCGATTCCAAGACCCGGGGTTGTCGGGATCTTGAGCAGACCGTCCCCGTCGATTACAAACGGTGTGCTCGCGATCTCGTCGATGTAGGGAGACGGGGTGATGTATTCGACCCATTTCGCGGTTGGATGTGCAGCGGCGATGTGCAGGTCCGCGGCGAGACCGAGGGCCGTGTTCCACCCGTGCGTCACGAGCAGGATGTTGTGATCTAGTGCCATCCACAGGATGCGTCTGAGCTCGGAAATGCCTCCCACCTTAGTCACGTCGGGCTGGATGATGTCGAAGGCGCCGCGCTCGATGAAAGGTATGAAGCTCTGTCTTCGAGTGAGGACCTCACAGCCGGCGATCGGCACCGGTGAGTGGTCTCTAAGTCGGGCGAAGCCGTCGATGTCGTCCGGGGGAAGAGGCTCCTCGAACCAGACGACGTCGTAATCCGCCAACATCTTTGATCGCTCGAGGGCCCACTTGTAGCCGTGCGGCCAGAACTGGTCGCTTCCTCCGGCGCCGACCATGATCTCGACATCGTGTCC
>DPVD01000073.1:0-2530 GCA_003526745.1 Candidatus Latescibacterota bacterium
CGGTGACTTTGACTACAAGAAACGGGGAATCGAATTCTTCTACTCACGCCAGCAGGCCGAGCCCGGCGCGACCGCACCCGGCGGCACCGGTGAGGCCATCCTAACGGGGGAGAGCTTCGTCGGAGACGAGACGTTCGTTGTCGCTTATGGGGATACTATCATCCACTCGGACACGCACCCATCTTTTACCGAACGGCTGATCAACGCACACGACTCTAACGGAGCCGTCGTCACGATCGGTGTGCGTCCTGTATCACCCGACACGACCCATCTCTACGGAATCGTCCAACCGGCTGAGGGTGAAGACGAGTCAAAGCCGTTCCGTATTTCCGGCATCGTAGAGAAACCCCCCTCGGGAACGGCGCCGACGAACCTTGCGGTCAGCGCGCGCTATGTGTTCGCCCCCTCCATATTCGCACGTATACGTGCGGTGGCGGGTCTGACCGACGCGGAACAGGGCATTACCGGCGCGATCAAGAGCCTGATCGATCAGGGTGAACACGTTCAGTGCGTGGCTCTCGCGCCTAACGAAAAGCGCTACGACATTGGCAACCACAAGAGCTACTATCAGGCATTCATCGACTACGCACTCGACGATCCCGAATGCGGGGACCAGATCCTGGACTACATACGTCAGAAAGGCCAAGCGTCTTGAGCATCATCGGTGAGCAATCTGTCACCAGCTGGCTGGAACAGCTAGAATCGGAGGAAGGTCGTGCCACAGATCGGCTGACCCATCTATACGGGACAGACCAAGAGATCCTCGCCTCCCGCAGGATGCTTATGCTGAGGGCAGTCGAAACATTCGTTCGCACCTATGGACGCGATCGATCCGTTGTCGTATCACGTGCGCCGGGACGAATCAACCTGCTAGGAAACCACATCGACCACCGAGGCGGCTACCTCAACTACGCGGCCATCAATCGAGACACTGTGCTCGTCGCCTCCGTCAACGAAGACGACACAGTTCGGGTCGTCAACGCAAACGTGGATCGTTTTCCTCCCACCGAGTTCTCGATCGGATCCCTCCTGCCCGAAGCAGATCGGGGTGACTGGCACACATACATCAACCAGACCGACATCCTGGCCGGCAGATGGGAGAACTACATCAGGGCTCCCATACTCTACCTCCAGGATAACCACCGCAATCAAGCCCTGAAGGGTATGGACGTCGCCGTCGCAGGTGACGTGCCGATTGCAGCCGGTCTGAGCTCATCCTCCACACTAGTTGTCAGCACCTTCAACGCCGCCACACACTTCAACGGCATCGAGATCAAGCGGGCAGAACAGGCTGAATTCTGCGGCGCAGCCGAATGGTATGTGGGGACACGTGGGGGTTCGGGCGATCACGCAGCCATGCTGTATTCAAAACGCCAAGCCTTGCTGCATCTGCGCTTCTTCCCGCTAACGACAGAAGAACTCCCGTTCCCTCCCGGATATCGCGTTGTTGCGTGTAACTCCTTCGTCGAGCACGCGCCACCCGGAATCTTCAACGAGCGTGTCGCCACATACGAAATCGGTCTTCTCATGCTCAAACAGGCGAACGCGGACATTGCAGACCTGCTCGAACACATCCGCGATCTGACGCCTGAAACCACGGGAAAGTCGGTCTCCGACATCTACACGATGTTGCAGGATCTGCCGATCCGGGCGACGCGTGAAGAGATCCGAAGTCGACTCCCTGAGCACGGTGACCGGCTTAAGTCCCTGTTCTCCCCGCACCCGGAACCGATGGAAGGCTATCGCATCCGGCAGGTTGTGCTGTATGGAATTGGTGAGTGCGCAAGAAGCGCACGAGGCGGCGAGTTGCTAAAGTCTGGCGATCTCATGGGATTCGGCGAGCTCAAACGCCTCTCCCACAACGGTGATCGACAGTTCAACACGACGGATAGCACCTCGGACCCCGTCGACAACAGAGTGGACGATGATGCTCTAAAGACTTTGATCAAAACCGCTCCCCGGCTCTCAGATCAGCCCGGCGGGTATGACTGCAGTTGTGAGGAGCTCGACCGTCTGACAGACATCGCCAACAGCGTGGACGGCTGCGTTGGCGCCGGCCTGACCGGTGGAGGCCTAGGGGGGTGTGTCCTCGCGATCGTCGAGGAAAACGCCGTTGAACGTCTTGTGCAGGCCGTGAACAACGAATACTACGCACCCAGGGGACTTCAGGATGGGACGCTAGTCTGTTCGAGCTCGGAAGGTGCCGGGCTCGTTTGAGCCGAGTAGCAATCGGTGGTCTCTACCAGGAGTTCCACATCTTCTTCTCAGCTCCCGCCACGCTCCACGAGTTCGAATCCTTCACGCTCCTCTATGGTGCCAAAACCTTCGAACGATTCCGACTCGCCTCCGAATCTGCACGTAATCGTTTAGAACGTTGCGGCATGTACACGACAAAGGACTCCCGATATATGGTCAGGAGCCCTAATTCGTTCGAGTGAGACTTACTAAGGACCGCCGCCTCCGTTAATCCAGCTTCTTCGGCTTCAGCAGAGATTTCTAAACACGCTCAGAAAAGACCTCTACCTTATTA
>DPVD01000073.1:2911-4669 GCA_003526745.1 Candidatus Latescibacterota bacterium
GGACTTCGGCATCTTCCACAGCCATAGACGAGCGGCTAACGTGATTACTCCGACACCAGCTTTTCACCGTCGAAGATCAGCTGCTCCCCTTCGTAGATACAGCCAGTCTCCTCGTTCAACTCATACTTCATCAACTGTCCGATCGACAGGTGCTCGAACACGATCTTAGGATCCTTGTATTTCTCGATCAGTTTCTCGATCGGCCCCTCGAACGAGATCTGCCGGCGCTGCGGCCGGTCCTTTTTCATCGCCTCAATCTCTTCCTTCGTCCTGATCGGGAGACGTTCTGATGTTGGGCCCAGTCGGCTCGCAAACTCCTGCTTACGGCGATAGTGGTCGTGGCGCTGCTCAGTTTGTGTCCTGTCTTCATCATCGTTCGCGTAAGAGTCCGCAAGATCCTGCTTACGCTCCCACTTCTCCTTCGTCTGGTTGTGGTGTTCGTCCTCGCCAGTCTTCCGAAGGATATCCTTCAGCGAATCACTCAAAGCTCAATTCCTCCTCACACGCCATCATGCCAAAAGCCCTACGAGATCCGATCGTGGACCTGGCAGGGCTTGTGTCGGTCCGTCCATCGAACCGTCTAAACCTACGGTATTGGTCTCCTTACGGCCAAGGGAAAATTGCTTCTCCATCGGGCAAGAACCTCTCATACTAGCTCGAAAATCGCTTGATACCGACCCACGCGCTCCCCGAGTGTAGGCGCCTCGATTTCAAGGCAGATCTCGTCCGCAGCATACTGCCGGCAAACGAGAGGACGGCGCTCGTAGATCTCGCATCGGTTATTCGGAAGTAAGTGCCGACACCGCTCGCCCGCAGGTTTTCCCAAGCTCGTAATCTCGGGTGCCACACAGCAAGCACCACATTGTGTGCAGGTGATTTCGCACGATTTGGATAAATTGAAGGGGTCTGGCATAGCAGATATGGTTCACGCAGTTCAGCTGTAAATATAGTCAAGATGCCGCCTGAATGGCTATTTCACTAATTGGGAAAACAATGATGACGCAGTTCAAGCGACTGGTTGAAATCATGGCGCAGCTAAGGGCTCCCGATGGATGTCCCTGGGACAGAGAACAGACACACGAAACCCTCAAACCCTACCTGATCGAGGAGGCCTACGAGGTCCTAGATGCGATCGACGATGGCACCGATGCCGACCTGGCTTCAGAGCTTGGGGATGTGCTGCTGCAGGTCGTCTTCCACGCCCAGATCGCGGCCGAGGAAGGCCGCTTCTGCATCGAGGAGGTCGGACGGGCCATCGTCGACAAACTCGTCCGCCGCCATCCCCACGTCTTTGCAGACGCCACCGTCGACGGGGCCGATCAGGTCCTGAAGAATTGGGAGCAAATCAAAAAAGAGGAGCGCCGCGAACAGGGCGCCGACGCCCCCTCGCTGCTCGACGGCATCCCACCACAACTGCCGGCCCTGATGCGCGCCCAGCGCATCCAGGCACGGGCGGCCAAACAGGGCTTCGACTGGGATCGCATCGACGGCCCTCTGGACAAGGTCGAGGAGGAATTCGCCGAACTGCGCCAGGCCTGCCAGCAAGGCGATGCCGCAGCGGTCGAGGACGAGTTCGGCGATTTGCTCTTCGCCATGGTCAACACCAGCCGCTTCCTCAACGTCGACTCCGAACAAGCGCTGAGAGCTGCAGTGGGAAAATTCGAGCGCCGCTTTCGCGCGCTAGAAGCAAAGGTCGCGGCAAGCGGTCGCGAACTGTCCGATCTTTCGCTCGCGGCACTGGACGCCATCTGGGACGAG
>DPVD01000073.1:4859-5997 GCA_003526745.1 Candidatus Latescibacterota bacterium
GAGAGCTGCAGTGGGAAAATTCGAACGCCGCTTTCGCGCGCTCGAAGCAAAGGTCGCGGCAAGCGGGCGCGAACTGTCCGATCTTTCGCTCACAGCACTGGACGCCATCTGGGACGAGGTGAAAGAGGGCGAATAGTTCCGCGGCGCGGCGGTGCGAGCCGCACGCTCAGCGGTAGGCGATCTCGCGAATGTCGTCGCCGCGAAAACGCACCGTCTGGTCGTCGACGCGTTCGGCCCCCGGTTGCTGCACGGCGATATCCGCCTCGTCCGTGAAGAAAAAGCGCTTCTCCAGTTCAAAGGGGCCTTCCCACACCAGCGGCGGCCACGGCGCGGCCCGGTAGCTGGCCACCGCTTCCTGTATTTTTTCCTCAATCAGCGCCCGCGCCTTGGGCGCCGCCAGCGATATAGCCGAGCTGCGGCCCAGACCGACCTTGACCGCGGCGGTGACGATCTCGGGGATCAACTCTTCCGCTTCGCGGCAGGCGGCCTCCTCGCCACTCAAGAAAATCAGCGGCAATCCGAGAGAGCCGTTGTAGAGCGCGAATTGCGCGATCTCGCCGATGGGCCGTCCATTGAGCTTGTAGTAGTCGATCGACCGGCTGTTCTGGGTGTGGTTCTGGTTGCTGCGCGCGACGCCGGCCATCGCGTGTTGCCCGATCATCACGCAGACGTCGCACGCGGCGACAAAGGGGTCGCGCACTTGGCGCGGCGCCGGCGGACGCCCATGCAAAAGCCGCGCCTCCGGGTGGATATCCTCAAAGGACAGGCCACCAGGGCCGTGCCCGTCGACCACCAGTACATCCTCGGCGCCGGCGGCCAACAGACCCGACACTGCAGCGTTGACCTCGGCGGTGGCCAGGCGCCGGGTCTGCTCGTAGTAGCGACCGTCAGCGCGCGACTGGTCGGCCAGCGAAGCGATGCCGGCCACGCCCTCTACATCTGTGCCCACCAGCACGTTCACGGCTGTACCTCGTCGCGATAGTCCATTTCCTTTTTCCTTTCCCAGCGGTACTGGTCGGCGGGTTTTACCTCCTTGACCCACTGGTAGATCAACTCCCGGTCGGCGCGGCGCGACCGCATCCTGCGCGCTATCGCCTCCGGATCCCAGTCGGCCAGCACCTCACGCTCGAGCGCGGCG
>DPVD01000187.1:0-799 GCA_003526745.1 Candidatus Latescibacterota bacterium
TCTGACTAGTCAGGCCTTGATTAGCAAAGCGACGAGGCCCAAAACGATTAGGGTCGCGCCGATCAGTTCAGCAGGTTTGACGCGCTCCCGGAAGAACAGCACCGAGGACAGAAACGTGAAGAACAGCTCGACCTGACCGAGCGCGCGCACGTGGGCAGCATTCTGGATCGTCATAGCCGTCAACCAGCCAGCCGAAGCGGTCATCCCGGACAGGCCCACCAGACTGGACAGCTTCCACGCCCCTAAGATCGCGGTCAGTTGTCCCGGTTCTCTCAGAACCAGATAGACAAACATAATCAGGGACTGTAGAACGAGAACGTAGCCGAGCGTCGTCGCAGCAGAGATCATGAAATCGGTCTGCAGAGACAGACTCGCCGCCCGGTAGCATACCGACGCGATCCCGTAGCACGTTCCGCAAGCCATCCCGTATCCTGCCTCCTTCTGAAAAATCGAACCTATCAGTTCTCGAACCCCGGCGCCCTGAGCGGCAACCGCCAATTGCATAACACCGACTAGGCTAACCAGAATCCCTACCAGGGCCCAAGATGTTATGGGATCAGCCAGAACAAGGATGCCAAAGACTGCAGCCTGCACGGTCTCCGTCTTCGAAAAGGCGGTGCCGACGACAAAGTTTCTGAACGAGAAGGAATGTATCAGGAAAGCCGTTCCCAAAATCTGTCCCAGACTTCCCAACGAGGCATAGAGATAGAAAGTCGATCCAGGAGTTGGAATGGTATAGCCAAAAGTTGTGCAGAGAATGGTGACGTAAACCGCGACAATGGGGACAGCAAAAAGGAAG
>DPVD01000187.1:1117-5231 GCA_003526745.1 Candidatus Latescibacterota bacterium
TAGCACCCGCCGTACTCAACGTGCCCTTCAGGTGTTTCTGGATCGACGACCGAAGGTTCTGCGCGATCGACGATCCAATGGTGATTGGCACCCAGAGCTCAAACACCGGGACTGACCACCAAGCACACAAAGAAAACCACTAGGAGAGGTCGGAGCGCGGTGTAGCCCCGAAGGGGCGGCCCGCTAGTAGACAGGGACTTCAGCGTCTGAAGGACCGCCACGGGGCGTGCAAGGCGGCGCCGTGTTAACAGGGATACGGTATCACCAAACCACGGAGCCAATGACACACACCTCTCATCGGAAACACTGGCCATCTTTATTCACCTGCGAGAAGCGCATTCGCCAGAATCTTCTCCGCCACTTCCATCGTCTTCACACAATCTCTGAACGGCGATGAGGTCACATCCGCACCCGTCTTGATCGAGTCGATGAACTCGCGATTCTTGTCTCGGAACCCACCTGACTGCCACTTCTCCGATCCCCCTGCGACCTGGTCGCAGTCGTAGACCTTCCCCTCGTAGTCACCATCCTTGTAGAGATACGCCTTCCCCTCAACCTCTGCATCGCAGTAAATACCCGGGGCGTGCATCTCAACCCGAAATACACGTCTCCCGCTTGCCCAACTGTTGAGGAGATAACCGGTCGAATCGTTGTCGAAATAGACCGTCGTCCCAATCCAGTTGATGTCCGGTGTCCCAACACGCTTGCACTGGCTCTCGATGTCGAGCACCTCACCTCCGCACATCCATCGAAGCGTATCGATCGAATGCGTGCAATCGTCCATCATGTGGTCGCGTGCCGAGTACATCGGGCTGATCTGACACTTGTAGAACTCACACACGGCGTGCGTGATCGTCCCTCGTTCAAGACAGGCTTCGCGCATCTTCTTTAGAAGCGGGCTCGACCTGCGTTGGTGGCTAACCTGCGTGATCACGCCCTTCTCTTCGGCGAGAAATGCCAGCATCTGCGCCTGATGCCAGGTCAGCCCCATCGGCTTCTCGATATACAGGTTCAGCCTCTGCTGCAGACACCAGACCCAGATGTCATACATATAGTGCGGCTGCCCGATCACGTAGACACCCGCCGGCTTGACTTCATCGACCATTTTGCGGTAGTCGGTGTATCTACCTGGAATCTCGTATCGCGTCGCCGTTTCGTGCAGCCGTTCCTCGTCCAGGTCGCAGAGTGCCGCGATCTCCACATCGTCGAACGAGTTCAGCGAAGGATAGTGAACGCCGTTCGCCATCCGACCTGCGCCCACCATGGCCACCCTAACGCGCTCTGCCATTAGATCTCCTCAGTTTCGAACAAGTGCTTTGCATACGCAATGTCTTCGGCAATGTTCGAGTCTACTTTGTCCGGATCGCTGTATTCCGCCGTGAGGCAGATATCTCCGGCATAGTTACGATTCCTGAGCTCGCGAACCGTCCGCGTCCAATATGCCAACCCGTGTTTCCCCGTCGTCCAGACCTTCTTCCAGTTCGCTTCCTCGTCCGTCTGGTTACTACGCTCCCAATACGCGCTCTTCAGGTTCGCCACCCTTAGGTGTGACCAGACGATGTCTATCGCGATCTCGGGCGGTTCGCCGTTCAGGCCATTATGAGCCTGATCTAGAACTGCACAGACATTCTTCGGATCGTAACCCTCGATCAGGTGGCGGATCCCCATCGCGTTGTTCACATTCATATCCGCGTGGTTCTGCACCCCGATGGCGACACCGTATTCGTCCAGCGTGGGAATCAACGCATCATACTTCTCCTTCAGCTTCTTTTCCGTCGCCATATACCCAATCTCGAGATCGATCCTCTCACATACCCGGATAATCGGTATGCCTGCGTCCGCACTGGCCGCGATAGTAACGACATCGGTCGGTCCCGCCAGTGTCCCGATCCTCAACCCGTGATCCTTGAAAATCTTAGCCGCTTCCGGCAACCCCTTCGTAACGTTGTCTGGCTCCACCTGGAACCCCGGACGCACCGGAAACTCCACGCCATCGAAACCCAGGTCCGCCACGAATTTTGCCAGCTCCGGTAGCTTCTTATCCTTCCACGGTTTTGTGAACACAGTGTACGATATATCCATCTACCTGCCCCCCCTCTTATGACCTTTATACACCTAACATCTGCCCCTACCGATGCCCGCCTATCTCCTCATCCCACGACGTGACAGCTTGCCTCAACCGCTCAACCAGTTCGGACTCTTGCTCCACCAGATTTACCTTCTCACTTGGATCACTCGACAGATCCGCGAGGTGCAAATCGACCACTTCCAGACCATTCCGGCTCCTCCAATCCCGATCATCGACGTCATCCTCTCTACCGTTCAGAACAAGTTTCCAGTTTCCTTCACGAACAGCCAGCTGATTAGGACCATACTCCCAGAAGATTCGATCGTGCGGCTCATGCTTTTTACCAGTTACAAGTCCAAGAACACTCTTGCCGTCGATCTTGTGCCCTGGCAACGGTAGACCTGCCGCCTCAAACGCAGTCGGGAAGACATCGAACATAGCGCAAGGCGTGCAGATCGTCTGGCCTGATGGGATGGTATCCGGGAAAGCCAATATCGCGGGCTCTCGGATCCCGCCTTCGTACAGACTGCCTTTGTGCCCCCGAAAGATCCCGGCCGTCCCGCCGTAGTAGAGATCCTCTCGCCCGTCGAGCCAGTTCCGTGTTTCGCGAGACGGACCGTTGTCACTGGAGAAAAATATCAGCGTGTTCTCATACTCTCCAGTGTCCTTGAGCGCCTTCACAATCGACCCCACACCGTCGTCGACCGCGGAGATCATGGCAGCCATTATTCTGCGATCCGGCGGCAGGTCTGGAAATCGGTCGAGATATGCCTTTGGAGCGTGCATCGGATAGTGTGGCGCGTTGTAGGAGGCGAAGAGAAAAAACGGATCCTCAGACCCCCGCTCGATGAAATCAACCGCTTTCTCCGTGATCAGCTCGGTAAAATATCGACCGTTATACCAAACCTCGCGCTCGTTATGCCAGAGGTCATGAATGGGATCGACGCCACGAGCCTGCTGCCAGTAGAAAATGTGCGAGTAATAATCGACACATCCTGCCAGAAAACCGAAG
Organism: Candidatus Latescibacterota bacterium; assembly: GCA_003526745.1. Taxonomy (GTDB): domain Bacteria; phylum Latescibacterota; class UBA2968; order UBA2968; family UBA2968; genus UBA2968. Next base: position 4,198 of record DPVD01000187.1, read on the forward strand.
AACTCGTCAAAGCCGTGGTTATTTGGCCGCATCTCCTCGGCAACACCAAGATGCCACTTGCCGAACAACGCCGTTCGATATCCGTGCGGCTTCAGAGCGGATGCGAGCGTCGTCTCTTCGGGCGGCAACCCGGGCGTCCCTCGCTTCCCCGCAAGAATCCGTGGCACACCCGCACGATTCGGATACCGCCCGGTCAGTAAGGCGGCCCTCGAGGGACTGCAAACCGGCGAGTTCGAATACCAGTCCGTAAACCGAACGCCATCTTTCGCCAACGAATCAAGATGTGGCGTCCGAATCTCCTCCGACTCATAGCAGCTCAAATCCCCATACCCCAGATCATCCGTATAGATCACCACAATGTTCGGCCTGTCTGCCATAATGCAATCCTCCACATCTTCCATTTCCTGAGCTTGTCCCGAGTGAAGCTGCTGGATGACCGCCCACTCTTCTATTCGCTGGTTGCTAAGGTCCACGCTCAGCACCGTAACCTGTCGATCGACCAGCGATTTCCCTACCTGGGCATCCCCTATGGACTCCTGAAGACCCGTTCAGGCGACGGTCCCCCAATAGGACTCGATATCCGAGATCTCACCAAGGCCGACGACACCTCCATCCGTCATCAGATCCAGAAGCAGATACTCGGAACCGACCTTATTACCTTCATGACCTCCAATAGGCGCAACCCGCGTTGGGCAAATCCCGGGAATGGCCACCCGATGGAATTGGATTTCCCGTATCTCCACGGTACACCACCCGGTATCCTTCGATCGCGTCCTCGTCGAGCTCAACGCCCGGTCCCCCGGGTGGAAGCGCCCCATCGGGTCAGTGGCCAGCGTCTGGAAAGGGATGTGGTTGATCGGTTCCGGTCGGTCGAAGGAGAGCGGCGGCTACTCATCTTCCTTATAGTGTTCGTAACTCGGGTCCGCATATCGATCGAGCTCAAGTCGCACGTTGATCGAAGGGCGGTCGGGCATCCCGGATGGATGGATGTAGTTGCTCCGTCCCCCGAAGTTGTTGTAGGCGTTCCAGTTGAT
>DPVD01000436.1:0-1219 GCA_003526745.1 Candidatus Latescibacterota bacterium
CAGTCAGTGAGATCCCGCTCAAGACGCCGTTGTAGAGCGCGCGCTCGATGATGTCGACGTACCGCCCTTCCCCGTAGTGCCTGAAGAGACGGTAGTTCCAGAATACGAGTCCGATAGCAGCACAGGTCTCGCAGTATGACGTCTCTTCGGGCAAGTCGTAGTCGAAAGTGAATTTCTCACCGTGTCCCGCCGCGCCAACGCTTCCAGTCACATACATCTGCTTGTTGCAGACGTTGTCCCAGAGCAGGCGAACAGCCTGCTCGAGTGCCTTGTCTCCCGTGATTGAAAACAGATCTGTCATTCCGGCGTATAGATACATAGCGCGGACGGCATGTCCCGCCGCGATGTTCTGTTTTCTGACCGGGAGATGGGCTTGGTAGTACTCGTGGCCACCCCACGGGATTCCATTCGAATCACCTCGCAATACCGCCTCTTCGTCGAAGAAGTGTGGCAGACTGCCGCGTTCGTCCACAAAATACATGGCGAGGTCTAGATGCCGCCTCTCGCGTGTGATCTCGAAGAGCTTTGCCAGGGCAAGCTCGAGTTCTTCGTGTCCTGGATATCCCCTGCGCTTGCCTTCTCCGTAGCCAAAGGTTTCGCCGATGTAGTCGACATATCGGGTTACTACGTCTAGGAATTCGGTCTTTCCTGATGCGGTCTGGTGTGCGATCGCTGCCTCTAGGAGGTGACCGGCGCAGTATAGCTCGTGATCGTCACGTAGGTTGGTCCATCGTCGGTCGGGATAGACCTTGGTGAACCAGCTATTCAGGTATCCATCGTCGCACTGAAGCTTGTCGTAGGCAGAGATCAGTTTGTCGAGATGGCCCTCCAGAACCGGATCCGGATGCGTGCTGATTGAGTATGCGGCTGCTTCCATCCACTTGGCGATGTCCGAGTCCCAGAACTTGTGGTGCTTTGCAGAGTCGCCCTTGGCGAACTCCGGGTCGAGGGCGGCTATACGACCGGTGTCGAGCAGATGCTGGTGCTGTGAGGGAAGCGTGACATTGCGGAGTATTTCTAGACGAGGAGACCAGAAACGATCGGAAATTTGGATGCGTAGGAGGTCAGGTGGTCTGATTTTGTGGTGGTGCATTTGTAAATCACCATTCGTAATTGATGTGAGCGGCTCAGGAGTCTACGCGACACTGCTAGATACCTTTGACTTTGCCGCCCCTTGTTTTTAAGCGACGGAGAGCAGGATGGGCGGAAACCTTGTCCT
>DPVD01000436.1:1596-9171 GCA_003526745.1 Candidatus Latescibacterota bacterium
GCGGTCTTGGAGAACCGTCGAAGACGGTGAAATAGTCAGGGTCATAATACTTAGCGTGGTATTCCGGGATCTCGAAATTCAGGAGCGAAGCGCACAGGTACACCTCGGTTATAGCACGGATTGGAGAGCAGACGTTGTAGGGCGCCATCTGTATATGCTTCGCCTCGGTGATGTCGCGCTGCAATGCGTCGGCCGTGTGTGCTTCAACAACCTGGGTGAAAGGAAACTTCGTGTAGAGCCTCTTACCCGCAGCGCTTCGGAAGGGGAAAGGTGGATTTGGTTGGTGTAACGCAATTATCTCCGCTTGGCGGCGGTGACTTGTGCGTGAAGATTGAGGTCAGAGAGGACTGCGCACGCATTGCAGGAGAATTTTCCTTGGTCAAACTGCTTTCGATCGAATCCTTCGGGTGTACACAGGAAGAGAGGATGATTGCCGATGTACCCTCCCCTCAAGAGCCTAGTTAAGAATCTATCCGGACTCAGAGTAAGGTACTCTTGGCATCCGAATCGCAATGCCGATCCGCTCTGGCAGATTCTGTTTGTGCCGGGAAGTGTCGATCTTCTCGGTGGCTTGGGATACCCTGTCTCCATAATCTAGCGTGGGCTTATACAGCCTGGCTGTACCTTGGCGCTTCCTGTTCTTGTTCTGATGGTTAGCCTGCTCTGCCTTGTCTGTTGCTAGGCTGTCGGTCAGTCGAGACAACACGTCCACGATCTGATCCTGAGTCTTGATTTCTCTACTCGAGAGCAGTTCGAAAGTTTCACGCGGGCTCAGGTCATCCACGTCCTTGCCCGAGAGATCGTATCCGACCCCGCGGAGATAATTAAGCGAACGGCGGCTTTGGAGACCTTTCCTCACGGCAGACCTGTCGACACCGAAGGCGTTGATGATCTCATCGTTGTTTCGTCCACTGACCAAGACTCCGACCGTCCCTCCCGCCTGCTGCATGACCCGCCACGGCGACCACCAGGCACCAGCCTGAGAGTCGAGTGCGCGAACCGTGTTCCGGATGCGCGCCTTAACTGATTCCGCCTGCCGCTGATAGTTCTCCGGACGTCTGATCCGGCTGCTAGAGACTTCGTAGCCTGCCTGCTGAAGGCGAGGCGGCTTGAGCACGGGGACAGGCTGCGGTCTGTGGACGGCATACTTTTCAGCCAGGTCCTGCTCCTTCATGTCGATCACATACATCGTGACCATGCCGCTCAGACCGGCCAAGATGACCATCATCAGCGCGATACCTAGGTAGATCGGGAGTTTTGAAGCGGCAGTCGTCCGGGTGCTCGTCCACTCCTTTTCACGAACAATCTTGCTCTGATCGGACAATGGATAGAGGCGATCCTGGTCTGAACTCGCTGCAAGTTGGGCCGTTGGAGGGAGATCATCCTCATCGTCGTCGATCAGGTAGGACGAAGAGGTGCTCGTCTCGTCGTCACCGAACAGATTGTTGTCTTCGTCGAACGAAAAATCTTCGTCATTATCCAGTAGATCGTCGAGATCGGTCGACGATCTGGACACTATGTCTTCGTGCTCCGCGACGTGCGTAGTCGACTCGACACTGGTCAGGACACGCTGTGCGCGCTTGAGCGTGATCAGGTTCGCAACCGTCTTTGGCACCTGATACTTGAGATCCATCAGCCCCAAAGGTATTGTGAAGTAGTCGGACGCTCCGGCTTGAAGCGCGCCTTCAATCAACTCGCTGTGCTCGCTTGTGACGACGATAGGGATCGGAGGGGTGTCATCATCCGTCATTCTGTCGACGGTGACGATGCCGTGATTGTCGGCTGCGTCGAGGTTGACGAGTGCGATGTCGACCTGTGATGTCTGGAGGGCGTGTATGGCCTCATCAGAAGTGCCGACTGTGATGAACTCGTAGTCACCCTCGACGAGCGCATCCTGGAACAGACCGATGGTGTCTTCGTCATTATCTAGGATCAGGACTGTTCTACCAGCCTCTGAGCCATCATCGCCTAGACTGGCCTGAATACTCGGAAAGTCCTCGAACAGGTTGTCACCTTCCTCGGTCAGTGCAGGCTGGCCCGTCGCAAGCATGTGAGCGACTTCTGGCTCAACACCGACGTTCGTTTCGAACAACTCGTCCTCTGCGGACACCTCAAGGTTTTCCGTCTCCGCGGTCTCGTTCAGATCCTCGAGACTCGTGTCCTCGTCGAGATTGAGATCGTCCAGATCAAAGTTCTCCTCAAGGACGTCTTCGGCGCCTTCATCCGAGAGCCCCGTCTCTGCGTCCTCTTCGACCTGATCCTCATCAGTTGTATTGCCTACGAGACTGACTTCCTCGTCCACGGCGTCGCCTTTGGTATCTTCTTCTTCGGACCCGGCGAGTGCCTCGATGGCATCCTGATCCGAGTGAACCTCAGGCTTCTCTGCTTCAGCCTCTTTATCGCTCTCGAAATCCTCGAGAAGGTCTCCAACGTTGACGGCCTCTTCAGCTTTCTTGTCTACCATGTCTTCATCAGATTCATCCAGGTCTTCGAGAAGCACCCCCGTGTTATCGTCTTGTGCCTCAAGTAGGGGTTCCTCAGCAGTCGCCTCCTCGGCTTCATCGGCGTTCTTTTCGACCAGTTCCGTGAGGTCGGCTTCTTCCTCTGACGTGTCATCAAGGTCCTCCAGAAGCTCACCGACGTCCGTGTCTTCGTCAGCCTCATCTTCGAGATTCTCGAAGAGATTGTCGATCTCCTCGAGGTCCTCTTCCTCAGTGGTTACGGCATCCTCATCTTCCAAGAGCTCTTCTGTGTCTTCCGATTCGGATTCTAGATCCTTGACAGGTAGAGTCTCTGCTGCGGCCTCGGCTTGTGGTTCTTCCTCCGCGGGTTCCTCCACGTTGTCGAAGGTGGCAACAAGCGCCTCGAGCTCGTCTTCTGTGGTTTCTTCTTCCGGGGTAGGCTCTGCCTCTTCCACGGTAGCCTCGTCATCCTGAAGCGTTGCTTGGTAAAGCGTGTCATCCAGGTTTTCCTCTTCGCCTTCTTCAAGACTGTCGACCAGGTTTTCGAGGTGATCGGCCTCGCTCGCGTTGTCGCCGACCTCCGCATCCGGATCCTCCTCGATCTCATCGAGGAGTGATTCCAGCTCATTTGCTTCCGATTCCGGGGCATTCTGCGCCATCTCATCGGTTTCACTCTGATCGATCGGTGATTCCTCACCCGATTGAGCTCCGTCGTCTTGGTTTTCGTCTTCAGGGTCCTGAAGTTCTTCTGCCATAAGGAACCACCTGTGGGGTAGGTGTACTTAAGTAGTTGTTATTACGTAAAATGAACGGACTAGCTAACGCAAGTCGGAAGAGGCAGGTATACCTCCGCATTTACATGTATCGACGCCTGCCCTTCTTGCTTTAACTCTTAAGTAACCAAAAACTTAGGTATGTGGACAACTGATGATGGATAGGGCCTGATTCAAAAAAAAGAGGGGGACCCTCTAAAGGTCCCCCTCTTTCAATGTGTTCTTTGACAGGGGATCAGTCGCCGACTTCCTCTTCCTGACCCATCGGGTTGTTGATTCGGTCGATCTTGTCCTCGCAGTATTTCTTGTAACGGCGGTCTTTCAGACCACGCTTGTAGTGCTTGATGGCCTGATTTTTCCAGCCATCCCCCTTTACAGCCTCGTATGTATCCCCGAGGATCACGTTCGCTGGCACGTCGTGCTTGGTACCGAGCGCCCTCTTTGCGCTGCTGATCGCGCCCTTATACTGTCCCGCTTCGAAGTAAGAGACGGCCAGGCGATAGTGAGCTTCGGACTTTGAGCCGTTCGAGATTGCTCTCTTGTAAGAGGCAATAGCCTTGGTATACATCTTCTGGCTGTGGTAGGCGAAACCGAGGTCCGTGTGGAGCTGACCGTTCCCTGGTTTGACCTTGATCGCCTTGTTCAGGCTTGAGGCCGCCTTCGCATACTGCTTGTTGGAGGAATAGACCTGCGCGAGAGAGCGATAGGACCGAATTTCCTTCGGGTTCTTCTCGATCGCCTTCGCGTAGGCACCGATGGCTTTGCTGTTCTTCCGCGTTGCCTTGTAGATATCGCCCAGAACTCGGTATGCCTTGTCATAAGTGGGATCCAGCTCTGTAGCGGTTCCGAGAGAGTTGATTGCTTTCGTGTACTCACGAGCTGACTTGTATGCGAGCCCTAGGTTGTAGAATGTGCGTGCGCTGGAAGGGTCGATCTGTGACGCCGATACATACTCCGCGGCCGCAGCCTTGTAGTTCTTCTGTTTGTGATGAGAGGCGCCCTGCTTCAGGTGCGCGTTGGCAAGCATCTTGCGGGCTTTCCCGCCTTCGTAGCTCGGATCCTGTGAGAGGACCGTCTTCAGGGAGCCCTGTGCGTCCTTATACTTCTTTAGGCTGATCAGCTGGAGCTGACCGAGAGCGAAGTAAGCGGCCGTGTAGTTAGGGTCGACAGTAGTTGCCATCTTGAAGGACTCGGCCGCCTTCGCGTAGTCGCGCATTTTCTGGTAGGTGAGACCCATACCCTGGTAGGCCTGAGCGTTCTTGCCGTCGAGACTTACAGCGTTTTCGAACAGCTTGATGGCGTCGGCGTAACGACGTTTCTTGAACTGTTCCTGCCCTGCCTGATACTTCTCGGCAGATTCGGGGGAAACCTGTGCCAACGAAGGCCCAGCGAGTAGCCCCGCGGCGAGGATAATCACGGCAAAGCGACTTTTCATCGTGTCACGTCTCCCATCAAACAAGGCGAATATCGCAGTTGTAAGAGCTTGCTAAGATGTATGAAAGTGTAAAAATCGGCCCTGAGTGTCAAGGGGAACGAAAAAAGAAGCCACTCAATACCGTTAACGGTTGAGTGGCTTCTTTTTTTGTTCCGAGCTTTTAAAGCTACTTAGTGCAGGTCAAATTTGATCGCCTGGCTCATCCAGACCGCGACCGGCTTGTCGTTCTGCATCGCCGGCTTGAACACGAACTGAGAGACGGCGTCCACGGCAGCTTGGCGGAAGATTTCCTCACCCTTCAGGATCTGTACCTCGTGAACCCGTCCATCCCTGCCGACCATGAAGCGAACGAAGACACGGCCCGAGAGCCCGGCCTTGCGTGCGATCTCCGGGTATACTGGTGCGACGTTCTTCACAATGGTCGGCTTTTCCTCGACCATGAAGAATTCGAGGACCTCTTCTTCCATGTCATCGTCACCTGATCCGGGTGGTGGCGGCGGTGGGAGGTCGACCATGGCGTCATCGAAGTCAAGATCCGTGCTTTCGATCGTGACGTCATCAGGCACGTCTTCGCTCTCGGTTTCGATCGGTACAGCCGGCCGAGGTGGCGGAGGTGGACGCTGGATCTGCCGCGTCTCCGGGATGTCTTCCATGTTGATAATGATCTGGTCCTTCTTTTGAGCAGCAGCCCGAACGTTGAACTCTGGGAAGAACACGGCGATCATCGTATGGATGACAAAGTTGATCGACGTGCAGATCCAGAAGACCTTGCGATAGCGCAGCCTCAAGTCGTGTTCTGGGTTCTTCCCACGCACCATTGCCATAGAATTACCCCTTCCTGTCAGCGGCGAAGTTCAGGCGGAGCGCATCCGCTTCGCGCAATTGTTCGAGCACTCTGGAAACAAGGCCATAGGGAGCGCGGAAGTCGCACTTGAGCGATACGATCGTTCGTGGCTCCTTGACCCGTCGATCGTAGAACACGTTTGCAACCTGAGCGAGTTCCGCGACCTTGTCGTCGATGTAGATCCTGCGGTCCGCCGATACCCAAAGATAGGATATCATGCGGCGTTTCTTGAGCTCTTCGATTTTCTCCGCTTTTGGCAAGACGATACCCGTTACGCGATATCGGACGAACACCGTCGTCACCATGAAGAAGATCAAGAGCAGAAACGCTATGTCTGCCATCGAACTGGTCGGGATGCTTTCACCGACAGAAGCTTTTCTTGAAAAATCAGGCATTCGTCTGTCCTACTGTTCCGGGGAAGCCAGAGAGATCTTGTCCGCTCCGGCCAGTTTGATTTCGTCCAACACGGCGATGAAGCTCTTGTAGGGCGTCTCTTCACTCGCCTTCAGTGAGACGATCAACTTTTCGTTCGCGGCGAGCCGCTGCTCGATGCTGGCGCGGAGCTGTCCGAGCGGAACCTGATCCTCAAGGTTGATCAGAATTTGTCCGCTTTCGTTGACCCAGATGTTACAGATGTTCTTCTTCTGGATCTTCTTGGACTCTCCAGCCGGAGGCAGCTGCATTCCGATGCCCTTGTCCTGGTTCATAGTTGTGGTGACCAAGAAAAAGACAATCAGCAGGAATGCGATGTCCGCCATCGAACTCGTCGGAATCTCCGGGTTCGATTTCTCGCGACGGTTTAGTTGCATTGATTACTCGCCCTTACCGTAGCCAAGCTGGATGAGCTCTTCGGTGAATTGCGTCGAGGCTTCCTGCATGTCGATGATGATCTTGTCGATCTTCGAGACGAAGTAGTTGTGGAATGCCTGAATCGGAATAGCGATGACGAGACCGCTCGCGGTGGTGATCAGGGCTTCCGATATACCGCTGGCCACGATGCTCGGCTCGACGTCACCGGCCGCAGCGATCGACTCGAAGGCCGAGATCATACCGGATACCGTTCCGAGGAATCCGAGGAGTGGAGCGATGTTGGCGACTGTCGAGAGCCAGACCATGCCACGCTCAAGAAAAGCCATTTCAACGGCACCTGACTCCGTGATGGCCTTCTCGACGTGGTCGAGTCCGCGATCGATACGCAGCAGACCGGCGTGGAGAACAGATGCGACCGGGCCTTGCGTGTTCGAACAAACTTCAGCGGCTGCTTCGGGACCGCCCTGTTTGAGGGCCTCCTGAATCTGCGCAAAAAAATCACTGGCGTTGATGTGTGCCTTGCTCAGGGTGTAGAAGCGTTCAAAGGCAACGACGAGCCCAAAGAAAAGCATAAACAGCAAAGGCCACATGAAGTTGCCACCCTTGACGAATAAATCAACCATGCCACTCCCCCAGATTATGTGCGTTTACGTCCTGAGACGATTAGGTGGTAGGTGACTCACTCTCCGAGCCGCCCGTGACGTTTTTCTCTCGATGGAGATCGTTTACTTCTTACCCGTTACTTCGATTTCTTCCTTCTTCTTCGATTTGTTGAAGAACTCGCGCCGTTTCTTCTCCTCGTCGGAGAGGGGCGGGTCGAGTTCGTCGATCATCCGCTGTGCGTTCCCGCGCCACTGCGCGTCAGTCCTCGCTTTGCGATACCAAGTAAGCGCACGCACCGAATCCTGCTTGGCCGAGTCCTTGTTCCACTTCTTATAGTAGAAGTCACCCTTCAGGAAATTGAGCCTGCCGCTCTGAGCATCGAGCTTGAGGCCGGCGTTGATCCACCTGAGGGAGCTGGTCTTGTCCGCTAGGAGCTCAATTACGTGGAGATTTTCGGGCTGAATGCTGTGCATTTTATCGAGCAGGCCGACCTGATAGCTGTTCGATTTATCTAACTGCTGGCTCAGATCGAACAAATTGTCAAGGTAGGCGAAGTTGGTGGGATGATGCTCGTGAAGACGGGCAAACGCTTCAAAAGACCTCTTCGTCTCGCCAAGCTGCTTGTACTGGTTGCCAAGCCACTCAAGT
>DPVD01000436.1:9465-13239 GCA_003526745.1 Candidatus Latescibacterota bacterium
CTTGTACTGGTTTCCAAGCAACTCAAGTGTCTCCCAGTCATTGGGGTTCATCTCGAGGACCTTCTCCTTTTCCGCTAGCGCCTCTTCCGCCCCGCCAGTATGCATCGCCAATTTGGCGATCATGTCACGAACTTCGGGATTGTCAGGCTCCAACTCGCCCCAGCGACGTGCATACTCAAGAGCCGCCTCAAAGTCCTCCTCCTCGGCGCTCAGACTCACTAGGCTGTGCAGATACTGTATCTCCCTCTCCCGTTTGGGGTTAAGGGTCAACAGCTTCGCGTAGGCCGCGATCGCCTTGGGTCTGTTCTCCAGGTAGACGTGGATCTGTCCGAGAAAGTAGTAGGAGTTTTTGTAGCTAATCTTCCCCTTCTGGAGAAGTGTGATTGCCTTGTTCAGCATTTCGACGGCTTCCTCGTAGCGTTCCGTGTCGTTGTATAAACGACCGAGGTAGTAAGCCGCCCGCCCCTCATTGGGGTTGAATTCCAGAGACCTCAGCAGCTGCGTCTCAGCATCTTCGAAGTTCTTGGCCTTGTAGTATCTCTGACCGAAGGAAAGATGCTTGCTGGACGTGCGGGAGGAATCGACGGCTGCCGCATCCTGTGCCGGGATCTCAATCTCGGCGAATAGTACAACCAAGGCCGCCGCGAGGGACATCACGATCATTTTTCTCATGAACAACTTACCTCTTGGCCCACCGTGCCGTAGGGGCGAGTAATGGAGCCAACCACTTGTTATTTAGTGCTTTGGGTATAAGGACACGGTGAGGGTGCCATTAGAATGCGTGAATCTAATGAATCGATTTTTGGCTGTCAAGGACTAATCCCCGTCCGCATAGCCCAATTGATTCGAACGATCAGGGGTTTGGTGCGGTTCCGTGCCCGGCGGGCGCCGACGAATTGACCGGGTGTTTCAGGAGGGCTGATCGTCGCCGACCGTGGCGTCGAATCGGCTGCCGGGAGCGTCCAGACTGCGGCCGACCTGGCTGAGATCTTGGTCCACTTGCTCGCGACGACTTCTAGCATCCTGGAGGTTTGCAAATAGCTTGTCAGACGCGGACCGTGCACGGGGAGGTGGCATCTCCGACGCAGGTGCGACCGGCAGGCCTTCCTCCGGTAGGTCTGCAAGGTTTCTCAGGAGCCGCGCTTGTTCCGTCAAGATCTCGAGCGTCTCGCTTTGTAGCCAGGCGTAGTCAAGGAAGGCGTTGAAACGGGACTCTCGCTGCAGAATGTCACGCTCGATTTGTTCGATCGCAGATTAGGCACCGACGATCTCACTCGGCGGAACAAGGCTGGCGAAGCGTCGGAGCGCGTCTGCGATTCTTTCGTCGAGGTCGTCTCGCTTGGCTTCGGCGCCGAGGAGTCGATCAGCTTGGTCGGATTGGATCGGAAGTGAACGTGTCTTCCTGACTCGCGTGCGCCTGCGGGACTGTCGGCGTTTCAGAGCAATGTGGTCAAGCAGCGAGTCGCCGTATCGGAAGGCGAGCCAGAGCGGAGCGACCGAGAACAGGATGAAGGCGATGAAAGTGACGAGCTGCACGTAGAATCCCTATTATATATGTGTAGCATCAACAACCGTTCAATCTTCGGTATAATCACACCTTCGAAGCAACCTTTTCGTGCTCGGGTTGACAGCCAACCGGCATTCGTATATTGTTATCTCCCAATATTCGATGGAGCAGGAATGACTTATTTTTCGATGTTCCCACCACCGATTGTAAAAGGTTTTGCGCCGCCAAAGGCCCGACCGAATTGTGGCTGTTTTGCCTCCAAGGCAGAGCTGTGACCCCCTTGATGCGCTCGCATCAAGGGGGTTTTGCGTATCGGAGACTCCGGGACGTCCCACCACTGCAATGAGGAGGTTGTAATGTTGGATCATTCTGACAAGATTGAGCGGGAGGGCCTCACGTTTGACGACGTACTCCTCATCCCCGGCAAGTCAGACGTCCTTCCCCACGATGTAGATACGTCAACCCAGCTGACGAAGAACATCCGGCTGAATATTCCCTTGGTCAGTGCAGCGATGGACACGGTGACTGAAGCCCGGCTCGCGGTCGCTCTTGCACAGGAAGGCGGAATTGGCGTCATCCACAAGAACCTGACTGTCGAGGATCAGGCGGCAGAGGTCGAGAAGGTCAAACGCTCTGAGAGCGGAATGATCGTAGACCCGGTGACCCTCAACCCGGACGCCCTTATCCAGGAAGCTCTAGAGATAATGCAGAAGTATCGGATCTCGGGTGTACCGATCGTCGACGAGCAGATTCGCCTCGTCGGGATCCTGACGAACCGGGACCTGCGCTTCGAGAAGAACGTGAGCCGCAAAGTGAAGGATGTAATGACGAGCAAGGGGCTCGTGACTGCGCCGCTTGGGATCCAGCTCGAAGAGGCGCAGGAGATTCTGCAGGAGCATCGGATAGAGAAGCTTCCGGTCGTCGATGGACGAGGCGTGCTGAAAGGTCTTGTGACGGTCAAGGATATCGAGAAGAAGATCCAGTATCCGCTGGCGTGTAAGGATGATCTGGGCCGGCTACGTGTCGGTGCGGCTGTCGGTGTCGGTGGTGACTCGGGCGATCGAGTGGCAGCTCTGATCGAGAAGGGTGTGGACGTGGTCGTGATCGATACCGCACACGGTCATTCGAAGGGTGTTCTCGATGCGGTGGCCCGGTGCAAGGAGAAGTATCCCAGCCAGAATATAATTGCCGGAAACATTGCGACCAAAGAGGCCGCAAGAGACTTGATTTCTGCCGGTGCGGATGCGATCAAGGTCGGCATGGGTCCCGGTACGATCTGCACGACGCGGATCATCGCCGGGATCGGTGTTCCTCAGATCACGGCGATCATGGATTGTGTCAGCGTTGCTCGTGAGTCGGGAGTCCCCGTTATCGCCGATGGAGGGATCACACAGTCTGGCGAAATCACTAAGGCGATCGCAGCGGGTGCGAACGTGGTGATGATCGGGTATCTCTTCGCGGGCACGGACGAGGCGCCCGGTGAGACAGTGATCTACCAGGGGCGTACGTTCAAGGTCTACCGAGGTATGGGATCGCTCGGAGCTATGCAACGAGGTTCGAAGGACCGTTACTTCCAGAGTGAGGTGGAAGAGCGTAAGCTGGTGCCTGAAGGGATAGAAGGCCAGGTGCCCTACAAGGGTTCACTCTCTGGGTTCATCTACCAACTGGTGGGCGGCCTCCGGTCGGGTATGGGCTACTGCGGTACATCAACGATCGATGCTCTGCGGAGTGATGCAAAATTCGTACGGGCGACACCGGCAGCTGCTCGCGAGAGTCACGCTCACGATGTTTCGATCACGAAGGAAGCACCGAACTATCGTCTCGAGTAGACTCACGAGGTGAAGTGCGAGAGAGTGAGAGGAGGTGTTCGCTGGATGAGCACCTCCTCTTTTTTATCTGTCGAGTTGACGGTCAGAAAAATCAGTACCACGATTTCGTTAGTGGTCAGTCGACTGTATGTAAGAACACTCGTGAACTCTAGTTTTTTTGCAGGTTTGTCTTGATTCCAATTCTTTAAAGACCGTATATTCAGCGTCAGAATAAAGCGCGTTTCACTCGTTTAAAAGGAACGCTAAAGTAAACGTGAGAGGAAACGCCAAGGCGTGTTTCGAACTCAGTAGGAGGAGGTGAAAGCGATGCCAGTTAAGAAGGCCAAGAAGGCCAAGAAGGCCAAGAAGGCCAAGAAGGCCAAGAAGGCTGCAAAGCGTACTGCTAAGAAGGCCAAAAAGCCAGCAAAGCGTACTGCTAAGAAGCCAGCAAAGCGTACT
>DPVD01000475.1:0-171 GCA_003526745.1 Candidatus Latescibacterota bacterium
AGACCCGCCTCGTCGAGATAGTCTGTCACGACACGGGAACCGGGCGCCAAACTTGTCTTCACATACGACGGAACCTTCAACCCGCGCTCTGCCGCATTCTTCGCGAGCAAACCAGCAGCAACCATGACCGATGGGTTGCTAGTGTTCGTGCAGCTCGTGATCGCCGCGATC
>DPVD01000475.1:463-892 GCA_003526745.1 Candidatus Latescibacterota bacterium
GTGCAGCTCGTGATCGCCGCGATCACCACGGCGCCGTGACCGATCAACGCCCCACCGTTAAGCGACACGTTGACCTGAGCAGTTCGCTGCGCAGCGTTCAATCCGAACCCGCTGTTCCCGACCGGTGACTCGAGTGCATCTTCGAACCCGGGCTTCATCTGATCCAGAGGGATCCGATCCTGCGGACGCTTCGGCCCGGCGAGGCTTGGTTCGACAGTCGACAGATCAAGCTCCAATCCTTCCGTAAACTCGGGCTCAGGGCTATCGTCAGTTCGGAATAATCCCTGCTCTTTTGAGTATCGCTCGACAAGGTCAACCTCTTCCAGTGACCGGCTTGTCCGCTCTAGATACCGAAGCGTCTCATCGTCGATGGGGAAGTATCCCATGGTGGCGCCGTACTCGGGAGCCATGTTCGCGATCGTCGCGCGG
>DPVD01000475.1:1180-11746 GCA_003526745.1 Candidatus Latescibacterota bacterium
GCCATGTTCGCGATCGTCGCGCGGTCTGCCAGAGCAATCCCTGTCAGACCTGACCCGTAGAACTCGACGAACTTCCCGACCACGCCCTTCTCCCGGAGCATCTGAACGACAGTAAGCGCGAGATCCGTGGCTGTCGCACCTTCAGGCAGACTGCCGTGCAACTTGAACCCGATCACGTCGGGTGTCAGCATATAGATCGGTTGACCAAGCATCACAGCCTCAGCCTCAATGCCTCCGACGCCCCAACCCAAAACCCCGAGACCGTTGATCATTGTCGTATGGGAGTCCGTACCAACGAGACTATCGGGGAATGCCACACCGTCGCGCTGTACGACACCCTTCGCCAGAAACTCGAGATTCACTTGGTGTACGATTCCTGTTGCAGGCGGTACGACCCGGAAACTCTCGAATGCATTTGACCCCCAGCGAAGGAATTCGTAACGCTCGTTGTTCCGCTCGAACTCAATCTCGGCATTCTGCTGGAGTGCATCGGAAGAGGCGAAGCGGTCGACCTGAACCGAGTGGTCCACGACCAGATCGGCAGGAATCAGTGGTTCGATCCGTTTCGGATCCCCACCCAGCCTGTCCATCGCGCTTCTAAGGGCCGCGAGATCTACGAGGCTTGGAACACCCGTAAAATCTTGGAGTACAACGCGTGCGGGTTTGAACGGCACCTCGACCTGCGCGGGTGCCTTTGCCTTCCACCCGGCAAGTCCGGTCACGTCTTCTTCATTGACCTGGTAGCCGTCGAGATTCCGGAGGGCAGCCTCGAGCAGCACCTTGATGCTCATGGGCAGTCGACTTACATCCGCGTCGAGGCGATCGAGGCGGAAGATCGTGACATCGCCCCCTTTGGTCTGGAGTGTTTCGCACGAATTCAGGGGATTGTGGGTGTCGCTCATGTTTTCCTCGTCGCGTGAAAATTGGAGGAGCTCAAAGAGAGCCACAAGATTGGCCAATCCGGCCGATCTCGAAAGAAACAATTATGATGAAGAATCAGACGGATTCGTGATTGCTCAAAAGCTAGTGACATAGATAAGTTATAAAAGCGAATCATTCGACTTATATACATTCCAAATAGGAATATGTTGTGATCGCCAACATCGAAGCGCTCTCGGCACTAGCTGAACTCGGGACTATGACGAAGGCAGCCACACGCCTCCGAATCACGCAGTCTGCCGTCAGCAAACGGATCGCCGCACTTGAAGCGTCGACGGGCGCTTGTCTGATCGAGCGGATTGGTCGTGGGGTCCGTTTAACCCCGGACGGTGTCGCCCTGCTTGAGAAGACCGATCCCTTCATGAAAGCCCTTAGAGAGGCGTTACGGGAGGACAGACCTACAGGGAGCGAGCGTCTCGAGATCGGGGTCTCCGAATCGATCCTCGCGTCTTGGGGCGCCCAGGTCCTTGCTCGTATCCGCCGAGACAATCCTCAGCTTGCCCTAGTCGTCAACGCGCATCGAAGTCCTGTCGCTCTCGACCACGTGCGTTCCGGCGAGTATGTCCTCGCCCTCTGCTCCGGACTGGCTGAGGACACATCCGAGCTTCGATCGGAGGTCGTATATGAGGAGCCTATGGTTATCGTTCCCAGTGGTCTGCAGCCACTCCAACTCGAGGGTGATATTCCCGTGATGACGATCGAACCGCATTCCGCCACATGGCAGGTGATCGGTCGTCGGATTCGGGCAGGCAGCAGGAAGTGGCCTTTTCGTCTGGAAGTCACGCAGACGCTCCAGTCATTTGCGTGCATCACCCAGATGGCCCGGTGCGGCCTTGCCCACGGCCTCGTCCCGATCGGGATCGTAAGCTCCCTTGGCATACCCCTTGATCTCGTGCGCCCGTTCCCGAACAACGGTCTCACGAGACCCGTCATTCTCGTTGGACGAAGCTCGGCGTTCCTGAGACCGGCCGTCGAGGCTTTCCACAACTCTCTAAGACAGGCGGCTTCCGAGATCTTCGACCCGTCCTGACCGGAATTCGTCGCTCCAAATCGGCCAAATGCTTATGTTCCGCGTCTTCGAAAACGGTAGTAGACAGATCACGAGGCAGGTAAGGGTATGAGTAGATTCACAGGTTTGATCATCCTTGATGGCTGGGGTCTGAACCCGAACAGCGACCACAACGCCATAGCCCAGGCAGCCACGCCGACCATGGACCGGATCAGTCAGCAGTTCCCATATGCCACCCTTCGAACATCAGGAAGAAACGTCGGACTCCCGGACGGTCTGATGGGGAACTCTGAGGTTGGCCACCTGAACCTCGGAGCTGGACGAGTCGTAACACAGGCCATGACGTGTATCGAAGACAGCATTAACGACAGGAGTTTCAAGCAGAACGACGCATTGCTAGCCGCAGTAGACCGACTTTCAGGCTCAAACAGGAGTCTGCACCTGTTGGGTCTGGTATCTGACGGCGGCGTCCATTCATGGCCAACACACTACCAGGGTCTGCTGGAGCTGGCGCAGCAAAGAGGTGTCGACCCCGATCGCATCTTCATCCATGCCTTTCTCGACGGCCGCGACACGCCGCCGCAAAGCGGGATCGACCGTGTTCGTGAGCTGGAGGCATTCCTGACGGAGCTTGGTGCCGGCCGAATCGCTTCAGTTTGCGGCCGCTACTATGCGATGGACCGTGATCAGCGTTGGGAGCGAACACAGCTTGCCTACGATCTGCTTACAGAAGGCACGGGAGCCGAATCGAGCACGGCCATCGAGGCCATCGAGGCCTCCTACTCTGCCGGCGAAACGGACGAGTTCGTCAAACCCGTATGCGTGTGCACTTGCGACGGTAAACCGATCACACGTGTCAAAGACGGGGACTCGGTCATCTTCTTCAATTTCCGTGGTGACCGCCCACGACAGCTCACACGCGCTTTCACCGACGATGACTTCACGGGCTTCGTTCGTTCGACATACCCAGACGTCCACTACACCTCGCTCACGCGTTACGAGGAGTCTCTCCCGGTAGACGGCATCGCCTTCCCGCCCGAAGCTCTATCACAGGACATGCCGAGCATCTTCGGAGAAACCGTCAGTCGTGCGGGCAAACGTCAGCTTCGGATCGCCGAGACCGAAAAGTATGCCCACGTCACCTTTTTCTTCAACGGGCAGAGGGAGGAGCCATACGAGGGTGAGGACAGGATACTCGTTCCTTCTTCCAAGGATGTCCCGACATACGACCTCAAGCCTTCGATGAGCGCCCCCGAAATAGCCGGGCGGCTTTCAGAGGCTATCAGGTCGAGAGAACACGATGTAGCGATCTGTAATTTCGCCAACCCGGACATGGTCGGTCACACAGGGATCCTCGAGGCTGCGACCGAAGCGGTCGCAACGGTCGACCGCTGTCTCGGCCAAGTGCTCGAAGCTGTGGAAGCCGTCGGCGGCGCGGTCATCGTGACGGCCGATCACGGGAACGCGGAGCAGATGATTCATTACGAGACTAGTGAGCCCCACACCGCCCACACGACGAACTTGGTGCCCTTCGTACTCTTCGACTCCGAATTCGGTGGGAGGATTCGGCCAGGCGGCTCGCTATGCGATGTATCCCCCACTCTGCTTGCAATGATGGATGTAGATCAACCTCACGAGATGACCGGGCGCGACCTCCGAGCGTCGTGACTTTGGCGGGATTTAGAGTTGGGTGAGCGCGCATACCGGCCTATCTTTGATTCCATTCAGATGATCGAATCAAGACGTGACTACGACGCTTCACGAAGGAGCTCTGAATGAAAATTCATGAATTTCAGGCCAAAGAGATTCTCAAGCAGTTCGGCATCCCTGTGCCGAGTGGCAGGGTGGCTTGCACGTCAGCTGAAGCAAAATCAGCGGCCGAGGAACTCGGCGGCAAGGTTGTCGTCAAGGCACAGATTCACGCCGGTGGCCGTGGGAAGGGTGGTGGGGTCAAGCTGGCAGGCAGCGCGGAAGAAGCGGAAAAACACGCAGACGATATCATCGGCATGCAACTCGTCACACATCAGACAGGCCCCGAGGGTCAGAAGGTCAAACAAGTCCTAATCGAAGAAGCAACCGACATTGACCGGGAGCTCTATCTCGGGATCGTCCTCGACCGAGCCACTTCGAAACTCGTGATCATGGCCTCGACCGAGGGTGGTATGGACATCGAGCAGGTGGCCTCCGAAACACCCGAGAAGATCCTGAAAGAGTCCATCCATCCGGGTGTTGGTCTCCAAGCTTTCCAGGCGAGGCGACTCGCCTTTGGCCTGGGACTGGAGGGAAATGCTTTCAAGCAGGGGGCGGTGTTCATCGCCAGCCTCGCAAGGGCTTTCGAGGCTACGGACTGCTCCCTTGCAGAGATCAACCCGCTCGTCGTTACGAAGGAAAACCATGTCGTCGCTCTCGACGCGAAAATGAACTTCGACGACAATGCCCTCTACCTCCACAAGGACATCCAGGCTCTCCGCGACAAGGACGAGGAGGATCCGCTTGAGGTCGAGGCGTCTGAATTCGAGCTTAACTACATCAAGCTCGACGGAGAGGTCGGATGCATGGTTAACGGCGCGGGTCTTGCCATGGCCACGATGGACATCATAAAGTATTCGGGCTCGTCTCCTGCCAACTTCCTCGACGTGGGTGGGGGAACAAACGTGGAACGCGTTCGTAACGCCTTCCGCATTCTGATCTCGGATGAGGATGTGCAGGCGGTTTTCATCAACATCTTCGGCGGCATTGTGCGCTGTGACCGAGTCGCCCAAGGGGTCGTCGAAGCCTTAGGCTCGCTCGAAGTCAAGGTGCCGATCATCATTCGTCTTCAGGGCACGAACGCGGAGGAAGGCGCAAAGATTCTGGACGGGTCAGACCTGGAGTTCACCGTAGCCCTCGAGCTGCGGGAAGCGGCAGAGGCCGTAGCGGCGGCAGTCAAAGCTGCCTGACCAAAGACCGGTTTCACATAAGGAGCGGGGCTGTCGCACAGACAGGCCCGCTTTCCTTTTGCCCGCCTCGGCCCTGCCAAATGAGCCTCTTGGCGCCATATTGGCAGCCGGCGTTTCAGGCGGCGCATTTCAAGAAAGCCTTAACTCATTGTTTTTTATTGTCTTGTAAAGTTCTCCATCAATGGAACATCGCTTGCTTCCTCAAGGAGTAGTTAGACCTATTGAACAGGCTTCTGAAAACGGCACGGTAGGATCACTGAACTGAAGGAGAACAGATGGGCAAAGTCATAGGAATCGACCTTGGAACGACCAACTCCTGTGTGGCGGTCATGGAGGGTAACGATCCAGTCGTCATCCCGAACTCAGAGGGTGGACGTACGACACCCTCCGTCGTTGCAATGACGAAGGAGGACGAGCGCCTGGTCGGACAGGTAGCCAAGCGTCAGGCGGTTACAAATCCCGAGAACACGATCTCCTCAATCAAGCGCTTTATGGGTGAACGCTACGACGAAGACTCGACCGAGATCGCTGAAGCGACGTTCAACATTACGTCCGGGACGAACGGACAGGTTTCCGTGCACTTGGGCGATAAGGACTATACGGCGCCTCAGATATCCGCCTTTGTTCTTCAAAAAATGAAGCAGACAGCCGAGGATTACCTCGGAGAAACGGTTGACAAAGCCGTCGTGACGGTTCCCGCATACTTCAACGACGCGCAGCGTCAGGCGACCAAGGACGCGGGCAAGATCGCTGGTCTTGAGGTCGAACGAATCGTCAACGAGCCGACGGCCGCAGCGCTGGCTTACGGACTCGACAAGAAGTCCGACGAGGAGTCTGATGAAAGGGTGGCCGTCTACGATCTGGGTGGCGGAACTTTCGACATCTCGATCCTCGAACTCGGCGGCGGTGTCTTTGAAGTCAAGTCGACAAACGGTGACACGCACCTCGGCGGTGACGACTTCGATCAGAAAATTATCAATTGGTTGGCTGAAGAGTTCCAGAGCGAGCACGGCATGGATCTCCGTAAGGATCCAATGGCCCTCCAGCGTCTCAAAGAAGCTGCAGAGAAAGCCAAATGCGAGCTATCCACGGCTATGCAGTCAGAGATCAACCTGCCCTTCATCACTGCTGACTCCGCTGGCCCCAAGCATTTGAACAAAACACTCTCACGAGCCAAATTCGAGCAGATCACCGAAGACCTCATCGAGCGAAGCAAGAATCCTTGTATCCAAGCCATGAAGGACGCAGGCCTTGCGGCATCCGACATCGATGAGGTAATTTTGGTCGGAGGAAGCACCCGGATCCCGAAGGTTCAAGAGATGGTTCAAGAACTCTTCGGCCGCGACCCTCACAAAGGTGTAAACCCTGATGAGGTCGTTGCGATTGGAGCGGCGGTCCAGGCGGGCGTTCTCGCCGGCGACGTCACGGACGTTTTGCTCCTCGATGTCACACCGCTGTCGCTCGGTATCGAGACGCTGGGTGGCGTGATGACGAAGCAAATCGATCGGAACACGACGATCCCTACAAAGAAGTCCGAAGTCTTCTCGACGGCCGCGGACAGCCAGACCTCCGTCGAGATTCACGTGCTTCAGGGCGAGCGGGAGATGTCCATCGACAACAAAACGCTCGGACGCTTCCATCTGGACGGTATTCCGGCGGCTCCCCGCGGCATGCCGCAGATCGAAGTCACCTTCGACATCGACGCGAACGGGATCGTGAACGTCTCCGCGAAGGACAAAGCGACGGGCAAGGAACAAAACATCCGTATCGAGGCCTCCTCCGGCCTGTCGGACGCAGAGGTCGAGCGGATGGTCGATGACGCTAAGTCGAACGCCGCCGAGGACAAGGCCAAGCGCGAAAAGATCGAAGTCCACAACCAAGCGGACCAGCAGATCTACCAAGCCGAAAAGCAGCTCGAGGAGTCGAAGGATACGATCAGCGAGGATGCAGCCGGCAAGGTTCAAACCGCGATCGATCGAGTGAAGGAAACCCTGCAGGGTGAGAACACCGACGAAATCAAGGCTGCCATCGAGGCACTGACCCAGAGTCTGCATCAAATCGCGAGTGAGCTTTACGAGCAGGCTGCAGAGTCGGAGCCGCCTCCGGGTAGTGATCCGGGTGAAGCAGGCGGACAGCCTGGCGGTCAGGAAGGTGCCGTCGACGCGGACTTTGAGGTCATCCCGGAGACCGAGGAACAGAAGAAGAAGGACGAATAGCCTTCAGAGACAGACAGACGAAAAGGGCGGTGACGCATCAAGTCACCGCCCTTTCTGTTGTTGTCTAATCTGTCTTGGGTCTTCTCTGAACTCTACGGCCTGGTCTCTCCCTGAAACTCGCGAATCAAATCCGGCATTTCATCACAAGGTATCGATACGGATACCGGATCAAGTTGTAGGCTCTACCGTAATCCGCACCGCTCCCAGTACCTTCAGGAACTCGAACGTCACGACACGCCCCTTCGACTGAATCTCTCCGCTCCCCAAGTCTCGACTCGAAATCTCCCGCAGGCGCGACAGCATCCAGGCCTGTTCCCTGTTCAAACCTGGAAGAGCGTTCTTCACGAAGATCAGCGCAAACGAAGCGTTGGTTTCGAGATCGGCCTCCTCGGTGTCCAGAACGCTGACCATCATCATCGCTCGCTGAAGTTTGTTCTCGTCTCCCCAGAATTCGACCACCACCTGTCCGTCACGAGCTGCTCCCATGACCCTGCTGAGGCCTTCCAGCGGTGGAAGCACCTCTGTCGGAATCTCGCCCGGAAGATCGGCCAGCAGTCCATCGATCGACAACTCACTGGAGTTCCTCTTGACCGTGCTGCTGGGTCTGCGACGAGTGGTTGTGCCCTTCTTCCTGTCCAGATCTCGCTTAAGAGCAGCGCGAACGGCCGCAGGCTTACCAACGTAGTTGCCGTGAACCCAGCCAGCCGTGTCGTCTGAGAGCAGAACACCCACCCACGCATCCTGATGCTCCACGACACGCAACTCCTGCCCGCGCCGGACCTGCGCTACGATTGGCTGTTTGGTCGATGGTCCCTTTCGTACGTTCAGAACGGGGGGCACGACGTAAATCGACTCATAGGAATCCTGACAGGCCACGGGAACCAAGAGCAAAAATGCGGTAAATACCTTTGAAAATCGCATCATAAGTTTACCTAAATAACTCGTCCATCGTGTCGAGCAGCGTCTCCAAGCGGCTGAAGATAGCCCGGGGTCACAGGGCGTGCAACCTAATCTTGAAATTTAACACAAGTGACTGTGTATTCGGTGTTTCCTGTCCTCTTCACTGAATTTTCATCCGGCTTTCGGTGACAGAATCCACACCTCACCTACTCATCGCTCGAAGCGATCACATCACGTGGAATGCCCGGCAATACCGAGTAACCAGCTCGCCGAGCACCTTAAGACTATCGACCCAGATATCGTCACTGATACCTTGTGCCGATCGGTTGGAGCATTTCGATTTGCAAATGCTCCAACCGATCGAGAGCGTCAGAGAAATCCACAACACGCTTATCGGGGCCCTGACAAGTAAGGACAGCATCGCACGGTAGAAACCGCCCGCACCTTGCATCTTGCGCACCCCTAGCGTAAATTTCCGTCGCTTGGGCAGGTTTTACTTTAGCTGGAAGGATGGATCGATTGAAGTTCGACTTTGATGTTCAGAACATAGTCGACGGTCAGGGCGTCAGCATCGCAATCACCGGAATGGTGATCGTATTTTTCGCGCTTACCTTGATTAGCCTGTTCATCGCTGCGCTCCCTAGTATCCTCAAGCGAATCGCCAAGCGGTGGCCGGAACCCGTTGGCCATCACCACCGCCCCTCCCCACATCAGCCCGTCGAGGACGGCGTGAGCGAAGAACTCGTTGCCGGGATTGGTGCGGCCCTGCATCGACAACTCGGCAGGGTCTGACCCAATGGATATCTTCTACGAGTTCCTGAACACAACCGGCTTCGCTCAGATGACCGTGGGCAACATCATCATGGTCATCATCGGAATCATCTTCATCTCCCTCGCGATAACCAAGGACTACGAGCCGCTTCTTCTCGTCCCAATCGGCTTTGGGATCATCGTCGGAAATATCGGCTATATCGACACGATGACACTCGGTGTTTACGACGAAGGGAGCGTACTCTACTACATCTACTTCGGCGTCAGTCAGGGCATCTTCCCACCTCTAATCTTCCTCGGCATCGGGGCGATGACTGACTTCTCCACCATGCTGTCCAACCCGAAGCTCATTATGCTTGGTGTTGCGGCTCAGATCGGCATCTTCCTCACACTGATCGGGGCACTATACCTTGGCTTCACCCCTAGCGAATCCGGCGCAATCGGCATCATCGGCGGCGCCGACGGACCTACGGCCATCTTCCTTTCCGCGAAGCTAGCGCCGCACCTGCTCGGTGCGATCGCCATCGCCGCATACTCCTACATGGCCCTAGTCCCCGTAATCCAGCCCCCGATCATGAAGCTGCTCACCACTAAGGAAGAGCGTCTAATCCGGATGCCCGAGCCACGTGTGATCTCTCGACGCGAAAGGATCATTTTCCCGATCGCAGCGTTCCTGATTGCAGCTCTGATTGCACCGGGATCGATCGCCCTGCTCGGCATGCTCTTCTTCGGGAACATTCTCAAAGAATCCGGTGTAACCGAACGGCTCGCGAACTCGGCGCGTAACGCGATGATCGACATTGTCACGATCCTGCTCGGCTTCTCAGTCGGCGCGAGCACCCAAGCCCAGACGTTCCTCAAACCCGACTCGCTCTTGATCTTCGGTCTCGGCGCACTCTCCTTCGGGATCGCGACGGCCGGGGGCCTGCTCGGTGCGAAGTTCATGAACCTGTTCCTCAAGCAGAAGATCAACCCGCTAGTCGGAGCGGCTGGTGTCTCGGCCGTACCAGACTCAGCGAGGGTGGTTCAGATGGTGGGGCAACAGGAGGACCCACAGAATTACCTGCTGATGCACGCCATGGCCCCGAACGTAGCCGGCGTAATCGGTTCGGCCATCGGCGCCGGTATCCTTTGGTCAGTACTCGTCAAGTAACCCTCAGTCTCACATCCAGAGTCAGATCGTGAAAAAGAAAGTCAAATTCATGTGTACGGCCTTCCGGGACGGGTTCCAGTCCGTCTACGGGGCCCGAGTCTTCACCAAAGACTTCCTCCCCGCACTCGAGGCAGCCCGCGATGCCGGAATCGACTATTTCGAGGCAGGCGGTGGAGCTCGCTTCCAGTCACTCTACTTCTACTGCAACGAAGACGCCTTCGACTCGATGGACGCCTTCCGGAAGACGGCGGGACCCAACGCCAACCTTCAGACCCTATCGAGGGGTGTGAACGTCGTCGGTCTCGAGTCGCAGTCGAGCGACATCATCAACCTGCACGCGTTGATGTTCAAGAAGCACGGCATCACGACGATCCGGAACTTCGACGCACTCAACGATGTAAACAACCTCGTCCACAGCGGGAAGTGCATCGTCGATGCAGGTCTCAAGCATCAGGTCTGCGTGACCCTGATGGAGCTTCCACCAGGATGCGAGGGCGCACACGACCCGGACTTTTACGAGTCGACCCTGCGACAGATCCTCGATGCGGACATCCCGTATGACTCGGTCTGCTTCAAGGACGCATCCGGAACGGCCGTCCCCTCGACGGTCTACGAGACGATCAAACGCTCCCGTGCAAT
>DPVD01000475.1:12040-12662 GCA_003526745.1 Candidatus Latescibacterota bacterium
GATCAAACGCGCCCGTGCAATGCTGCCGGAGGGGACGTTCATCCATTTTCACACTCACGAAACAGCCGGTATTTCTGTCCAAGCCAACATGGCTGCTCTGGATGCAGGGGCAGATGGCATCGACCTCTCCCTTGCCCCCTGTTCGGGAGGAACCTGCCAGCCCGATATCCTGGTAATGTGGCACGCGCTTCGCGGGTCCAATTACGATCTGGATGTGGACATCGAGAAGGTCCGTGAAGCAGAAGAGATCTTCAAGGAATCGATGGCGGATTATTTCCTGCCGCCAGAGGCCACTGCTGTAGAGCCACTCATCCCCTGGAGCCCGATGCCGGGTGGTGCACTCACCGCAAACACGCAGATGCTCCGAGACAATGGGATCATGGACCGCTACCCCGAGATGATCCAAGCAATGGGTGACGTTGTCCGAAAAGGAGGCTTCGGCACTTCGGTCACACCAGTCTCGCAGTTCTACTTCCAGCAGGCATTCAACAACGTGATGTTTGGAGAGTGGGAGCGCATCGCCGATCCCTACGGGCAGATGGTCCTCGGATACTTCGGCAAGACACCCGTAGCACCGGATGCCGAGGTCGTCAGAATCGCGTCAGAGCAGCTCGGCCTAGAG
>DPVD01000219.1:0-6337 GCA_003526745.1 Candidatus Latescibacterota bacterium
TCCTCGTTCAGCGCCCAGCCGATGCCCTGGGCCACGCCGCCCTGCATTTGCCCTTCCACGTAGCTTGGATGGATCGCCTTGCCTGCATCCTGACAGAGTGTGGCGCGGAGGATGTCGACCTTACCAGTGTCCGTATCAACCTGGACATCCACGATCATTGTTGCAAACGCTCCGCCGACACCCTGCGGGTCTACCGCGGCTCGACCAACGACCGGTCCACCGGTTTCATCGAGCTTTCCTGCGAGCTCCTTGAATGTCAGCTTCTTTTCGGGATCCGACTTCGATTGGAAGGTCCCATCCTCAAAGTCAACATCCTCATCCGACATATCCCAGAGTTTCGCCGCACGCCCGATCATCTGATCCTTGATGTCATTCGCCGCCTCGTAGGCTGCCCAGCCGGTTGCAAACGTTGTACGGCTGCCACCGGTCACGTCCGTATAACCAACCGAGTCGGTGTCGACGACTGAGGGGTTCACGTCTTCAGCCGGGATGCCGAGGACTTCTGCAAGCTGCATGGCGATCGATGTTCGCGTTCCGCCGATATCCGTGGAACCCTCGACCAGGCCGACGGTGCCGTCAGTGTTGACTGACGCCGATGCGCTAGACTTGAGCCCCACGTTGAACCAGAACCCGGAGGCAACACCCCGTCCGACGGCCTTCGTTTTATCAGACTTGTAGTGATTGCTCTCCTGTGCTGCTTGGACGCACTCTTCGTGACCAATCCGGGGAAAAACAGGACCGTCGGCACGACGCGTTCCCTCTTTGGCGCTGTTCTTCAAACGAAACTCGAGAGGGTCCATGCCTATTTCTTCGCAGATCTCGTCGATCACGGTCTCCGACGCAAAGGCCGCATTCGTCGCACCTGGCGCCCGGTACGCCATTGTCTGAGGTTTGTTGACGAGAACATCGAAGCCGTCGATCAGGACGTTTTCGATGTTGTACGGAGCAAGGACGCACTGCGAACCGGGAGCAGCCCAAGACCCAGGGAATCCCCCAGACTCATAAGCCATGTAGACTTCGGCCGCTGTCAGCTTCCCATCCTTTGTAGCGCCCATCCTGCACTTAATATACGAGCCAGCTGTTGGCCCTGTTGCCTGAAGCACCTCCGTCCGACTCATCACCATCTTAACCGGCTGCCCTGTTTTCTTTGAGAGCACCGCGGCAAGCGGCTCAAGATAAACACGAATCTTGCCCCCAAAGCCACCACCGATCTCAGTCGGGATCACTTTGACCTTGGAAACAGGTAGCATCAACAACTGGGACACCTGCTCGCGAACAGGGAAAGAACCCTGTGTACTGCACCAGACCGTGACGTGACCGTCCGACTTCCAGTGTGCGGTACCATTGTGTGGCTCGATATATCCTTGGTGAACCGTGGCGGTATCGAACTCTCGTTCAATGACGACGTCGGCAGCCGCAAACCCTTTCTCTAGGTCGCCCAGCTTGTGCTGGAAGTGGGTGCTAACGTTACTCTTTTTGTCCGTCGATTCGCCTAGCGACTCCGTGACCTGATTCTCGTGCAGGAGCGGTGCGTCATCCTCCATTGCGCGGCGAACATCCAGAACAGGCTCAAGGACATCGTAGTCGACCTCGATCAGGTCGAGGGCTTCCTCCGCTGTGTTCGCATCGACGGCAGCCACGGCAGCCACGGCGTGACCGTGATACAGCGCTTTGCCATCGGCCAAAACGTTCGCACGCAGATGACGCAGGTTTGCCGCGCCCTCACCGAGTTCGCGAACCTTGTCTTCGGGCATCTCGAAATCATCGACCGTTATTACCGCCTTGACGCCCGGATACGACTTCGCCTTGCTCGTATCTATCGATTTAATTCGTGCGTGGGCGTGAGGGCTTCTCAGGACCTTCCCGGACAGGAGTCCTGACATATTCACATCGGCGCCGTAAATCGCACGCCCCGTTACCTTGTCTTCGCCATCGTGACGGATCGGGCGAGTGCCCACAACGTTATAGTCGGCCTTGCCCAGATAGGCTTCTGTCTTTGTTGCCATTAGGCCTTCTCCATCGTCTCAGCTGCGTCCATGACTGCACGGATGATCTTGTCATAACCCGTGCAACGGCAGAGGTTACCCGCCAACCAAAGTCTGATCCGCTCTTCGCTCGGGTTGGGCTCCTTATCGAGCAGTGCCTTTGCGGCTACAATGAACCCGGGCGTGCAGATCCCACACTGCAGAGCAGCGTGCTCCAAGAACTTCTGCTGGAGTGGGTGGAGACCCTCCGATGAGGCGACCCCCTCAATCGTCGTGATCTCGGCTCCCTCCGTCTCGACCGCCAAGACCAGACAGGAGTCCACGACTCGACCATCTACGAGCACGCTGCAGGCTCCACAGTTGCCGTTTCCACAGCCCTCTTTTGTGCCGGTTAAGTTCAAGTCATCTCTGAGGACTTCAAGCAAAGTTTCCCGTGGCTCACACAGGAACTCGGATTCTTCTCCGTTGATCGTTGTAGTTACGTGTGTCTTCGCCATCGTCAGGATACCCTTGCCCTTTCAACTGCACCCTTGATCGCTCGGCGGCTCAAAACACCCGCCAAGTGAACTCTTTGCTCAACGGTTCCGCGCATATCCGTGATCGGATTCGCAGCGTCACGCGCAATCCCAGCCGCCTCTTCGATGATTTCGTCCGTGACCTCTTTGCCAGCCAGCAGGTCACCAACGGCAGTCAGATGAAGAGGCGTCGGGGCAACTGCGCCGACGGACAGCCTAGCCGAAACGAAGCTCTTGCTGTCACCGCTCAGGACGACATAAGCGGCTGCATTCGCGACTGCGATATCCATCTCGTTCCTCGGGATGAAACGGAGGGAGAACCCACCCGAGTTCGGCTCAGGAGCGGGTATGCTGATCGACACAACAAACTCGCCATTCTCGAGGACGTTTTGGCCCGGACCCGTGCAGAAGTCCTCTGCGAGGACCTGACGAGTCCCGTTCGGTCCCGCGATGTTCGCGGTTGCACCTAGCGCGATCAGAGCTGGAATCGTGTCAGCCGCTGGTGACGAGTTACAAAGATTCCCAGCGACCGTTGCGCGGTTCTGAATCTGAATCGATCCGACCAGCTGCGTCGCATCAGTCAAACACGGGTAGGCGGCATGGATTTCAGCATCCTCGTATGTCTTGTAGCACGGAACGGCTGAACCCATTTGGAGACCCGATCCCGCGGTGTAGCTGAGCTCGTTGGTCTCAGGGATCTTCTTAACGTCGACGAGCACCTTGAGTCGACGTCCATTTTCTTTCAACTGCGCGATGATATCCGTACCCCCTGCGAGAATCCTGGCATCGTCACCGTTTTCGGCCAGGATCGAGACCGCATCGTCGACAGAGGAGGGTGCGGCATACTCGAACTCGTACAAGGTGTTCCTCCTAATGATTTTGGCGTTTTCTGTGCGGCAGCATAGCTGCCCGAGCTTGCCGGTTGCTTGCGGATTTATTGAAGGAGGCTAAGGATAAGTTCCGCCATCAGACCTGTCAAGCGGGTTTGAGCCACAAAAGCCCCTGATCTAGAGGGCTTTGTTACGGCTTGGGGTCGCGCCCGGAAATAACGGAATAGGTCTCGTCCGCCCTCAGAATCTGGACCTCGCGGTAGGCTCTTTCCAGCGCTTGAAGATATGGCTCGGGGCGCATGCAGACCAAGACGATCCGCCCCCCGGGGGCCAGATGCTGGGGAGACCTTTCGACCAAGGGCTCAAGCACAGCCGAACCTTCGTGAAAGGGTGGATTCGAGGTGATCAGGTCAAAACGCTCGTCACCGAGCTCGTCATACAGATCACTCAAAACGACCTCAGACCTGCCCGCCAGCCCGTTTGCTTCTGCGTTCCGTAAAGCACACTCTTCGGCGAGAGTGCTGGCATCACACATCAAGACCGACGCATCAGGCGACTCTGCCGCCAGCGTTATCCCGATTACACCACACCCGCACCCAACATCCAAGATTCGACTCTGCCCCACCGGTCCGATCGTGTCGACAAGAAGACGACTCCCCTGGTCGAAACTATCGAATGCGAAAACCCCCGACCTTGAGACAAAATTCAGGATCTCGCCATCTAGGCCACGGGCTTCGAAGGCACACCAAGGATCCGTGACCTCAGGTCCAAGCTTCGATGTGGTCGCACGGTATACGCGGATCCTACCAGCTCTTCCGACCTGAGCGACCTCCCCAAACAGAGCCTCGGTGTGACGTCTGTAGCTTTCGATACCACGGTTCTTCTGACCGGCAAGAAATAGCGCCCCCTTCTGACTCAAAGCCCGAGAAGCACCCTCGAGTAACTCGAAGACCCTGAGCTTTGCCTCCCTCTGCGGCGGCGAATAGAGCACAACATCCGCGAAGAGGTCCCTGGCCCAGCCCGTGATCGCCCGCGTTTTAACGCCGCAGTCCCTTGCCTCACGCAAACGACGGATATCATTCGACACAAAGGTCGTTTCGTAGGAATTCGAGATCTCGAGGATCGGACGCCCGCCATCTCCGACGTCGAGTACGCAACTGCCCGGGGCGATCTCCGGGATCCTCCACCAGACATCGGCCCGAAGCACGGCTAGCCGCTCCGTTTGAGTCGGCCGGTCTTCTTCGCGTAGACTTCTGCCACGTGGAAGATCCAAAGCCCCAGCGGAATCATGATCGCACCTGTGACCATAAGAATCCACAGGTCAGTGGCTACCTCGGGGATCGTCGCGCCCTCTAGAAGCGCTGCACGGATCGACCGGAGTGCGTAGGTACCTGGCGAGATAGTTGATAGGGGTCTCAGCCAATCTGGAAGAACGGATACGTCGTAGTAGACGCCGGAGATGAGCAAAAATAGCGTCCCAATAATGTCTGTTGCTCGGGCACCTTTCTCAGGCGACAGAAGCGGAAAGACAGCTGCCATCAAGCCCATTCCCAGGAAAGACAGGCTCGAAGCGGCCAGCACCACGGCCGCGGTCACGAGATTGCCCGCCTGGAGGGAGAGATCGAAGAAGAGGACCGAACTAACGAGAACGATCCCACTTCTAAGGAAGCCGTAGACAATCGCATAGACGCACTGGCCGGCAAGATGAGTCAGCCGGTAGACGGGCGCCATAAAGGTGTACTCGATGGTGCCTTCCCACCGCTCCCACGCAACAGCGTCGGCCACCTCGAAGAACAGAAGACGCAGGAAGTTCCACAGAACCGCCCCCACAACGAGGAATAGCACGCTCTCTTTGACTTTGGCCGGATCGTCACCAGCCATGAACACGCCAATCAACCCGATCGTCAGGGCGTGCACGACGTTCCAGCTTATGAAGATGATCTCCCAACTGGCATATCGTCTGGCCAGATTGAAGTTCCGCTCTACAAAGGCGATCGTGGCTTTGAGCTCGGATGTCAGCGTGTTCACGTGCCTTCCCCCTCTTCCTCGCTCTCCAAGTCCGCGTGGGCGAGATCCTTCCCCGTCATCTCGAAGAACACGTCCTCCAACGACCCCTCTAGGCAGCCCGCCTGCACTTTGAGCTCCTCGATCGTACCCATCGCAATGAACCGCCCGTGATGGATGATCGCTACCCGATCGCACACACGCTCGGCTTCGTCCATATCGTGTGTCGTGAGCAGAACTGTGGCGTCGTGCTGTTCGCGAACACTGAGAGTGTAGTCCTGAACCTGTCGTTTCGAAACGGGATCCAAGCCCGTTGTCGGCTCATCCATCAACAGGAGCACAGGTGACGTGAACAACGCCCGCGCGATAGCGACTTTCTGCTGCATACCCCTGGACAGGTGCTCCAAGGGCTCGTCGATCCTGTCGCGACCAAAACCCATCTCCTCCAGAATACCCGTAACCCGCTGGCGAGCGTCACGCACGGGGATGCCATACAACCTCGCTGCATAGCTCAGGTTCTCCCAGGCAGAAAGCTTCTTGAAGAAGGCCGCATCCACACTCACCCGGTTGATGTGTCGCCTTAGGGTCATGGAATCGCGTATGACGTCCAGACCAAAAATTTCGCAATCCCCTTCGTCATGGAGGACGAGCGTTGAAAGGATACGGATCAGCGTCGATTTCCCGGAGCCGTTCGGCCCGAGGATTCCGAAGATCTCCCGGCGCGGCACCTCGAAGGACACACCCCTGACCGCTGAAACCGATTTGACGCGGCCTCTCGCCCACCCAATCACGCCCGGGTCACGCTTCCCCTCCTTCGTTTTGACCTGGAAAGATTTCTCCAGGTTCGTCACACGGACCGCATCACGGTCAAGATCCAACCCCAAGCCCTGCTCCTTCTTTAAGACCGTACACAAAAACGCCCCGACAACTTTCGTCGCGGCAGTATTGCAGATTCTACGACGTGGACCGTACACTGCGGCAGGAAGGCCTGCAGTTCACTTGG
>DPVD01000169.1:0-18059 GCA_003526745.1 Candidatus Latescibacterota bacterium
ATGGACAAGCACGAGGGCGGTGTCGCGGAGTATCGCGCGAGCGAGGGTAAGACGGTCCCCGTCCCCTACCGGGGAGACGTCACTGGAACCGTAAGGGAAATCCTGGGCGGAATCCGGTCTGCCTGCACTTACATCGGCGCGCGCCGTCTGAAGGAACTATCCAAGCGGACGACATTCGTTCGCGTGACAGAGCAGCTCAACAACGTGTTCGGCAAGGATCGAACGTCTGCTTGATCACTGGTCGGTGAGATTGCCCAACCGGTCGATGATCGCCGCCAGTTCCGGCTTGTTTGCCCGAAGCTCGTCCAGCGACAATCCGGTCAACTCGTATGGCAGAACCAGCCAATCCTGCGTCTCGTGAACGTAATAGTCAGGCTCCCTCCGCGTGCTTTCCGAGGGTCGATACCAGACCGTAGCGATACGGATCTCTCTCGGTAGGTTCCGTCGCGTCTTCAGAGCGAGCTCGTCGATTACGGCCTTCGCGCTGGCCCCAGTGCTATAAACATCGTCGACGATCAGCAGAGCATGCTCGGCACACAGATGCTCGAGCAGATACTGCAATCCGTACACACGAATGCCATCTGTTTTGTCGATCATCTCGGCATAGCTGTCGAGCCCGCTGTAAGAGGTGCGAATAGCGATGTGATCGGTCGGAGCCCCGAAGTGATCGAGGCCTTCCTGCACGGCGATCCCGACTGCGCTACCACCGCGCCACAGGCCGACGAGGAAATCCGGCCGAAATCCGGACTCGTGGACCTGAGCAGCGAGCCGAAACGAATCGAGCAACAGATCGTTAGCGGCGATGTAGGTTCGGTTCATTGAGTACTCCGGTTGCGTCTGGGCACACGTCGTGCGACCAATCTATCAAGAATCACGTCATACCGTGAGTCTGTGTCGTCCCCAGCCCACAATCACTGAGCTTAGGCTCCGGACTGGCTGATCCCGGAGTTGTGGTTCTCTCTGTGTCCTCGGCGTCCTCTGCGGTAAGTTTCTTCCGGTGTAGAACGTTATGGAAAAAGTCATCCTCACAGCCCAACAGCTTCTCGAAGACTCGTTTCGTCTCGGCCTCGACATCCTCGAGAGCGCCTTCAAGCCCACGATGATCGTCGCAATCTGGCGCGGCGGAACCCCGGTCGGAATGGCGGTCCAGGAGATCCTTTCCTACAGCGGCGTGGACGCCGACCACATCGCCATTCGGACGTCCTCCTACAAAGGCCTAGATCAGCGGGGCCAGGTCGCCGTCCACGGCCTCAACTACATCATCGAGAAAGTCTGTCCAGATGACCGTCTCCTCTTTGTCGACGACGTTTTCGACACGGGCAACACGTTCGCCGCGGTACTCGACGAACTTCGACAGCGTGCACGCGCCAACACCCCTAACGACATCCGCATCGCCGCGCCCTGGTTCAAGCCGACTCGGAACGAGACCGATCTCGTCCCTGATTACTACTTACACGAAACGGCGGAGTGGCTGGTCTTCCCTCACGAACTCGATGCCTTGACTCCGGAAGAGTTGCGTGAATCACGACCAGAACTGGTGGCGATTGTTGATGCGGCTAAGGGCAACACCAGCCACCGCCCTTGACTCTAGCCTACTTCCGCGACACTTACTGAGGAGTTAAGGAATGCCAGAAGAGAAGCCGACCACGCCGCTTATGACCAAGCGCGTGAACTTGTTCCTTGACGAGAATCTGTATTCTCGTTTGAATGAAGCCGCCTGGACGACTCGCGTCAGCACGAGCGAGTTCATACGCCAGGCATTGAGAGAAAAGTTGTGGGAGTCTGAGGGTTAGCCTTTTCGGGCAGCTTCCAGGAGGAACAGGGCTGTCAAGATGTCGCCCTGACGTGCGTGACCCCTCGGGGTCACCAAATTTCCTCCTGTCGCGTTGGATCTCCTGCGAAAGTGTCCACCCCTCCAAACATTTCGGTATTCAGCCGGTTATAAGCAAAACATTAGGAGTACTGGTTATGACTCGCCTAATTGCTATGCTGATCCTTGCGGCGAACGTGATGGCTCAGGAAGTGAACTTTTCTGTGACGGATCTGGACGGGAAGACCGCCGAGCATGAGTTCGTGTTCTCGACTTACCTGACGAGTGATCGTGGTGAGCAGCTTGCCTATCCGGGCGGTGAGATCGATATAGAGATCCAGGGCACCTGGCGATCCCACCAGACACGCACGAAAAGTGACAGCGGTGGCGTGGTCGCCAATGCCGTGATCAAGGATGGTGAAAGTTGGGCCAAGATGGCTGGAAGCAAGCTGACGTTCGAGCAGTATCCGTTTACGATTGAGCAGCTGAATGACAAGAGTTACAGCTGGAAGCTCGATCACGCAAAGGGCGGACACGAGATCGAGGCGGACTTCAGGCCTTGGAGGATCAAGGAACGGACAGATATCGTTAACGACATGGTAATGATATGGCAGCCGGCGCTTCTCCCGCCGTTGCCGGAGGGACCGGTAAATGTCGGAGACACTTGGACTGGAGAGTCGACAGTCGAGCTTCCATTCTACAAGCTTGGAGCGAGGAAGAAGAAGTTCAGGTTCGACTACAAGTCCACGCTTACGCTCAAGTCCGTGAAGGAGAAGAAGGGGAGCAAGATTGCTCAGATCGAGGAGAAACGCGAGATAACGGCCTACTACGGCTGGATCGAAACGGTGAATTTCTCCGTACTTCTAGTTGAAGGTACCGGATCCGGGCTCGCCAATTGGGAGATCGACGCGACGCGTGGGCTGGTAAACAAGGCCGACTATATCATGACCGTGAACCGACCAATCCTGCAGCGCTACGGGCACTCGCACGCCGTGCCTGACGCGAACTCGAACCTGAATCTGCTGTGCCAGATTAAACTCAAGAAACTCAAGTAGTAAGCTGAGGTTTTGCCGCGCCGATTCGTGCCGAATTCGCTGTTGACTCTGCATTTATTGCCGCGTATATTTTTTGGGGCTATGGGATGGCCCAATTGGGATCCTCGGGCATACTAGGGGTGGGATGGCTGAGGATCCCGCTTCTTTTTTATCTACGGAACCTGACTATCGATGGGGCGTCTACCTGATTGAGTAGACGCCCTTTCCTTTGTGAGATGCTGTCGGACATCCCTCCCGCCCGCAGCGGACTGCTAGGGGAGGGCGTTCTCTTGGCCACAACTTAACCAATTTCAGTTAAGTTGAAAATTTTAGCTTGACAGGTATACAGATGAGTAGTATCTTTTTGAGCAGGTAATTAAAGGAATATCTCAGGAGGCAATCCCCATGGCAGAGACGATGGTTGTAGACGCAGCGAACAACACGATTGATATCGAAAGCTTGAGCGAAGAGTTCGGTGAGGTGGTCGAGCGAATCCAGCACGAGGCATCCGGCGCCATGAGCTTTTTAAGCGATGCGGATTGGTCCCGGATCGATCGTGCCGAGAGGGTTGTTGACGAATGCGCTGAGGATCTTCGGCAGGGCCGAGGAGATCGGACAATCTGGTTGCTAGCGCTTGAGATGTACGAGCGAGCCTGGTCAGAGTCACTGGGGAGGAAGGAGCACGCCCACAGTTTGGCTGCATAGTAGCTAAATAAACGCGACCGTCGGTAAGACAAGAGGGCAGTGTTTCCCTTCGTCACAAATGGGGAGAGGGTGAAGGGAGATAGGGCCTGAGGGGGACTGGCGGTAGCTAAGGGTGGATGTCCGCCGGCGGGCATCCACCCTTAATCATATTGAGGCGTCACGCCGAGCAGGTCGTGAAACTGTAGCACGGTAGCGACTAACAATGATTAACAAAGGAGGCTCACGATGCCTAAAGCAGAACGAATCCCCGTTAGCCAGGCAATGAAGGAGAAGGATGTCACAAAGAGTTGCGTTCACCAAGCAATTAAATACAGTAATCTTAACGCTGAAGAGTTTGGCAGGATAACAGCCGTCCTTGTTGACTCGGCCTACGAGACTTGGACGCCCGACCGCGCTCGACAGAAGTCTGCACACAAACGGTGGAGCAGGAAGGAGGAGAAGAAGTAATGGATACGATGAAACCGCCAGCTGCCTGGACGGTCGTTAATCGTCCGGCCCAAGCTTCCGATCCGGCCCTCTGGTATCCGGCAATCAGCATAGAACATCTAGACAAAGACCAGGCGCAGAAGGTGCTCGATGTCCTCACCCAGGTCGATCTAGCGAACAGCTACAAGCTCGAAGAAATCTAAGCCACACAGAGCCTCATAGAGGACACAAAAGGCCTGCGCCACGTTGTATATGGCGCAGGCCTTTTTCGTGTCCAATCATTTAGGTCCGTCATGTCACTGGACGCTGTTGATCTCTGCCTGGTGGAGACAGGGGGAGGTCCAGCCAGGCCAGGCCGATGTCCCGTTTCATATGGTCCGTGCGCTTGCCACCTGGAGCATCATATAGGATAGCCAGACGCTCACCGACCTTAATCGCGGAGGGCATTCCGATGCACTGCTTCGACCATGTGCAGTTGCGGCCATCGAGAACGACAGCCTTGTTACGTGGATCCCATTGCGTTGGATCTCTGGACCAATAGACCCAGATGGCGTCAGTCCATTCGTCCCAGGTTTCATCCATGCCGACGTGGTTGGTGAACAGGAACCACCATCCGTTCGACTCTTCGTGGTAGAGTGAGCTGTTCTCGATCTGTTCTTCCTGAGGCAGGACGGGCACGTCCAGAACAGTCCAGGGACCATCCGGGTGCGGTGCGTGGGCCATGCCGAGGGACCTCGTGTGGATCACCCTTCCGTCCGGTCGCGTCAGGTTTTCTGCGCAGGTGAAGAACGTCCAGAGCTTCCCTGCATACCAGAACAGGTAGCCGGGACTTGCCGTATCGCTTCGGTAGGTGTCGGGCTCCGTCGACACGACCTCCACATCGTACCGCTTGCGCCACGGGCCTTTCAACTCCTCGGCTTCAGCCTTCAGCGTGTAGTAAGGAACGTCCGGTACGCAGCCCGGTGGCTCCGTTACCCTTGTGCACCCGACATAGTAGGCGTGCCACAGCCCATCGTGTCTGACAAACCACGGAGAGGTCGCCGTATGGGAGTCGCGCTGGCCCGGTTCGCCGTAGGTGAAAACGCTGCCGTGTCGCTGCCAGTTTTCGAGATCGCTGCTCGTCGCCAGACAGGCCAGCCAGCCCACGCCGGGTTCAGCGCCGTCGTAGAAAAGATGGTAGATGCCGTCGTGGAGGACGACACTTGCCTCCCGCGCACCCACGGCGTCGCAGCGATCCGGACCTTGCCCGTGTGTGAACACTCTTCCGGCGTCTTCGGCGTCCAGCCTTAGTTCCGCTGCAGGTCTGCCGTCGATGTACTTCGTCGGACCGGCCGGTTCCGCTCCCTGGGACATGTCGTTTCTCTTTATTGAATCGTGTGTGTGGAGGTGTCGTAGCCGGCTGACGCGGACTTCCTCAGTTGGCGGTGCGCGACGACCAGATGAGCGGTGTCTGCACATCGTCAATGATTAACAGAAGAGGGCGTGTCTCTTACTGAGACACGCCCTCTTCTGTTACCTATGGCGGTGAATAGCTAGGCCTTGAAAGCTTTGAGCTTCGCGCCGGCTTTGAACTTCGGTACCTTTGCGGCCTTGATCTTGATGGCCTTGCCCGTCTGCGGGTTGCGTCCGGTTCGCGCCTTGCGCTGCGCAACCGAGAAGGTTCCGAATCCGACTAGCGTCACGCGGTCACCCTTCTTCAGGGCTTTCGTGATGGTCGAGATTGTCGCGTCAAGCGCCGCCCCTGCATCCTTGTTCGTGAGGCCTGCATCATTTGCGATCGCGGCGATCAGTTCTCCCTTGTTCACTGTGTGTTTCACCTCCCCCCGAATCATGTTTCACAAGTGTAGAAGTTCCTGTGCGTTAATTCGGACAGGTCTCTACACTCGTGTATCTTCCAATAGGATAAACAGCGGGAACAGTTAATGAGGGAGTATAGAGAAAGCTGAGCTAGGGGAGTCTGTATCGACGTGAAGCTTTTCAAGTATAGGACAGCTCAAAGTTTGCCGACAACATAAAAGTCCTTATAAACGCCTTACCGTGAGGGGTTCAAGCAGTCAGTAGAGCTTGACTTGAGTGGCGGGACTGTCGATCGTGTACCTGATCGATAAGCTAAAATAATGGAAGCGTATGTAAGGATTGGCGGTTTTAATGGAAGTCGATCAGCTCAAGGGGTTTCTGGAAACGGCTAGAGAGAAAAGCTTCACAAGGGCAGCGGAGAAGCTCTTCAGGACGCAGCCGGCCGTAAGCCTGCAGATCAAGTCCCTAGAGACCGAGCTCGGGCAGCGTCTGTTCGAAAGGCACGGCAAGCGGGTTAGCCTGACGGAAGCAGGACGACTTCTGTATAGTCGCGCGGAGCAGGTGCTGTCGATCCTCGAAACGATCCCTCACGACATGTCAGGTTTGGGCGAACTCAGGACGGGACGCCTTATGATCGGTACGAGCGACACCAACTGCGCCTATGTGTTGCCACCTGTGGTCGAGACTTTTCGCAAAGTCTATCCAGGTGTCGAGATCCAATTGACAGACCGGATGTCGCCAGAGGTGGCGAGACTTGTTGTGGACGGAACGGTCGACTTCGGGATTGCGACGCTGCCCGTGAACGACACGCGTCTGGATACGGAACCCCTATTTATGCGTCGGGAGGTCGTGATCGCTTGCCAGGACCACCCGCTATCTGCTCGATCGCGGTTGACTCTCAAACACCTGGCAGAAGAGCCGATACTCTCGCTTGAGGAAGGAAGCACGAGCAGAAGTCTGACAGACCGGATCTTCCTCGAAGCCGGGTTGCATCCACGGATCGCGATGGAACTCGGGAGCATCGAGGTTATCAAGAAGTTTGTCGAGATCGGGCTTGGAATCGCGATCGTTCCGGAAGTCTCGGTAAGGGAAGAGGTGGGGGCCGGGCAATTGTCGCTCCTCAAGGTTCGAGGTATCCCTTCGCGACAGGTCGGTATCGTTCGAAGGGCAGGAGGCCACCTTGCGCCCTCGGCGGAGATCTTCATCGACTTTCTGAAGGCTCAGGTTTCTCGACCGTGAGCCTGCCGGCCTATGAGAGTAAGCTCGGTGTCTCACCGGCTATTTTTCTGGAACGAGCGGGAGAGGCCTACGGTCGTTCGTTTCGGGCAGTGGATCCGCCCTGCAACGGGTACCGGAGCACGACGATACGTGTCCGCGATGATGCTGGAAACGAGCTCTTGATTAAGGCTGTAGACGCCGAGTCTAGACCGAGTTTGGTTTCGCTCGAACTACAGGCGCATCTGGCTGATTCCGGGGTCCCTGTCGTTGTACCAATTCCGGCATTGTCCGGGGAGCTGTGCACCAACCTGGATAGCGTATCGTGTCTGGTTTACCCGTTTGTGGCAGGGGACGGATACGAGCAGTCAGCGAGTGGCCTGCGAGAGGCGGGAGCAACTCTTGCACGGGTCCACGCCATTGACGTCCTAGACGAAGGGTTGCCCGTTGTAGAGTGGGGCCTTGAGAAGGAGCGCGTTTGCCAGGCTTTCTCAGGATCTCGTCATCCATCGCTTGAATCAATCGATCTGAATGCTTTTGAGCGAGAACTTGGGTCGTCTTCGTCCACACTTCTCCACACGGATTTCAGAGCACAGAACGTTATCTTCGCTAACGGCCAGATCCAGGCTGTTCTGGACTGGGATGGTGTGTCGGTCGGTCATCGCTTTTTCGACCTGACCTACAGTCTTCTGTTCTTCGGTGCTGTGCTGGACGGTTCGGAACCAAGGAAGGAGACTGTTGACGCCTTTCTTGCAGGCTACGCCGTATCTGCTCCGCTGACAGACGATGAACGCGCAGATTTTCCGGTCTTCCTGCATCTCTCGTTGCTGCGAGGACTTGGATTGTGGAACGTGATCTGGGTATCTTCGGACGGCCCTACCCGAGAAACCGTGTCGAACTGGATCAACACATATGCCCCTCTTCTCGATAGGCTGGATTCTCTAGTGGTCGTCTGAATCCGCCCCGCGTTGTGTCCCCCGTGTCGATTGGTTATCTTCGGGCTTTCTGGGTAAGCCTCCCAGTCAATACGGATTCTGCATTGCCCTTAAACTTCTCTTGGTTGTTGCAGAACCATCTTGCCGGCATTGGTCGTACCTGGGCGTACCTGGGCAAATACTTCTTGCATTGAGGTGTGAATGTTGAGCAGGCGGTGCGCGACGTTCGGTTTAAAGGCCCTTAGTTGACCGAGACGATAGACCAAGGACAGGCGGTTCACCAATTCTAGGGATACGACACGCATGAGTACGACAGAGACGTTGAGAGGTCACGCAAACGAGATCTTTAAGGCGGCTGTGCAGGCCGTCGATGCTGAGCAGTGTGTTCGGTCGTTCGTGTCCCGCTCCGGGCAGATGCTGACTATCAATGAACGCGACTATAATCTATCCAATTTCGACACTGTCTATGTGGTCGGTGCTGGTAAGGCGAGTCCACGTATGGCCAGGCATCTGGTCGAGGTGCTTGGTGACGATCTGACAGGTGGTGTAATCAACACGAAGTACGAACACGGAGAAGAACTAGCGAAGATCGATGTTGTAGAATGCGGCCATCCGGTTCCGGATGAGTCCGGTGTTGGAGGTACGAACCGGATACTCGAGATCCTTGAAGGAGCGGACGAGCGATCTCTTGTAGTCTGTCTGTTGTCCGGTGGCGGATCGGCTATCATGCCCGCACCCGTCGCCGGATGTTCGCTCGAAGACAAGCAGGAAACGACCCGTCTTCTCCTAGAATGCGGGGCGAATATTGTCGAGTTGAACGCGGTGAGGAAGCATCTGTCGAAGGTCAAGGGAGGCGGACTGGCCC
Organism: Candidatus Latescibacterota bacterium; assembly: GCA_003526745.1. Lineage (GTDB taxonomy): Bacteria > Latescibacterota > UBA2968 > UBA2968 > UBA2968 > UBA2968. The sequence goes on from DPVD01000169.1 coordinate 8,788, forward strand.
GTGCGGCGTTCCCTGCGACGGTCGTCGCTCTGATGTTGTCAGATGTGATTGGGGATCCGATGGACGTAATCGCCTCAGGTCCCACGGTCCCGGATACGTCGACCTACAAGACCTGCAGAGAGATCTTCGATAAGTACGAGCTCTTTGAGCAGCTTCCGCCCTCCGTTCAATCCAGGATGAACGATGGGTTGGCCGGCCAAGTCGAGGATACGCCAAAGCCCGGTGATGAGGCCCTCGGACGTGTTCAGAATGTCGTTGTCGGCAGTAACGGGTTGGCCGTTGAGGCTGCCGAGGCAAAGGCGAAGGAGTTGGGCTACAATACGCTCAAGCTGTCGACCCGACTTGAAGGTGAGGCGCGCGAGATCGCTCACGTTCACGCGGCGATCGCGAAGGAAATTCTGTCGTCCGACGCTCCCGTGCAGGTACCGGCGTGTGTGATTGCTGGTGGCGAGACCACGGTCACGGTGCGTGGGTCTGGTAAAGGGGGGCGAAACCAGGAAATGGCTCTAGCGGCCGCTATCCTTCTCAAGGGTTGGGGGCCTGCCGTGTTTTTCAGTGGTGGAACGGATGGTACAGATGGTCCGACGGATGCGGCTGGGGCAGTTGCTGATGGTGAGACGATCGAGCGAGCAGAAGCGGCAGGTCTTTCGGCAATCAGCTACCTCAAGGATAATGACGCCTACCACTTCTTCAAGCCGCTGGACGATCTGGTGATGACTGGGCCGACGGGCACGAACGTGGCAGATGTAGCCATGGTGCTGGTGGGGAAGACGGACTAATGGTCTTCAACGGTGTCGCGGTTTGCAATCACGATCCCGATACCGACCAAAATCACGCTTCCGATCAGTGCGGGCGATATCGGCTCATCAAGCAGTATGCTGCTCAAAATCACACCGATCGGCGGTGTAATGAACCCAAACACACCTACCTGGCTGGCCTGATACCGTTTAAGCAGCCCCGTCATGATCAGAAAACAGAATCCAGCGATGACGACACCCTGGTAGAAGACCCCGGATGCGACGAAGGTGTCGAGCGTCATTCGTGGAGGCGATTCTAGGATCAAGCTGACGCCAAAGAAGATCGGCAAACTTGTGAAGGCCTGCCAGACTAGCAGCTTCGTGGGTGAGATGTCCTGAGCCAATCTCTTGGTGTAGACCTGCCTGGCACCGAGCAGACAGGCGCTGCCAAGGACGAGGAGATCGCCAACAAGGTAGTCTAGCTGCTGTGTGGCGAAGCTCTCACCGAAGATGACTAGAACAGCAGAGAACGAGAGGGCCATGCCCAGAAAGCGCGACCGACTTGCCCGGTCTCCTTCGATGTAGAGGTGGGCGAAGAGGGCTGTAAAGAAGGGATAGGCCGACATAAGGACGGTCGAGCGGCCTGCCAGCGTGTAGTGAGTGCCGGCGTTTAGCAGGTAAATCTGACTGACGAAAAGCACGATCAGCCGTAAGATCTTACCGAACTCCCCTTGAGCGAGAGACAGCTGTTGCCTTGAGATCAGTGCCCAGCCGGTGACGAAGAGTCCCCCGAGCAGGAAGCGTAACCCGGCAAGAAAGATGGGTGACACACCCGCCAGAGCCATCTTGATGGCGACAGAGTTGCCACCCCACAGGATGGCCGTCAGGATCGTCAGCGCCGCGGCAGACCGCGTGAGCCGATCATTCTGCATCAAGTGGCTTTCTGCAGAATTCGAGGATGAAAACCGTGCTGGCAGGCACGAAAAACCAGAGCATTTGGTAAGGGGCAAGCAGCACGCCAAGGATTCCGATAAAGGCAGCGATTCGGAGGCGTTTCGAGAGGCGCACTAACTGGTCCCGGGGGATTACACAGGCCCTAGGTATCGAGTTCTTGATGCGATCTCCCAGATCGGAGCGCACGAGCTCCGAACCGAGAACCACGAACAGACATCCCAGCCCAACCAGAAAATTGGCGTCGCTCTGGAAAATGTTGAGGCCGATTCCAATTGCGAGGAGTTGTGCAAAGCCGAACGCATAAACTGCCGTATTTCGAAGGGGTTCGTAAACGCCGAGCTCTCTGAGCTCCCGGACCCGGCGCTTGTCAGTATAGGGTATGAGGGCGAAGAAGAGGTAGGCCACGATCATTGCGGCCGGATTCAGGTAGATGCCGTGTCCCTTGTCTGTGTAGCTTGAGATGTCGCCGTCGACGCCCCAATGGACGGGGATCTGCTCGGGTAGGTAGGGTTGGGCAACGAAGCCCCCGAAAAGACTCAACGCGATGTAGAGCAGCGGAGGCCAATGTTTGGTCAGAAGTGTCACGAGTCGGGGCCAGTATAGCCGAGTGTTCAGAGGGGGTCAAGGACACACCACTTTATTGAGGATGCCATGCAGTCGTTTTACCTGAGCGTGTTGATAGCAGCGGTGCTCTTTGCAGACACCGTTCAGGCACGTGAGTTCACATCAGAAATCGAGGACCTTTTCCGGAGGGGGAAGACCGACTCGGCCCTAGCGGCCAGCCAAGGTTTTGTGGTCGCCCATCCCGACAGCGCGGACGCGCACGGTTATCTAGGGACATTATACACGGAGATCGGACGACTCGAGGAGGCTCTTGCTGCTTTCAAGCGCGTCATCGATCTGAATCCGGATCAGGTCGACGGATATCGAAACCTGTCGCTTCTGCAAACACGGATTGGGAACGTCGATGAGGCGATACTGACACTCACGACGGGTATTGAGAGGCTCCCGATGTCGACCCAGCTTCTGAACGAGAGGGGGCTGATCAGGGGTAACACAGGGCGACTGGATGAAGCCATCAGTGATTTCGAGTCGGCGATCCGGATCGCCTCAAAGGAGCCGACGGCATACCACAGTCTGGCTCTTTTGTATGCGACCGGAGGCGACAACGAAAGTGCGATTAAAACGATCGACAGGGGGCTGAGTGCGTTACCTGGAGACGCGAAGCTGCTGGTGAACAAGGGGGGAGTGCTCCACGCGAGCGGCGATGTAGCCGGCGCATTCAGGACATATCGGTCTGCGATCGATTCGGCCCCTGAGGATGCTCAGGTTCATCGTTCTTTTGGGTTCATGGCAGCAGAAGCCGGTTCACTGGCTGTGGCCGAAGCGGCGTGGGCTGAGGCGGTTCGTTTGAACCCCAACGACCTAGAGGTCCGCAACACGCTCGGGCAGTTGTACATCAACAAGGAAGACGGGAAGCGTGCCCTCGAACAGTTTGAGGCGATCGTAGAGATCGAGCCTCGTGCTGCGGTCTCCAGACACACGCTCGGTTTCCTATATCGAAGCAAGGGCGATTCAGATCTCGCTAAACAAGAGTTTCGTGCGTGTATTCAGCTAGAGCCCTCGTGGACGGAACCTTACAAGAGTTTGTCCATGCTTTACGTGGAAGAAGGTCACTTGGACTCGGCGCTCACGGTTTACAACATAGCCTTGAGTGTCGACTCGACAGATGCGTCGATCCACAACAATGTCGGTTTTCTCTACTCGATGGCTAAGGATTGGGAGAACGCGAAAAAAGCTTACAACAATGCGGTGGTGTTCACGCAGGATTCCGAGATGATGAGGGATGTGCAGGAGAACTTGAGCATCATAGAATCGATCGAAGCGGGGGAAGTCCAGGTGCGACATATCGTCGTTAGGACCGAGGCAAAGGCGCGAGATCTTCTCGGACAGCTCCAAGCCGGGGCAGACTTCGCCGTGCTGGCGAAGGAACACTCGATCGATGCGTCAGCATCTCAAGGTGGTAATCTGGGCTTCTTTGAGAAAGGGGATCTGCATCCCGACTTCGAGGCGTCAGCCGTGGTTTTGGAGGTGGGAGGGTTGAGTGAGATCGTGCAAACGCCTGTCGGTTTCCACATCATCCAGCGCACTCTCTAACCGATTTATGCTGGGTGAGACGGGGGGAGCGTGAAGCAGAGCCTGACTCGAATCCTCCTGTGGATCGTTGGTCTGTTGCTGCTCGGTGTTCTGATCCAGCAAGTTGGTGTCGACCAGGTCCGGGAGCATATCGCAACCTTGGGCTGGAAGATCATCCCAGTCCTGATGATTGCCCTGTCGTGGCACCTCAGCAACACGATCGCTTGGCAGGCTTGCTTTGACAGGAACGATCCTGACCGACCGGGTTTCTGGGGCCTCCTATACACAAAGCTGTCTAGCGAAGCGATCGGCAACGTCAGCCCCGCGTCCCACGTGGGGAGCGAGATCGCCAAGACTTACATGCTGCGTCGGCGTATGTCTGCAACCAAGGGTCTGCCGTCGGTTGTCGTCAACAAAACGATAGAATTCATTAGCGGTCTTTTCTTTGCCCTTTCGGGCACGCTCTTGGTATTTCAAGCTTTCCCGATTCAGCAGGAGATTAAGACTGGGTTGCTTGCTGCACTCGGTGCGACGAGCCTCGCTGTCTTGATCGCCGTCGTTCGTCAGCGGCAGAACACCTTCGGCTGGTTCCTGAATCTGATGAAAAGTCTCGGATTCACGTTTCTCGAGAAGCGTAGAGAGAAGATTGAGGAGACCGATCGGAACATCGCTCAGTTCTACCGGAAGAACCCCCGAGGATTCCTTGTCTCATTTGGGTTTCACAGCCTGAGCTGGTTTCTGGGTGCCTACGAGGTATACTATATCCTCGGGATTCTGGGTGAATCTCTCCCGTTCTCGACAGCCTACCTGCTCACCGCCCTTTCCGTGATCATCAATACCGCCTTCTTCTTTGTGCCCTCGGGGGTTGGTGTATTTGAGGGCGGCCACGTGTTTCTCTTCCATCTGCTCGGGCTAGACGCCGGGATCGGACTCGCTGTTGGGCTTCTCCGGCGGGTCCGGAAGGTCTTCTGGGTCGTTGTTGGCTTTATGATGATCTTTATCGCTTCGCGGATTGCTCTTGCTTCGCCGTCGGATACGCCGGGATAGCGCGTATCTGGCACGCCGTTCGCAAACTTCGCATATACAATTGTATTAGCTCTGGTTTAACCGGTGTAGATTGCCATAAATGCTGGGTTATACTTGTTTGCAAAGGACGATCACTGGTGACGTGTGCCTTTTGTGCAACGGCAATGTGTGGCAAAAACTTCACACCTGTAATGTTTTGGCACATTGCGCGCCGCGTGAGTTCCGGGGTTTTAGTCAGTTGTATCGCACTTCTATGTGCCTTTGGGACACTCGTTTGTGAGCCGCTCAGTCTTCGCAAGTTTGTAGATCTAGCGGTTGCGAACAACCCGCAGCTTCGCGCTGCAGGAGCCGACGTGGAGATTGCAGAGGCACTCGGTCAACACGCACGAGCAGCACGCATTCTTCCGAAGTTCGACCTGACAGTTGTGGCCGGGCCTTCGCCAGAGGCGAGGGGAAACGCGCTGGTCGGAGATACAGACCTCTGGGCTCTGAGTGTCTTTACTCGGACAGAGGCAACGTTCATACAGCCTTTGTTCACGTTCGGAAGGTTGGCCGCTGCCCAGGAAGCTGCGCTTCAAGCCGTCGAGGCTCGAACCGAGGGGCTTCTTGATGCGCGGGCAAAGCTTGAGCAACAAGTTACAGAAGTGTATTACGGGCTGTTGCTGGCGGATCATCTCTGGGACCTCGCCGGGGAAGCGAGGAGGGAGATCGGCAAGGCTCGCGATTTGATCGAAGAGAAGCTCGAAGAAGACGAGGGCGACTATACCTACACGGACCTGTTCAGGCTAGATCGGTTCGTGTATGACGTTGAGGAAAACGCGAACAAAGTCGAGAAAGGGCGGCGTCTCCTCCAGTCTCTTACGAGGAAGATGGCCGGGCTCGACCCGGACGCGGTCGTTACGCTGGCGGAAGACACCTTGGTGCCGCTTACAATCGAAACCGAGCCGCTTTCCGAGTATGTTGCGCGTGTCGTCAACCGGCACGACCTGAGGCAGCTGCGGGCCGGGATTCGTGCGAAGGATGCGCAGGTCAAGGCAATCCGGAGCGAGTACTATCCGCAGTTCTTCATCGGCGGTCAGCTCAAATACAGCCACGCGCCGAACCGAGACGATCAGTCGAGCCCGTTCGCGAAGGATGATTTCAACTTCCTCCAGGGTGGCGCGATTATCGGGTTCAAGCAGTCACTGTCTTTCGGCCTGACCGCCGCGAAGCTGCGGAAAGCAGAATTGGAAAGAAAGAAGTTGAGCTATGTTGATCAGCTGGCATCGATGGGCGCGGTGCTCGAGATTGAGCGACTCCATGGGGATCTGGTGGAAGCTCAGGCGAATCTGAAAGCAGCAAAGAGGGCGCGTCGTGCAACACGCCGCTGGTTCGTATCAGCTCGCGACGGGTTCAACGCTGGACTGGAAGAGGCCGGTGAGATCATTGATGCCGTGAAGGAGTACAGCATCATACGCGCCAAGTACTTCAACGCAGTATACACGTTCAACAAAGCCTACGGTGCGCTTCAGCGTGCAACCGGTGGGTTGATCGTTGGTCAGTAGTCATTACGTCTTGGATTTGAAGAAAGGGAGGGACATGGTCTCAAAGGCCGTGATCATAGCAGCGGGTCGTGGCAGCCGTCTGGACGGACGGTATCGTGATGTCCCGAAACCTCTTGTGCCCATTGCCGGGGTGGGTCTTCTCAAGCGGACGATCCTGACCGCCAAGCGGGCAGGGATCAACGAATTCACGATCGTGATCGGGTATCGAGGAGACGAGATCCGGTCTGCGATCGAGCAAGATGACCAGGTCGACGTCCAGATCGACTGGATTCAGAACAACGCGTGGGAAGAGGGGAACGGGAAGTCTGTTCTCGCGGCGCGTAAATCTGTGGGCGAAAATCCGTTCATCCTGACGATGTCGGACCATCTGTTCGATCCCCAGATTATCGAGACACTGCGGAATGCGAACCTCGCGAGCAATGAGTGTGTTCTGGCGGTCGATTCCCGGATTGATCGCATCTTCGATAAAGAGGACGCGACAAAGGTTCAGGTCGAGTCCGGTCGCATCGTGTCGATAGGGAAGATAATCGATGCGCACAACGCAATCGACACCGGTGTGTTTCTGTGCAATCCGGCCGTGTTCGGCGCACTTGGGCAAGCGATCGCAGACGGGAACGACTCACTCTCGGGAGGGATCGGGATTCTGGCCGCACAAGGGCGTATGCGGGCAGAGGATGTCGGTGAGCTGTTCTGGGAGGATGTCGACACCCCCGAGTCGCTCATTCACGCAGAGCGAGCGTTGATCCGCTCGCTTGGCAAGCCGACGGACGGGTTCGTGTCCCGTCATTTCAATCGTAAGATTTCCACTCGTATCAGCTCCGTCCTCGTCAAGACCTCGCTTACGCCAAACCAGCTTTCGATTTCAACCATGTTTGTTAGCTTCCTTGCGGCTTGGTTCGTCGCGCAGCCCAACTACGTCAGCTTGGCCATTGGTGGTCTGATCTTCCAGTTCGCCTCGATCATCGACGGGTGCGACGGAGAGGTCGCTAAGCTGAAGTTCATGGGTTCGCAGTTTGGCGAGTGGGTCGATACAGTGGCAGACAACATCTCGTATCTCGTGTTCTTCTCAGGCTTCGTCTATGGTATGTTTCAGTATACAGGCGAGGAGTTTGTGTTGACGCTGGCGTGGCTGGCGTTGGCGGGGATGGTGGTTGCCGTCTCTGTGGTTTATGTCTACCTGCGGATGTCCGGCTCTGGCAGTATCCTTAGCTTTACGCAGGCCTTCTCGAACGAAGTTCCGGAAGCGAAGCGTGGCTGGTTCCACAAGTTCAGCGAGCGTATCAAATTTGCCAGCCGGCGTGACTATTTTGCGGCAATGTTCTGCGTCCTTGCGCTTGCGAATGCACGTTGGACGATCTTCTGGATCTACGCACTAGGTGCAATAACAATCGCAACGGCGATCCTGTTCTTTGTCGGGCATATTATGAGGTCACGAGGTTTCTGGCCGGCAGGCGCTCAGGCCGCGACCGAAGAATCAAAGCTGTTCTCCGAAAAGGCAGACTAGACAGGTTTCACAGAAAGGGAACCATTATCGGCTTTCGTCCGTCTTGAGGATGTGAGGTGATAGTGGTTTTCTTTTTGCTTAGAATTAGAGGCTGGAACCACACAGAACACAGAGGATCTTGTCCGGGGGGCGGTACCGACAAACCTGATTCTTCACGTGGACCGGGGCTTTAATCGTGGAGTCGTTTGGTATGATGAAGGGTCTACTTATAGTTGCAGTAGTCGTCGTTGCTATGGTTAGGTGTGCGTCGGCGGAAACGGCTGACGATCTGCTCGCGCTGGTGAAGGATCGGAACCAGGTGATCGAGAGGATCGTGAAGTCGCCTACAGAAGGGGAGACGGAAGAGGAGAGGGCTCAGATCAAGATGATCGTGAGCGAGTTATTCGATTTCAATACGTTCAGCGAGGTCTCACTTGGGCGTTACTGGAAGGAGCGCACTGACGCGGAGAAGACCGAGTTCACCTACCTGTGTCGTCAACTGATTGAGCGGAACTATGCGGATCCGGCGCTCTACAAGAAGGCTGAGAGCGTCGAGTATGACGGTGCGACGATCGATGGTGACAAGGGAGAGGTGAAGACGATCGTCTCCTACAAGACCGAAGAGAGCACGATCGACTACAAGCTCAAGAAGGTCCGTGATAGCTGGTTAATATACGATATGGTGATTGACGACCTGAGTATTGCGAAGAACAATCGGTCGCAGTTCAGGAAAGAAATTCGGAAGACGTCCTACGAGGGACTGGTCAAGAAGCTGAAGGACAAGTTAGCGAAGGAAGAAAAGAAGTAGGTTGAATGGAAGTGATTTTCCACAAATTCGCCGATATCACTTATCGGCGCTACAAGCTGATTCTGATCCTGGCCACGTTGCTGACGATTGGGGGGACTCACTTTGTCATCAAACTCGTCAAGCGGATCGATACAGACATCGCGGCACTGATCCCGGACGATTATCGGAGCGTTAGGACCCTCAAGGACATTGAGAAGGCCGTCGGTGGTGTGGGGAGCTGGCGTCTTCTCGTTCAGTCGGATGACTACGAGTCGTCCCAGCGGTTTGTTAACGATCTTGTCGCCGAGCTCCGGAAGGATGAATACAGAGAGTATGTGAACTTCGTCAGCTATCAGAAGGAAGTCGACTTCTACAAGAAGAATGCCCTCCTGTATATGGACATCGATGATCTGGAAGAGATCCTAATCCGGATCGAAGACCGCCTCGCCCAGGAGAAATTGAAACTTTCACCGCTTTATATCGACCTGTCCGATGGGGAGGCGGCGGAGGCAGAGCTGGACTTCTCCGATATTCAGGAGAAGTATGGCGGCGGGGCCGAAGTAGATCCCTACTTCACGGACCCGGAGAAGACGATCGTCGCGCTG
>DPVD01000114.1:0-13355 GCA_003526745.1 Candidatus Latescibacterota bacterium
GACCGTATCAAGAACCCGGCATATTTGACCCTCGCCATTTGACACTTTGAAACCCATCCTCCTACTTGGTCCAACCGCCATCCACGGCTATGCGCTTGCAAGTAGGCATCCCTACCTAGTCCAGGCTATTCACAGCACCAACGAGCGAGACGCGGGCCGACTCGGCTGGCCCTACATCGAGCTCGAAGACGACACCGGTATGGCCGAACTCCTCAGGGACTTCACGGGCACGATCGTATACGCGCACGCTGTCTGCGACGTCGAGCGATGTGAAGACCACCCCGACTGGGCGTATCAGAAGAACATCTTGAATCTTCAGAACATAATTCGTGCACACAACCCGATGGCCCGCTTCATATACCTGTCCTCGGACCACGTGTTCGGTGAAGATGGCGAGTATAACGAGGACAGCCCTCTCATCCCGATCTCTTACTATGCGCGCACGAGAATCGAGGCGGAGCAGATCGTGTCCGATATTCCCGGATCTCTCGTCCTGCGCGTTCCATTGTCGATCGGGCCTTCGGTCAGCGGTCGTGTCGGTCATCTGGACTGGATTCGATACAGACACGAGAAGGGTCTCCCAATCACGATCGTCGAAGATGAGGCACGATCCGCGATCGCAGCAGCGGACGTGGCCGACCGGATTATTGCCATCTGCGAGAGCAACCTGACCGGTCTCCGTCACCTCACCGCCACTCGCTCCGTTTCCAGAGCAGAGCTCGCCGACGCAGTCTTCGCCTACCACGGGATTCCGCCAGCCTACACTCTAGCATTGCGGCACGAGCAGCGCGCTCCACATCTTGGACGCGTCACGATGGCAACGCAGCACACGGATCTGTTGAGCGCACCTTTGCCATCGGCCGTCGACTTTTTCGCAAAAAGACCGTCATCATTTGACACTTGAAATTCGACCCTGAAGTGATCGATTCCGACGTACACAACGAGCTCCCGTCTCTCGACGCTCTCTTGCCCTATCTGGACGAGCACTGGCACGTCTACCTAGCCGAGTCCGCTTTTGTCGGGCCTGGAGCGAACGATTACCCGGAAGCGATTGTCATCAGAGCACATGAAGGAGCGATTCCAAAATCGGGACCGGCCGGATCCAACATCCAACTCCTCTCGACACACGTGTTCGATGAAGGCGGCGCAGATAATGCGATCCTCACGTGCGGTTTTCGTGCGGGCAGCGTGCACAACCAAGACTTTGCTGCTGATCTGTCGAGCGCTGTCAACGACTGGCAGATCGAGCATTGGCTGGACAAAGAGCCTCGTTTTCGTGCGTCGATCGTCGTACCGAATCAGAATCCTGTCCGGGCTGCAGAAGAGATCGAGCGTGTGGGCGATCATTCTGGGTTTGTCCAGGTCATGCTTCCGGTGAGGGGGGATGCACCATACGGGAACCTCAGATATGATCCAATCTTCGAATCTGCGACCCGCAAAGATCTGGTTGTAGGTATCCACTTCGGTGGTGCGCCCGGTCTGCCTCCCACACCAGCCGGCTGGCCGTCGACTTATGTCGAAGAGTATGTCGATCAGGCTGCGATCTTCCAATCACAGGTCCTTAGTTTGATCTTCGAAGGTGTGTTTGACCGGTTCCCGGAAACGCGGATCGCACTGATCGAGAGCGGATGGACTTGGATGCCGTCCGCAATGTGGCGATTCGACAAGGAGTGGAAGGGTCTGCGTCGGGATACGCCGTGGGTCAAGCGACGACCGAGCGACTATATCCGCGACCACATCCGGCTCACCACCCAGCCGACCGATGCACCCAGGCAGAACGAGAATGAACAACTGACCGCGATCATCGATCAGCTGGGATCGGACGACATCCTGATGTATGCATCCGATTACCCACACAACCACGGGGTCCGTGCGGATGCGTTCCTGTCGGCCATCGGATCCGAGACGACCAAGCAGAAGATCCTGCAAGACAACGCAGCTGCTTTCTACCGGATCTAGGAGAGGGTTATGGCAGAGCTGACTCTGACGGAAACAACGACCAATTCCATACCACGAACGAAGCCCTCGCTAATCGACTGCGACATCCACAACGCGCCGCAGTCAACCGAATCGATCCGGAAGCATCTCCCCGATCGCTGGAAGGAACACCATCGGAAATATGGCGCCCGAAACTACACGGGATCCTACTATCCTCGGGCCGTTCCAAATGCGGCCCGTCACGATGCTTGGCCCCCCTCGGGTCTGCCCCCGGGATCGGATCTGGACTTCATGCGCGAGCAGCTCCTGGACAAATGGGGAATCGAATATGGCGTCCTGAACTGTCTGATCGGAGCAGGTGGACAGCTAAACCTCGAGTATGGTGCGGCCTTCTCCCGAGCGGTCAACGATTGGCAGATTGCGGAGTTTCTGGATCCCGAGCCTCGGCTCAAAGGCTCGATCATCGTCCCGTATGAAGCGGGAGACCTTTCGGCCGAGGAGATCGATCGCGTTGGATCACACCCTAGCTACGTGCAGGTTCTGTTCGCAGTCCGGACGAGCGAGCCCATGGGTCGTCGCAAATACTGGCCTATCTACGAGGCCGCCCAGCGGAACGACCTTCCTGTAGGGGTCCATTTCGGCGGTGCCGGTGGAGGTCCGATCACGGGATCCGGATGGCCGTCGCATTATACAGAGGACCACTGTGGCATGCCGCAGTCCTTCCAGCCCCAGATTGCCAGTCTAGTCTACGAGGGCGTGTTCGAAAGGTTTCCGAAACTTAAGTTCGTGATGATTGAAGGTGGATTCGGGTTTATGCCACCGCTCATGTGGCGGCTCGATCGCGCGTGGGAGCTGATGGGAGACGAGATTCCTCAGTGTGAGCACCGTCCGTCGGACACGATCCGCAATCACATCTGGCTGACCACACAGCCTGTCGAAGAACCCGATCGTCCCGATCACTTTCACCAGCTACTCTCCCAGATGGACATGAACGATAAGCTCCTGTTCGCGACCGACTATCCGCACTGGGACTTCGACGCGCCTAACCAGTGTTTTCCGCCTGATATGGACGCCGACCTCAGAGAAGACATCTTTTCCGAAAACGCTCGCACGCTTTACAAACTATAGCCGCCAGAATCACAACTCGAGCGCCTTCCGCTCGACACAGGTCTGACGCATCCCTCTCTTGACCCTTCACCTAATAGACGGGTAACTTTATGCTCCATCCACAAGAGAGGTGAAAGATGCCGGTCGTTCGAACATCAGAGGGATCGATGAAGCATGAGAACCGACCCGACTGGAGTGCAGTCACAGCCGCTGGAGTCTTCAGAGTCTCGACCGAGGGCGGCCGATTCGACTGTCACTATCACGACTGTCACGAATATTGGCTGATTTACAAGGGGAAGGCCAAAGTCGTTACTGAGGGTAACGCCTTCTACGTCAAGTCAGGTGACATCGTCTGTACCAGGGCCGGCGACGAGCACGACATGATCGAAATCTACAAGGACATTGAGGCGTTCTATTTCGAAGACGCGACACCTGAAGGTGGCCGGATCGGTCATCTGCACAGAGACGAGGAGAAAGCCAAAGGGCATCCCGTTCCTGCGCTCCCTCTTCCACCCGATTTCCCGGAGTAGCATGTCCGACAAGATCCAGAAGTCCGACGCGGAGTGGCAGGAGCAGCTAACACCTAAACAGTATCAGGTGACACGGAAGCACGCCACAGAGCGTGCATTCACCGGCGAGTACAACGGCCACAAGGCGGACGGCATCTACACCTGCGTAGGCTGTAGCGCTCCACTCTTCGATTCCGAAGCCAAGTATGATTCCGGCTCCGGCTGGCCGAGCTTCTTCAAGTCGATCGACGAGAAGTCTGTCGAGGAGGAGGAAGACAACAGCCACGGCATGCGTCGGATCGAGGTTCACTGCGCGCGCTGCGACGCTCATCTGGGCCACCTGTTCCCGGACGGCCCCCAGCCGACAGGCCTCCGCTACTGCATAAACTCTCTGTCCCTGGACCACAAAGACCGCCAATGATACGCCCTACCCGACTCCTCACCCCCAGTGTTTTCCCTTGAAATCCGCCGTCCTCCTGTCCGGTGGCGTCGACAGCTCTGTGGCCCTAGAACTCACACATGAGCGCGGCGACGAGGTCACGGCCTTTTACCTGAAGATCTGGCTCGAAGACGAGCTCGCCTACCTGGGTCAGTGTCCCTGGGAGGAAGACCTCCACTATGCACGAGCTGTCTGCGATCGTCTGGATATCCCGCTCGAAGTCGTCCCGCTTCAGGCCGAGTATCTCGACCGTGTCGTCAACGTTGCCATCGCAGAGTTGAAGGCAGGACGCACACCCAGCCCGGACATCTTCTGTAACCAGAGGATCAAGTTCGGTGCCTTTGTCGACCGGATCGGCTCCGAGTTCGACCGCGTCGTGTCCGGTCATTACGCTCAGGTCGATCGAACGACCGACACAGTTCGTCTGAAGCGATCACCCGATGCAGTCAAGGACCAGACTTACTTCCTGTGCAACCTGTCGCAGGATCAAGTCGCACTGCTCGATCTCCCCGTGGGGGGACTGACCAAGCAGCGTGTGCGCGAGCTCGCCGAAGAAGCTAATCTTCCGAACAAGGAAAGGAAAGACAGCCAAGGGATATGTTTCCTTGGCAAGATCCGGTATCCGGAGTTCGTGAAGTTCCACCTGGGTGAGCGCGCTGGAGATATCGTCGACATCTCGACCGGCCGCGTTCTCGGCCAGCACAAGGGCTATTGGTTCCACACAATCGGACAGCGCCAGGGGCTTGGGCTTGGAGGTGGCCCGTGGTATGTCGTCGACAAGAACACGGACCAGAATATCGTCTATGTCAACGACACGGATGAGAAAGACCGACGTGCACGGTCAAGTTTCAGCGTTCGCGAAACGAACTGGATCGACGGTCTCCCGGATCGTGAGGACCTGAAGGTCAAGGTCCGCCACGGTCAACACATGATCGACGCGCGGGTGTCGTTCCCCATTGAGTCAGAAGGCCACGTCGAGTTGGCTCAGGCAGATCCCGGAATCGCACCGGGACAATGGGCCGTTCTTTACGATGACGAGTATTGCCTCGGAGGCGGGGTCATCTGTTGAACGAACCGATCGGCACATTCTAGGGCAGGCTGGCCTACGATTGAAGCCCCGGCGAAGTTCAACCACTCGTGTTTCTCCACGGAGCGGGATGCGACTCGACTTACTGGAACAGTGTTCGCAAATTCCTGCCGTTGGCAATAGACCGGTGACTTGGTCGTATGGGAAACACCGATTGCCGTGCGAACGAGATAAAGGATAAGACTGGGATGAACAAGCTGAAGGTGACGATCAACGGGACAGGGTTCGCCGGTGATTACACCGCGCAGGTATACGGGATGATTCCACACAAGAACGGTGTCGAAATCGAACTCGCCGGCGTCTGTTCAGGGCACCTAGAGAACGCGGAAATATTCGCACAGAAACACGGGATCGAGGGCGCCTTCGCCAATCACGCGGAGATGATCAGCCAGATCCGGCCGCACATCGACAACATCGCATGTGCCAACTACGCGCACGGCCCTTACACGATCGAAGCTGCCGAGGCTGGAGCCCAGGTGATCGTACTCGAAAAGCCGCCGGTGATCTGGCCAGGTCACGGTGAGGAGCGAAAGGCCGATGGCGAAACAAAGAAGCGTGAAACCATGGCCTACCTTGAGACCGTTCTGGACGCCGTTCGCTCTGCAGGGTCTAAGCTTCTCTACGCGGAAGATTTCGTTTACTTCGACGGTGTAAAAGGCCTTGTCGAAGTCATTACCGAGGCGACGAGACGGGATAAAGGCAAGATCCTTTACCAGCAAGGTTTCTGCGCCCACCAAGGCTCGCACGCGCCTGCCTACGACACCCCATCTAAGTCAGGCGGTGGCGCACTGTTCAACAAGGCCTGCCACCCGCTCGGTCCGATCCTCTACACCAAGCAGGTTGAGGGCATCCTAAAGAACGGCACACCGATCCGACCCAGGAAGGTCTCCGCCGTTGCACTCCAGATCCTTAAACACCAACCGGAAGCCGCCGGCGAACACTTTCGGGTCATGCAGAATGTCGACGACTTCGGCCGTGTCACGATCATCTTCGACGACGAAACCGTTGCTGAAGTACTCGGCTATGACCTCAGCATCAGCGGCATCAAGAACGAACTCTCGATTATCGCCGACTTCGGCCAGTATGACATCCGGATCAACCCGAACAACAGCAACGAAATCTTCCTGCCAGACAAGGCAACCTCCGGCGACATCCTCTTCCGAGAGAAGCTTCCCACGGCTACCGGGACATCGTTCCCCATGCCCAACCAGTTCCACGCACACGGATATGTGAACGAGATGAACGACGCTGTCGACTGCGTGCTGAACGCAGACCAGTATCCCCAGTCAGGCGCTATGATGGCTTGGGACACGATGTCGGTCCTCATGGCTTCGTATGAGTCAAACGAGAAAGACGCCGTCTTCATCGACATCAGCGAATACACCGAAGGCCGCTCGTTCACGGAAAGCGAGATCCCGAACCCCTCAGACTTCGGCACAGTCTTCCAGCGTCAGTAGGCAAGTGTCCTGACCGGGTTTCTAAGTCCCCAGTCTTTCCCCCGGCACCCATACTCGCTATATTGCCGAACCTCGCTATTGACACCTGACACTTAACATTTGTCACTTGCCATTGAAATCCGTCTCTTTCATCGGGCATCCTGACTATCAGGCGCACGACACAGGTCAGGGCCATCCCGAACGGCCTGACCGTCTTCGTGCCCTGCACGCCCGTCTCTCGGACTCAGGTCTTGAGGGAGATCTACAACTGACCGAGCCCTTTCACGTCGAAGAGGACTGGCTCACGCGAGGCCATTCGGAAGCGCATGTAAAGAATATCCGTACACGATGCAGCCAGGGCACGCCGTGCATGGAAGACCACGAGACCATGCTGTGCCCGACATCGTTCGACATCGCGCGACTCGCTGTCGGGGCGACCTTCAAGGCTACTGACCAGGTCTTCGCCCGAGACGCGGATAGCGCCTTCTGTGCTGTCCGCCCACCAGGTCATCACGCCGAGCACAGTCGCGCGATGGGCTTCTGCCTATTCAACAACGTCGTCATCGCAGCGCGTTACGCGCAGGAAACTTACGGCATCGAGCGTGTCCTGATCCTCGACTGGGATGTACATCACGGGAACGGCACCCAGCACATCCTCGAAAATGATCCGAGCGTCTTCTACTTCAGCATCCATCAGTGGCCGCACTTCCCGGGTACGGGTGCCCGCGAAGAAACCGGTCATGGCGAAGGCACGGGTGCCACGCTCAATGCTCCCGTCACAGACAGCGCCGGTGACGACGAATACCTCCGCATCCTCGACGAGGAGCTCCTGCCCGTTATGGATTGCTTCAAACCACAGTTCGTTATCGTCTCAGCCGGCTTCGACGCCCACGTCAACGACCCGCTCTCTTCCACCACCGTAACCGAGCACGGATTCGCAGCCATGACAGAACGCGCGCTCTCGATCACATCAGATCACGCGGACGGGCGCCTTATCTCCGTTCTTGAAGGCGGCTACGACCTAGACGGACTGTCGCTAAGCGTCGAAGCCCATCTCCGAGCACTCCTCAATGCCACATAGCCCCAACACACGCGTCGCCTTTCAGGGCGAGTATGGCGCGTATAGCGAGATGGCCGCGCGTGCCTACTTTGGCGAAACGGTGGACGTCCTGCCGCGTCCGAACTTTCACGCGCTCTTCGAGGCGGTAGAGTCCGGGGAAGCCACCCACGGGATGGTCCCAATCGAGAACACGCTGATGGGCGGCATCCTCGAAAACTACGACCTGCTTCTCGAGCGGACGCTCTATATCATCGGTGAGACAAAGCTTCGCATCGTCCACAACCTGATCGTAAACCCGGGTGTCGGACTCGGCGACATTCGAGAAATCCACTCTCAGGCGCCTGCCCTAGCACAGTGCACGAAGTTGATCAAATCTTTGCCGAATACGACTGCTGTGCCAACGCACGACACGGCGGGATCCGTCCAAGATCTAAAGAAGAGCGGTTCCAGTGAAGTGGCCGCCATCGCGAGCAAGCAGGCGGCGATCGACTATGACTTGGAAATCCTGCAGGAAGGGGTAGAGGACAACCACCAGAACTACACGCGATTCGTTGTCATCGCGCCCAAACCTGTCAAGGCGCAGGCACCATCGAAGACTTCCATCATCTTCAGTCTGAAGAACGAGCCGGGGTCACTCTACCGAAGCATCGGAGCCTTCTCGGAGAGAGGGATCAACCTGCAGAAGATCGAGTCGCGACCGGTCACTGGTAAACCCTTCGAATACATCTTCTACCTAGACTTCGAAGGCAGCCAAGCCGACGTCGAGTGCTTGGCCGCGCTAGACGAACTCGCGAAACACTCGGCAACGTTACGGGTACTGGGGTCGTATAAACAAGGTGACCTTGTCAAAGGAACGGTCAGGCCGAAGCGGGAAGGCTGAGGGGTCGAGGAGCGGACATGAACTACACATCTCGAATGTCGCTGCTGGGAACAGAATCGGCATTTGACGTACTGGTCAAGGCGCGTGCACTCGAAGCCAAGGGCAAGGATGTCATCCACCTAGAGATTGGCGAACCCGACTTCGACACACCCACGCACATCGTCGAGGCCGGCCGGAAGGCCCTCGCCGACGGCTTCACACACTACGGTCCACCAGCAGGATTGCCTGACCTGAGGGAAGCGATCGCAAACGACGTCGCTCAGAGTCGAAACATCGACGTCAACGCTGATCAGGTCGTGGTCTGCCCCGGCGCCAAACCGATCATGTTCTTCGCCATCCTCGCATTGGCAGAGGAAGGTACCGAGGTCGTATACCCGAACCCCGGATTCCCGATCTACGAATCGGTAATCAAGTTCGCGGGTGCGACACCGGTCCCCGCTCCCCTGATCGAAGAGAGGAACTTCACTCTTGACGTCGAGCAAATGGCTGACCTCGTCACGGATAAGACGAGGCTGATCATCATCAACTCGCCCCAGAATCCGACAGGGGGGATCATACCAGCCGAAGACCTTGAGGTCATCGCCGACGTCGCCGTAAGGCACAACATCCCCGTCCTCGCGGACGAGATTTACTCTCGGATGGTCTACGACGGAGAGTTTGCGAGCATCTCCGCCTTCGACGGCATGGCCGACAAGCTGATCATACTGGACGGTTTCTCGAAGACCTACGCCATGACCGGATGGCGCCTGGGCTACGGGGTCATGCCTGAAGAAACCGCACAACGCATCGCACGCCTGATGGTCAACAGCAATTCGTGCACGGCTGCGTTCACACAGCAGGCAGGAATCGCTGCGTTGACAGGACCGCAGGAGCCGTCCTATGCAATGCTCGATGAGTTCCGGAAGCGTCGGGACGTCTTCCACGCTGGTCTGAACGCCATTGACGGCATCACGTGTCAACTCCCGGGCGGTGCCTTCTACCTCTTCCCAAACATTACCAAGACCGGACGGCCCTCACAGGAGATGGAAGAAGTTCTCTTGCAAGCCGGCGTTGCATCGCTTTCGGGTACGGGCTTCGGCAGCTACGGCGAAGGTTACCTCCGCTTCTCTTATGCGAACTCGCTCCAAAACATTGAAGAAGCCCTCCGTCGAATCGAAGGCGCTGTCTCGAGCTTGTAGGTATCCGCCCCACACACCCCCTGAGGCATCCCATGAAAATCACCAACGTCGAGATCATCCCAATCACCATCCAGCTCGCCTCCCGTTACGACAATGAGGCCGGTCGGCTGCGCATGTACGACATCGACCAGCATACAGCTGTCAAAATCACGACCGACAACGGCATCGTCGGGTATGGCAGTCACGAGGAGGGTAAGCCCGTCCTCGACAACGAGCACGTGGATCAGGTCATCGATCGCAACCCGTTCGACTTCCTGATGAACGAGCTGAATGCGGCGCTCGGGATGGCGCTCTACGACGTCATGGGAAAACATCTCGAGATACCCGCACACAAAATAATGGGGCAAAAGGTTCGAGACTCGGTCCCCGTGGGTGCTTGGACACGGCCCTGTCCACCTGAGATCTTTGCGGGTGAGGTCAGGCGAGCAACGGACCAAGGCTACCGCGTGTTCAAGATGCACAGCGACCCCCGATACGACGTAGTCGAGCAGACAAAGGCAGCACAGGATGTCGCACCTGAGGGATTCAAGCTGCACTGGGACCTCAACCATAGCCGCACGCCCGGCACGATCGGTCCGCTGATCGCCGAGCTCGCAAAATATCCCGTCGTCGGATTCCTCGAAGACCCACTCCCTTGGAACGACATCGAAGGCTGGCGTCAGCTGAGGGCGAAGTCACGACTCCCTCTGATCATGCACAACCCGCAGCTCGGCGGGATGCACGAAGTCATCCATGGCTGTGCCGACATCTACATGACCGGTGGTCCGATCGGCCGCGTCCTCCAAGAAGGATTCGCCTACGGCCACGCGAACGTCCAGGTCCTGATCCAGCAATCCGGATCGACCTTGATGCGCTCGTTGAGCCTCCATGAAGCCTCTGTCCTCCCAACTGCAACAGCCCACCTGATCGATTTGGACGACCAGTTCGACGACGACATCACCGTCGAGCGCATCCAGGTCACCGGCGGCTTCTGTCGTGTTCCCACCGCCCCGGGTCTCGGTATCGACGTTGACGAGCAGAAGCTCAAGGCCGCTTCTGAACGTGCACACCTCCCCCGCCTCGAACACATCGCCATCTATCACCTCCCGGATGGAAAACGTCTGTTCGCCCTCGACACCTCCCAGAAATCCGTTGGTGCCTCCAAGGGTTTCTCCCAGATGTCCGGCTTCGAAGAAGGCGACCTCCGCGGTCTCGACTTCAAAGCTTGGGTAGATGACGGCTCGGATGCATACAATCAGGCCAAGGTTCGACTCCAGAGCGAAGGCTGGTATGTTGTGGATTGAGCCCGGGGAATCGAGAACAGCTGGCTGAAGCCCCCTCGCCGGCAGTTCGCTGTGATGGTGCATCATACCGAGCGGTAGTCGAAGTAAAGGCCTAAAGAGGCTCGCGACGAGCCTGACAACTAGTGGGCGTGTTTGACGGTCTGTATGGGCTGGCTATCACTTATGAAGGGGATTCCCTCCAGAAGGTCACTCGAACAATGGTGCCTGCCTTAACGCCGATATGTCCTCTACATTTCCAATCTTCAACTCTCAATCCCCAAACTGCCTATGATTGCCGACGCAGAGGCGCCTGGGGCAGATCTCAGAGGCTCTTCACAACCATGAGGACCCGAGATCGTGACCAAACCGTGGTGACTTTTCCGAGCAGTCTTGCCCTCGTGAAGGCCGGGGTTTAGATTGCCCCCTCTTAGAACACCGGCACTGGAACTTGGAAGGCACCCGTGGCAAACAAGACGAACATCCTTCTAATAACGAGCGATCAACAGCACTGGGACACGCTGAGCTGCATCGGATCAGAGGTCGAGACACCAAACCTCGATCGGCTCGCGGCAAACGGCACGCTGTATCGGCGAGGCTACTGTCCAAACCCGACCTGCACGCCCACACGTGCTTCGATCATAACGGGCAAGTATCCGAGCCAGCACGGCGCCTACTCGCTCGGCACCAAGCTTCTCGAGTCGGAACACACGGTCGGCGAAGACTTCATAGCTGCCGGATACAGAACGGCACTCGTTGGCAAAGCGCATTTTCAGCCGCTGCACGGAACAGAAGAGTTTCCGTCCCTCGAATCCTACCCGACCCTCCAGGATCTCGACTTCTGGCGTGAGTTCGATGAGCCTTTCTATGGTTTCGAGCACGTTGAGCTCGCACGCAACCACACCGATGAGGCCCACGTCGGACAGCACTACGCGATCTGGCTGGAGGAAAAGGGCTGCGACAACTGGCGTAACTACTACCGCCCGCCAACCGGGAACAACTCCGATCAGAAACGCACGTGGGAGATCCCGGAGGAGTTTCACTACGGAACCTGGATCGCCGAGCGTTCCTGTTCGCTACTCGACCAATACAAGCAGAACGACGAGCCCTTCTTCCTATGGTCGAGCTTCTTCGACCCACACCCGAAGTATCTCGCGCCACGACCGTGGGACACGATGTATGACCCGTCATCGCTGACTGTGCCGTCACTCGTCGAGGGAGAGCATGAGAACAACCCGCCGCACTTCCAGCTGACCCAGACGAAGAACCCCGACTTCAGTCCATACAAATCAAGCAGCCAAGGCCTGCACGGATTCGGTTCCCACCTGCACAACCGTGACGAACTAGCCAAGGACATTGCCTGCTACTACGGCATGATCAGTCTGATGGACAAACAGGTCGGGCAAATCGTAAACAAGCTGAAAGAGCTGGGTCTCGCCGAGAGCACGCTTGTCGTGTTCACCTCTGACCACGGACACTTCTACGGGCACCACGGCCTCACCGCCAAAGGAGCGTTCCACTACGAGGACATGGTCCGGGTACCTTTGATCGTCAGCCGGCCCGGCAAGGTTCCTGCCGGCGAAGTGTCTGACTCCCTCCAGTCTCTCGTCGACTTCGCACCCTCCTTCCTCAGCGCGTGCGACATCCCGATCCCTCACGTCATGACCGGTATCGACCAGACTGATGTGTGGTATGGGAGCAGGAAAACTATTCGCGATCACTGTATAGTCGAGAATCATCACGATCCGCTGACCGTTCACGTCAAGACGTATGTCGAGGACCGATACAAACTCACCGTCTACTACCAGCGCGACTACGGCGAAATCTTCGACCTCGATGCCGATCCGAAGGAGGTCAACAACCTCTGGAACGATCCCGATGCACAAACCCTAAAATCCGAACTGATCAAAAAGCTGTTGTTTGCGGAGATGGGGAAAGAATTCATACCCATGCCGCGGATTTCCGGAGCCTAACACCGCCTCCGTCATTTTGAGCGCAGCGAAGGAGCCCTTGGGATACTGGGCCATCTTCTCGAAACCGGACAGATAGAGTGGTCCAGACCAGAACGAGATCCTTTGCTCCACTTGGGATGACTTACCAGGAGCACCGTCATGTCATTTTCAATCGGTCTAGTCGGTCTCGGCGCTTTCGGCAAAGCCTTCGCCGACCTCTTCCACGCGCACCCCGCCGTTAGCCGCGTCGGGCTCTGCGACCGCGAATCTGACCGCATCCAGGCCATCATCGAGCGTGAGCACTTCGATGCCAAGTTCGACCCGAAGGACACATACGAGTCGATCGACGCAATCTGCGAGTCCGACCTCGATGCGATCGTCCTGATCACCCAACCGTGGCTCCACGCGCCACAGGCCCATCAGATTCTGCAGGCTGGGAAGAGCGTCTATAGCGCAGTCCCGATCCTGTCCGTACCCGACGGTGACGAGATCCTCGATTGGTGCGACAAA
>DPVD01000009.1:0-2418 GCA_003526745.1 Candidatus Latescibacterota bacterium
TGTTGACCGGGGTGCTTGCGACCGTCTCGTGTGCACTCTTGGGGGCCTTCCTCGTTCTGAGGAAGATGTCGCTGATCGGGGATGCACTCAGTCACGCAGTTTTGCCTGGGATCGTGATCGCTTTCCTCCTGTCAGGCAGCCGCGACGTCGTGTTTATGTTTGCTGGTGCTGCCGTGTTTGGTGTGCTCGCCACGATCTTGATCGAGACCTTCCACCGACGGTGGCGGGTACAGGAAGACGCCGCGATCGGGATCGTGTTCACGGCCCTGTTCGCACTGGGGGTGGTCCTCGTGTCAGCTTACACCGGGCATGTGGACCTGGACCAGGAGTGTGTCTTGTATGGCGAAATCGCTTACACCCCTTGGGATGTGTGGACGCTCGGGGATAGGGTGATGGGGCCCCGGCCGGTCTGGATTCTAGGAACAGCCTGCATCCTGACAGTTGGTTTTGTCGTGCTGTTTTTCAAGGAACTTCAGATCTCCTCGTTCGACCCTGCTATGGCGGTGTCCGTCGGGATCAACGCAACCATAATGCACTACGCTCTGATGGTCATGGTTTCGATTACGACTGTGGCTGCTTTCGAGTCCGTAGGCGCCATCCTAGTTGTAGCGATGTTCATCGTTCCAGGGGCGGCTGCATACCTTTGGAGCAACGACCTCAAGAGGATCCTGTGGCTTTCAGTTGCCTTTGCTGTGATCTCGGCAGTCGGCGGATATGCACTGGCGTCGGTATGGAACAGTTCGATCGCCGGGGCGATGGTTGTGGCTGTGGGGGGCGTGTTTCTGTTCTCGGTTCTGGTCTCACCGTCGCAGGGCCTGCTCGGTAAGGCGCTCGTCAGGACGATGTTCTCCGTGAAAGTCGTGGAGGACCACCTGCTGCTCGGCCTTATCCGACAATCCGAAAGGAACTCTTTCAAGGGCATCCTGCGACAGGAGGTCCCGAGGCTCGTGGGAGCCGGGACATGGGTGTCTCGCTCGGCTGTCAGAAGGCTCAGTTCCGGGGGGCTGGTCCGTGACGAAGGAGATCGGCTCATTCTGACGGCAGAGGGGGAGCGCAGTGCCAACAGCCTGCTCCGGAGCCATCGCCTCTGGGAGACATACCTGAGCAACCTGGGGCTGCCCCAGGATCACACACACTTGCCTGCTGATTTGGTGGAGCACTTTATCGATGCCGGTTTGCGAGCCGAGATCGCCGTTGAGCTGGGTGGCTCCAAGGCCGATCCGCAAGGAAAGCCGATCCCGAGCGAGGGCGCTGATTCGCCTGAAAGTTGACCCTTTTCCGGATTTCGATTAAGGTAAAGGTCGGAGAATTTACGTGACGATAAAAGACTCTACGCCGATCAGCCACGCAGTTCAAGACTACCTGAAGGCGATCTATAAGCTCGCCAACGGTCACGAAGCAAACGGCAGCGTCAACACGAAGGTGCTGTCCGAGCAGCTGAACGTTTCTGCAGCATCGACCACAAACATGGTCAAGAAGCTCGCGGAGATGAAGCTGCTGATCTACACCCCTTACAAGGGATTCGCGCTCACAGAGGCAGGGGAGAAGATTGCGCTTGAGGTGATTCGTCACCATCGACTGCTCGAGCGCTATCTCGCCGACACCTTAGGTTACTCGTGGGACGAAGTCGACGCTGAGGCCGACAGGCTAGAGCATGTGATTTCCGAGGAATTCGAGGAACGAATTGATGCTGCGCTTGGCTTTCCCAAGACCGATCCTCACGGAGATCCGATCCCCGATAAGGATGGCTCGATACAGAAACACGAAACAAAACGTCTGTCAGAGGTTGAGACCGGCCGGAAAGTGCTGATCCGTCAGGTCAGCGATGAGAGCGCCGAGATGCTCCGGTATATGGACGGTCTGGGGCTGCGCCCTTCCGCTACCGTCGAAGTCCGTGAGCGGGCCCCGTTCAATGGTCCGATGCTTGTTTGCATCGATGACTCTGAACATTCCTTAGGTCTGGAAGTGGCGGGACATATCTACGTCAGTGAAATGGAAGAAGCAGCGTGAAAACAAGATGGCTTAGAGCAGGGTGGACGCTCAACCTGGCTGTCCTTTGGTTTTTGAGCCCGACCGCGGCCGACACGCGGGCGCCGGCTGCCTCTTTACCAGGTTCCCTGAATGCCTCAGCGGAGGAACGCATATTCTGCAACGCATGTAGCGTTCTCCGTCCCCACCAGATTCCTGTCCATCTTCAGGATCTGTATACCCCCATCCGTCCCAGATGCGGGACCGGCGCGGTCCTCGAGGCTGTCCAGAATTGGGACCGCCTGAGCACGAAGACAAGGGCCAAACTGACGACGTTTTTTCAACGTCCATCAGCCCAGAGAGCCCATGTTTCGCCCAGCGGGAACTTCATGATCCATTACGACGTTTCTGGGTTCCATGCGGTCGACACAGCAGACGCCGACGCCGATG
>DPVD01000009.1:2730-2896 GCA_003526745.1 Candidatus Latescibacterota bacterium
AGACGCCGACGCCGATGGCGTTCCCGACTATGTCGAGTTTGCTGCGACCACCTTCGACGACGTCTGGGTTCAGGAGATAGGCAGTCTTGGGTATCGCGAGCCTGTGAACGACGGCGACGGCATTTATGACGTTCACATCCAGCAGCTCGGCGTCTCGGGTGTGTAG
>DPVD01000442.1:0-3455 GCA_003526745.1 Candidatus Latescibacterota bacterium
TGTGTTTGAGGAACTCGCGACACGCACCCCCGTCACCCCCGCCGACGATTAACACACTTCTGGGTGAGAGATGATGAAGGGCCGGCACGTGGGCGATCATCTCATGATACACGAACTCGTCACGCTCCGTAAACGCGACCTGATCGTCGAGCAGCAGAATTTTTCCGTATCCATAACTCTCGACGACCTCGACCTTCTGATACGCAGATGTCTTGGCAAACGCGACACCCCCGTGACGAAGCGACAGAGCCATGTTGTCCTGGCGGTCCGTGAACCAGACACTTCGTCGTGTTGCCCCAGCCTTGTGGGATGAACTGTCCGCATGTCGAGCGCCCTCACCACGATCAAGAACCTGGACAGTGCAGGACTCGGCTTTTAACGCATCCGATATCGATTTTGCTAGCACACCAGGGTCCAAATTTTCGCAGCACGTAAAAACGTCTAGGGCGGCGTAGCCTTGGTCCGGCCATGTGTGGATGGAGAGGTGGCTTTCCTGGATCACGACGATCCCGGTGATGCCATGAGGCGAGAAGGCATTGAAGGTCGACTCGACGACGGTGGCGTCGGCATCGAGAGCGGTGAAGACCAGCACTTTCTCGAGGGCGGCCGCATCGTTTAGGATCGATGAGGGAACCCCGTTCAGTTCCGCCAGAGCGTGTCGGCCGAGGCTACTCACGCGAGTCCGCCAACTGAAAAGCCCGCACGGGAGGCGGGCTTCGTCAAGCATGCATCTGCTGGACTACGTTCAATCACAACAGGTTCTCGACATACTCTCGAGCCTGGATAGTCGCGTCAACCGGATCTGCCCAGTCGACCTTTTCCATCTCGATGACCAGTTCGCCAATGTATCCACTTTCCTTCAGCAGATCTAGAAATTCCTTGAAAGGCAGATCACCCTCACCAAACGCGACAGGTGTCTCGCCCCTCTGATCGCGCAGGTGGACGAGGCCGATTCTGTCTGCCACACCCTCTGAGAAGGCCAAAACGTCTTCGCCGACAGTCAGTAGATGTCCCGTGTCGACCAGGACCCTTGCTCGCTCGCCGACGTTCGGTAGCACGGTCCTGAAGTCATCCAATCCTTGAAGTCGATTGCCCGCGTGATTCCCTAGGTTGAGGGTGACGTCTTCGACGCTCTCGAGCAGCTTGTTCACGCCCTCGATCAGGTCCTCGGTCGCTTCGTCCGTCCTGGTGCCACCCTTAGTGTTTGCTGTGCGCAGCCCGAGAGCACGGGCTAGGTGGATGTCCCAAGTAACCTGACGCAGGTTGTACTGGAGGTTGCGTTCATCTGAATCGGCCTTGCGTCCGGTAATGTTCCGGATATTCAGACCTGTGAGCGTCTGTCCTGATCCGTCCAGATGATCCCTGACCATTGGGACAGACCAGTCAGGGTGAACAGGGGAACTTTCGGTCCAGGTACGGAAAAGCTCGATTTGGTCGAATCCGGCTTTGGTCGCGAAGTCGGTGGCCTCGGGGAGGAGGGCTTTCGGGCAAGCGGTGGTGCTGAAGGTCAGGTTCATGTTTCCGGCTTTCTGCTGTATGAATGGGCTATTTGAGTGCGGGCCAGTGTTCCCAAGGATTATCGGGAAATTCGAACAGGATGTCATCCTGATCATGACGCGCGAGACGAGTCATCAAGCAGAACCGAATGTCGGGCCGACAGTTCTTGCTCGCCGAGTGCACGAGGCCCCCGTGCCAAAAACAGACTGTTCCCGGTGGGCCGACGATCTCCACGGGATCGGGATGAGCCCACAAATTCCAGACGTTCCCACCCTTTGGTTTTAGGATGGAGTGCGTTTTGAAATACTCTGCCCCCTGCAGGTGTGTAGCCGGCCAGACTGTGAACCCGCCACCCTCTGGTTTCTGCTCTGTCAGGTAGAGTGTCACTCCGACAAAGAACCGCCCGACCGTACCTTCAGGGACCCCGTTTTTCGGAGTGTAATAGCCATCAAGGTGAGGACCCGAAGCCGACCACTCAGTCTCATCGGTTGGGAAGTTCAACTTGGGCCCGAATGACTTCGGACGTGTTAGAAGACCCTCGCCGACGAGCTGCTCCGCCATCCCGTATACAGGCGACTCGTAAAGAGTATCGAGCATAGGCCTCGTGTCCCCGCACTTGGGACGGATTGGGCCTGCATTGAGCCAAGAGGATGGATCGTCACGCTCCGCCTCTAGGTGTTTCCATATCTCATCTATGCCCGCCTGGATCTGGTCATCCGTGAGCGTATCGTGTTTGACGAGATACCCATTTTTTTTGAAAAAGTCCTTGTCTTCTGCTGTGAGGATCATTTGGTCGGCTACTGGTATAAGAGAGTCGTGAGTAAAAACAGGGCCCTGTCTCTTGCGGCAACAATACAGGGAGCCAGGGCCTGGGAGCAACCGCGTCGTGGATCACCTATTCCCGTTCTGCTAGCCATCTCTCCGCATCAATCGCGGCAGCACAGCCCGTCCCAGCGGCCGTGATTGCCTGCCGATAAATATGGTCGACACAGTCGCCGCAAGCGAAAATGCCATCGATGCTCGTGTAAGTCGTGGGTGATTGGGTCACGATATACCCGGTCTCGTCGAGCTCGAGCTTTCCTTCGAGGAACCCTGTGTTCGGGACGTGCCCAATCGCGATGAAAACACCGCCACACGAGAACTCTCGCTCTTCCTCGGTCTTCAGGCTCTTGAGCGTCACACCTGTTACCGTGTTCTGCTCGGGATCGTGGATCTCAGTTACGACGGTATCCCAGATGAACTCGATCTTTTCGTTCTCAAATGCTCGCTCCTGCATCACCTTCGAGGCGCGTAGCTCGTCCCTGCGATGCACGACGTTGACCTTCGACGCGAAGCGAGTGAGGAACAACGAGTCCTCCATAGCCGTGTCTCCGCCTCCTACGACGACAAGCTCTTGGTCTCGAAAGAAGGCGCCATCACAGGTCGCGCACGAGCTGAGTCCGTGACCGAGTAGCGCCCGTTCAGATTCGAGACCAAGGTAGCGAGGGCTCGCCCCGGATGCGAGGATTACGGTCTTCGACTCTATCTTCCGGTTGTTGTCGATCGTCAGGGTGAAGGGCGAGCCGTTGACGTCGATGTCGGTCACCAGCCCGAACTCGTAGCGGGTTCCGAATTTCTCCGCCTGAGCGCGCATTTGTGTCATCAGATCGGGGCCATCTACCCCCTCGGGGAACCCCGGATAGTTCTCAACCAACGTCGTCGTGCCGAGCTGTCCATTTGGCAGGTCTCCCTCAAATACAAGGGGTTCGAGCCCAGCGCGCGAGGTATACAACGCTGCTGCGTATCCGGCACAACCCGTACCAACAATAATCACGTTTTCCACACCACTCTCCTTGTTCCCGATCAGCGGTTGATCTGTTCCATCGGTCTCTTCTTCTGCAGAGGCTTGAGCCCTGCCCGGCCCACTCGAGGGAAGCCTCCAGTTTTTTGTTTCAGTGTGTTCTTGAGCATCAGTGTCC
>DPVD01000227.1:0-3414 GCA_003526745.1 Candidatus Latescibacterota bacterium
CGGACTGCAGACACCGAACATGGTGCAGGAGGGTCAGTTCAAGATCGACGAGAACAAAGCAGACCCGGCCCTCGCCCTTCAGACGAGCTTCTCTCCCTCGGCCAGCCGTGGCCGAACTACTGTCTGGGAAAACACACTATCACTCGTTCGTGACTATCCGCTGATAGGTGTCGGCCTTGGCAACTGGCAGTTCGTGTACCCGCTGTATGATCAGGGCGACGCAATCACGACGAACGTGGCGCCACAACGACCGCACAACGATCCCCTATGGATCCTGGCGGAGACCGGCCTTGTCGGGCTCATACTCTACGTGCTTCTGCTCGCGACAGTGCTCGAGCGTGTGGTCCATCACTGGAAATCGGGCTCTGAAAACGCTCCCCTTCTCGTGGCGATGTCACTCGGAGTCTTAGCATACCTGGTGCATAGTCTCTTCAGCTTCCCCCTCGAGCGCATCGCTTCGACAGCCGTCTTCTGGCTCTTCATTGGATCCGTTGCGGCACTGGACCGTGAAACCGGAGGGGATAAGCAGCTGGCCATCGTCAAGCCAACCGCGATCCTTGGGATTTGTCTGCTACTGCTGGGCAGCGGCCTGACAATCCAGCGACTCAGGTTCGACTGGCACTACGCCAAAGCCGTCGAAGCCTGGAGGCGATCTGACTGGGGATCTGTCGCACATTCTGCAGCCAAAGCCCTCACCATCGGTCCTTTTGACTTTCGGGTCTACCAGCTCCTCGGCGCCGGGTATCAGTCTCTTGGCCGACACGCCGAAGCACTCGAAGCCTTTCGCACATCCCTGACCTACCACCCGAACGAGGGCAATCTCCCCTTGGGCGATCTGCTCTTTGAAATGGGTCGGTATGAGGCGGCGATTGCCGCTTATCAGACCGAAGCCGGTCTGTTCCCTAACAGAGTCGCCGCTCACCTTGGCACCGCGCGTGCTCATCTGGCTCTGAAGGACTGGCATCGCGCGATGGCAGCGGCCAAACGTACCATCGATCTGAACGTCAATCAGTTGGATGCGCACATCATTGTTGCAGAAGCAGCAGAGGGACGTGGCGATCTGGTCACAGCCCGAGGCGCGTACGAAAGACTACTGCACACAAGAGCTGCGAGCGCTCGACTCTACAGCCGGTATGGCGAGATGATGGATCGTAGCGGACACACCGCACTTGCACTCAAGGCATACCGCAGAGCAGCCGAGATGGAGCCGAAGGAGGCAAAATACCTAAACAACGTAGGCGTCGTGCTGGAACGTCAAGGTAATCACAAGGAGTCCGCTGACGCGTTCCGGGCAGCCATCCAGGTCGATCCAGCTTACGCCCGTGCATACAGAAACCTCGGTGACATCTTGGAGAAAGCAGGTAAGGAACAAGAGGCAATCGATGCTTACAGGCGCTTCATCGAGCATTGGAGTGGCGATCCGAGACACAAGGACTGGGCGCGTCACCGGATCCACAAGCTGCAAGGCTCATGACTGCGGGCACAAACACCGAACGATCGCTGATAACGGCGGTCCTCGTCCTAGTTCCGCTCGTTTACTGGACTGGGCTGAAAGACTACACGCTCGGTCCGAAGCTCATCGTCTGGCAGATCCCTCTGATAGCGATCCTAGCAGATCGTATCCGCAGAGGTCTTCCCCACCCCGCCACAGAACTCCTGCTGCCGGCTACCTGTTACGCCCTCATCTCGGGTTTGTCGATCCTATGGACGGTCGATCCCGTCATCTCCCTTATCGAGCTGTCCAAAATCGTTACGGGACTCGTATTGATGGCTGTCGTTGCCGCACACCCACCCTCCGATCCCAAATTCGTTCAGGCTCTCGTCATAGCGGCAACGCTGTCCGCTGTACTCGGCATCCTTCAGCACTTCGGAGCGCCCCCGTTCATCATCCCGTCTGCCGGGATCCCGAGCGGCACACTCGGTTTTCGAAACGTGGCCGCGACAGTCACCATCCAGGCGATTCCGTTTGCGCTCCTACTAGTATACCGAGTTCGGAATCGAACGTTCTGGCTGGTAGCTCTCGCCCTGCTCGGTGGTTTCCTAGTTCAGACACGGTCACGTGGTGCTTGGGTCGGCCTCACCTGCGGGATCCTCGCAATAATCCTGCTCGATCGCGAACGGAACTTGATTGGTCAGTGGCGCCCCCTTATAGCGGCGTGCGTGGTCGCGTTCTGTCTGGGTGCCCTTCCGTCCCAAGTCGACAAGCTCGGTCCTCAGGACATCGACGAGAAGAAGACAACGGTGTTCGACACAGTGGAGTCTGTCTTCGATGCGGGTGGCGATCGGGGACGGCTGGCGATGTGGGCTGGAAGCGCGCGGATGATCCTCGCGAATCCGTTGGGTGTGGGGTTGTCCAATTGGGCCTTGCATTACCCGGCGTTCGACGAGAAGCAGCTCGTTACGGAATACGGTGCCCCTTCCAAGCCGCACAATGATCTACTTTGGATCGCGTCAGAGACCGGGTGGCTCGGACTCACAAGTTTCCTGTGGCTGATAATCGGGGCCTTACGAATCGGCATGCGGCAGATTCGCCCTGACAAGCGAGAACTCGCGATCGCGTGCATCGCAAGCCTGATCGGGCTAATCGTACACAGCTGCTTCAGCTTCCCCAAGAACCGGGTAACACCTATGCTTTTCTTCTGGATGACACTGGGTCTACTGGGAAGCCTCTCAACACAACAGAAACGACTGACTCGTCCTGTCTGGAGCTTGACGCTCACAACTATGGTGTTGGGAATGTTACTCACCTCTCGCCTCATCCGGTTCGAATCCTGGCTTGGATCGGCAACTGTATCCGAGCGACAAGATGACTGGACAGGTGTCGCAGAGAAAACGGAGCAGGCCCTGTCGGAAGGTCGCTTCCACACAGAGGCCATCCAGCTGCGAGGCTACGCACTCAACACATTGGGCCGGTATGCGGAGTCGATCGATCACTACGAGCGATACGCTCCGTTCAGACCGCACGACGTCCAGATCCTGAACGGTCACGCGATTGCTCTCCAGAACACGGACGAGCTGGAAGATGCCGCACGGAAATACAGGGAAGCACGAGCGCTGGTTGCCGCCTCGGGTGACCTTGACTACAATCTGGCGACGCTCCTGATTCGGCAGAAAAGGCCGGACGAAGCGATCGAAATTCTGGAGGCACTCACGGAAAACCAACCCGATGCAGCCATCTTGTTTCACCTTGGAAACGCGCGAATCCTAGCAGGTCGAACAAAAGAGGCCATCGCAGCGCTAGAACAAGCGGTCACCACAGCTCCCGAACTGGCTCAGGGCTGGATGGTCCTCGGAGAGCTCTACCTGAGATCGAAGCGCCATCAAGATGCGAAGCGTGCCTTCAGGGAGTTCCTGAACTATCACAAATCGCAAGACGCCTATACGCGGAGAGCCATAGAGGCCATAGAGGCCATA
>DPVD01000227.1:3718-21461 GCA_003526745.1 Candidatus Latescibacterota bacterium
CATAGAGGCCATAGAGGCCATAGAACAGATCGACTGAACCTCAGGAGATGCGGATGGAATCAGCAGGACGCCACGTGAGCACTTACGGGATCGCGGCACTGCTTGCCGTGGTGCCCTTAGTCTACGTGACGGATATCTATGGGTATACCCTCCTCCCGAAGCGATTGGCATTCTACGGACTGCTCACCATCGCTGCAACCGGGTGGCTGCTCAGATCGATATCGAGCAACCAGACGATCAGCCTTGGCCTGCCAACACTCCTTGCCACGGCATACGGTGCTCTGACCGTTGTGTCTCTGTTTAACACGACCCACACGACAGCCGCCCACGTCGAACTGACCTTCACGATATGCCTTCTGGGTCTCTACCTGATCGGTACACGGGCTACGAACGGCGACATCGGCATCTGGTTGGATGCTCTAATCATCTCGGGGCTGTTGTCATCCGCCATCGGTGTGCTGCAATACTTCGACCTAGCCTTTGGCCAGATGCCCACGAACGGAAAACCGAGTTCAACGTTCGGCTACCGAAATTTCGCCGCTATGTTTCTCGTAAGCGCCATCCCCGCGTGTACATTCAGATTTCTCTACGCCCGGGGCTGGAGAGTGCTCCTCTATGCTGCATCGGGCACGCTATGCACTCTCTTCCTGCTGTATACTCGGACCCGTGGCGCCTGGCTAGGCACGGCGGTCGGACTAACCCTATCCATCGTGGTCTTCCTCTATTTCGGGGATCTCCGAGCGATTATGACCGACGCCTTGCGTGATCGTCTGAAGATCATCGTTGGGGCCGGGTCGGCAATAGCGATAATGATCGCTGCAGACATGCAGCCAGGTTTCACGGATCAAGGCCTTCAGAGATTTGACGATAAAAAATCAAGCTTTGGCGTCACGCTGAAGTCGACGTTTACCTCGACGGACGATCGAGGCCGTAGGCTGATGTGGGAGCGTTCGCTGAATCTCGTCTGGGACCACCTGTTCACAGGTGTCGGACCCGGACACTGGCAGTATGTCTACCCGAACTACGATAAGGGCGCCATGGTCCGGCCTGACTCCTCTCCCAAACGTCCCCACAACGACTTCATCTGGATCGCATCGGAGCACGGGCTGTTCGCACTGATCGCCTACCTCGCATTTCTAGCTCTGGTGCTGGTGTCCGCCGTAGGTAAAAGGAATAATTCTAATGGCTCTGAGCAGTGGAAGGCGATCGCCATCGCTACATTGCTTGGCGTAAGCGTCCACGCCTTCTTCAGCTTCCCGAAAGAACAACCGCAGGTCATCGCCCCCTTCTTCCTCCTAGCGGGCGTCGCAGCAGGGAGCGCCCCCGGTCGATCGATCGCTACAACGCCGATTGCTGCTGCCCTGATCGTGCTCTCAGCTTACGGCTCCTACATCACTTGGAGACATCTGAGTTTCGACTACCACTACCTTGCTGCGCTCTTGTCGGAGGACAGCGAAAACTGGTCGGGTATGCAGAATCATGCGAAGGTGGGTCTCGAATCCGGTGACTTTCGGTCACATATGTATGTGATCCTGGGAAGAGCACACGAAAAACAGGGCCACTTCGATCAAGCGGAGGCAGCATACGAACAGACGCTTCAGATTGCCCCACACAGCTGGCACGCACACAACGGGCTCGGGATCGTCAACAAGAGGCGAGGAAACAACGAAACGGCGATGGTGCACTATGAGCGAGCCCTTGAGCTAAGTCCGTTTTCTAGCTCCGTCAGGACCAATTTGGGCGCACTCTACCGGTCGATGGGCAACGACGACCGCGCAGAAGGGCTGTTCAGACGAGTCCTCACGTCAGAACCTGCGGACAAGGGCGCTAACAACAATCTGGCCAACATCCTGAAAGCACGAGGCGACTTGGACAGTGCGGAAGTCTACTACCTGAAGGCTCTCAAATCTGACCCAACGTTTCCGCAAGCGAATCAGAACCTCGGTGACCTGTTGATGTCTCAGAAGAGGTCTTCGGAAGCAGCCGATCGATATATCGCCGCTCTCGAAGGGTCCCCGAACAACAGCCACATCTACTGGAGCTTGGGACAGGCACTCGAAGCGAACGCCAACGTGAGGTCGGCAGAGGCCCACTACCGGGAAGCCATCCGGCTGGAACCGGGCTTCCCACGACCCTACTTCAGCTTAGGCACCATGCTATACAGTCTTCACCGATGGCAGGAAACGATCGAACTCTTCGGGAAGTTCAAAACACTGTGGAAGGGTGACTCGAAGTTCGTCGAGTTTGCGGACAAACGGATCAAGGCGAGCCAAGACTGGATCGCGCGGATGGACAAAAAATAGGCCGTCTCCCCCGGGGAGACGGCCCAAGACGTGATACGCGCAGGGGAACGCACTCTTAGTAACGCAATCTTCGTGCGCCATCGAAACGTCGAATTCTCTGCTCCTGATACTCCACTACAAGAAGCGAGAGCACGAAAAGAACCAGAATCGAGAATCCGACGAAAGGTACGAGCCAGAAAACCAAGGGAAACCTCCGATAGACAAGGTCATCGACGTGACACATAGACTATCGGCTGGCGGCAACCGAATCTTCAATCTGCAGAAAAAACTTGTGATTAGGGGCGCATCCCGGTAGCTTTCCCACCCTTAGTTCGAATTTGGATCATTAGGAGGACCGGATTTGCCCAAGCTTTCATCATCGAAGAAACGCCTTCGTCAGGCCGGCAAGGCGGCGGAGCGTAACAAACCCGTACGCACACGCTTCCGCTCAACCCTAAAGCAGGTTCGATCTGCCGGATCGAAGGAAGAGGCTCTTGGACTGCTGTCGGAAGCTAACGCCGTGATCGACCGGACAGCCCGAAAGGGCGTGATCCACGTGCGCACGGCCGCCCGTTACAAATCTCGTCTGGCAAAACACGTCGCTGCGATGTCCTGATACAAGATCAGGCTCGAAATAGAGAAACCCTCACGTCTTGGATGTGGGGGCTTTCTCGTTTAAGGGCATCACTCAAAGGGATCAGCCGAACAGGAATCCGTTAAGATACCTCTCTCCTGTGTCACAGATGACACAGACGACTCGTTGCTCCGGCGACATCTTTGCCCCCACGCTCACCGCAGCGTGAACGACAGCACCCGAAGAAATCCCTGACAGGATTCCCTCCTCCTTCGCCAATCGTCTCGACATCCGTCGTGCATCAGCGTTCGACACCGTGATGATCCGGTCCAAAACCTCCCGGTTCAGCACCTCGGGTACAAACCCCGCTCCAAGCCCATCAATCTCAGTCGGCCCAGGTTCTCCTCCCGACAGCACGGCCGAATCCGCTGGCTCGACTGCCACGACCTCCGTCTGAGGCGCACAAGCCTTTAATATCTCTCCCACACCCGTGATCGTGCCCCCAGTTCCCACACCGGCTACAAACACATCCGGCGCCCCGCCCATCTGGTCCAAGATCTCCTTGGCCGTCGTTTTGCGATGAAACTCGGGGTTCGCGGGATTATCGAACTGCATCGGCATGAAGGCCCCTTCATTCTGATCTCTTAGGGCCTTAGCTTTCTCGAGCGTACCCCGCATGCCATCGTAGGCCGATGTCAAGATGACTTCCGCGCCATACGCCTTCAACAGCTTCTGTCGCTCCTCGCTCACTCCTTCCGGCATCGTTATGATCAGTCGGTAGCCCTTTACGGCCGCTACCATCGCCAGACCGATGCCGGTATTCCCGGATGTCGATTCAATGATCGTCATCCCGGGACGCAACAGACCTCGGCCCTCCGCATCCTCGATCATGGCGAGAGCAATCCGGTCCTTCAGGCTGCCTCCCGGGTTGAAGGACTCCAGCTTTGCCCACAACTCGGCTCCCGCTGTCTCGCACACTCGGTGTAGACGCACAACGGGTGTGGATGCAATCAGATCGAGTATCGTGTTGACACGCCGGGGCTTGCTCATACTAGATCCTGAACGAGATGTTGGACTGCTTCTTTTCGTGTCGACTAGTCAGTTCGGCGAACGTCACGCTCGACACAACACCTTTTATCGCCGCCTCCACATCCAGCCATACCTCACGGAACAGGCCATCCGATCCGCTGGCAGGCCTGTACTCTCCTTTACCGAGAAGATCAAGCGGACCTTCCAGAACATCGAGCACATCGCCAACAGTCAGATCCTCTGGACGGCGCGCGAGCTCGTGTCCACCTCGGGGTCCACGGACGCTCCGTATCAGACCGGACTTGCGGAGCTGGTTGAGCAGCTGAACGAGATAGGACTCCGGGATGTTCTGGCTGGCTGCGATATCGGCGCTTTGAATCGTCCCCCGGCCGTAGGCCATCGATAGCTCCAGCACCGCTCGAAGTCCGTAATCGGATTTCGCTGAGACGTGCATGAGACCTCCCGGTCAGCACCCTCCCGCGATGGCCGGCACGATCGTCACGCTGTCCCCGTCCTTCACCTCAGTATCGGCGCCATCTAGGAATCGGATGTCCTCTTCGTTCAAGTATACGTTGACGAATCGACGGATGCTGCCCGACTCGTCGATGAGCTTCTCCTTGATCCCGCTGTGCGAGGCTTCGAGGTTGTCGATGACCTCGCCGACAGATTCCCCTTCGATCTCGACATCCGACTGGCCGTTCGTGAACTTTCGCAAAGGGGTTGGGATACGGACACTGACTGCCATGGTGCTCCTCCTTTAAGATGCTGCATCCATCGATACGTGTTCGGGACGCCACACAAAGATGTCTCTAGTCCTGCCGACCCATTTCTCAAACGATGATGTAAGCGTCTTCTCTTCGGCGGCGGCGCGACCATACCGCAGCAGTCGGTCAAGAGACGCTGGATAGGTTTCGATCACGTCTTCCGAATTGTTCGTCAGAAACCGGTCCACCGTGTGACCGGCCAATTCACCCGACAGAACAGCGTTCGCAATCCCGGCTCCGTCAACTCCGAGGCCGCCACGCGCATCACCTGCGACGACGAGACAAAGCGACGCATCGGTCAGGGGTCTACGATCGACCGGTACGAGTCCACCCGTTGCTCCCAAGGTCGCATTCTCGAAGACCAGAGCATCCTTCCCGAGCGTTCGCACGAAACGGCTAAGCGCAGGCTTCAGCAGTCGCGCGAGCGCCCGTGGCAATGCAACTCCGATCTTGGCGGTGCGCCCACTAGGGATGAACCATCCAAGCCCGCGACCCTCAATCACTGGTCGGCGCAAAGTGACTTGGGTACACGGCTCATCAAGCCCGATCTCTAACTGCATCGTGGCAAGAAATCGCCGACGATTCCGGGCCATCGATCGTGATACAACCGATGAAGCCCCATCCGCACAAACGATTGCCCCCCCACCGAATGTCGCCTCGACTCCGTTTCGCCGTGCAACCAGCGTTCGATCTTTGCGCCGGATAACAAAACCATTGCAGAGATCCGCTCCAGACTCTAAAGCGTGGATCGCAAGTGTCTTGTCGAACCGCGTGCGGTCGATTACGCACCCATCGACACCAACCGTAGTCGAGAACTCGCCTTGTGACAGACAGACCTGCGTGATCGGCTGAATGACCGCGCTCTCATCGACTCCTGCATATGGCGGCAGCCACGAAGGCACAAATCCTGCGCATCGGGGTGGTTGCCCGACGGAGCGCTTGCGATCGATGATCAACACTGAACGCCCGCTGTCGGCAGCGACTCGAGCAGCCGTCGCTCCGGCAGGCCCGCAGCCGACCACGATCACGTCGAACTGATCCAGGGCGGAACTCCTCGATCGTGAACGGGGAGTAATCAGACGATGGAGAGAGGAATTTCCTCGAACTGACTCGTTTCGTCGTTCCAGTCAAAGGCTTTCCGGTTCTCGACCTTGCCTTCGATCACGGACACTACAAGATACACCACGCCGGGGTAGGCGGGCTCGCCGAAGAACTGTGCCGCGTTCTGGTCCTCTTCGGAGAAGTATGCATCACAGTCGATGTGTGAATGGTAGATCGCAGTCAGCCTGCCACCCGCGTCTTCTGTCACTTTCAGGATCTTCGCGACCTGTAGATCATCCATCCGGTAGGCGATCTTTGCCGTCCTAGGATGTGTTTCCGGATCCTGCTCGTGCAGCTTGTTTTGGATGTTCTCACACGCGTGAACTGTCGGTCTACCATCGGCACCGACCGTCAGCAGCCCGCAGCACTCGTCCGCCTGCGCCTCGGCCGCCTGCTCTTCGATCTCTTTCCAGGCGCTTTCTTCAACCGTGAACACGCCCTAAACCTCCGTCCAGAGCGGCGTACTCAGGTACTTTTCGCCGCTATCCGCGAAAACTGTTACCACCACCCCTTCGATCAGCTCGTGCGCAACTTGAATAGCTGCAGCCATCGCCGCGCCACAGGACTGTCCCACGAGCAGCCCTCTCTCGCGCGTCAATCGTCGAGCCGTGTCGTAAGCCTCTTCAGTTTCCACTTGGACCTTCCGATCCCAGACCTCAGCATCGTAAATCCCCGGAACGATCGAGACATCCATGTTCTTCAGCCCCTCAATCCCATGGAACTCAGGAGGCTCGATCGCGATCACCTCCACATCAGGGTTTAGTTCCTTGAGCCGTCGCCCGGTTCCCATCAGTGTCCCACTCGTCCCGAGCGTCGCCAAGAAATGGGTCACACGCCCTCCCGTCTGTTCCCAGATCTCCGGTGCCGTATGCAGGTAGTGTGCTTTCGGGTTCGACTGATTGTTGTACTGGTCTGGCTTGTAGTAGCGCTCCGGGTTCGACTTGAGAATCTCCCGGCATTTCAGGATCGCTCCGTCGGCCCCTTCCAGTGGATCACTCAGCACGAGCTTGGCGCCATACGCCTCGATCACGTGTCGCCTCTCGATGCTCACACTTTCGGGCATCACTAGCTCAACCTGGTAGCCCAGAGCCGCCCCGATCATGGCGTAGGCGATCCCCGTGTTCCCCGAAGTAGAGTCGAGGATCACCTTGCTGTGGGTAAGCTCACCAGACGCCTCGGCGTCCAGTATCATCTGGAGCGCGGGACGATCCTTTACGGATCCCCCGGGGTTAAAAGTCTCTAGCTTGGCATGGATCGAAACCGCCGGGGGCAGATCGTCGATACCTTTGACTTCTAGTAGGGGTGTATTCCCGATCGTTTCCAGAACAGACGGAAGAAGCCTGGCCCCTGTTTGAACCTTGACGGACACGTTTGCTTCTCGACCTCTCACAAAAATGGACCCCGTAGGGCCCGGCATCCTGACATTACAATATACGTATTTCTGTCAACAATAGGGTCTACTCGGCTGCGAGGAACCCCTCTTTCACTGACTCCACCCGCTCCACGGTCAATGGTAGATGGATCCCACACTCTGTTTTGTCCTTTCCGACCCACCTGCCTGACCGCTCGTCGGCACCTTCACGGACCGAGGAGGTACACGGCCAGCATCCCACACTCTGGTATCCCTGATCCATCAGAGGGTTGTAAGGAACGTCATTGGCCACAATGTAATCCCAGACGTCCTTCTTGGTCCACCTAGCCATCGGGTTGACCTTCACGATCAGCCGATCGCCTCGTGTGGGAAACGGTTCGACGATCCGGGTATGTCTGCGTGAGGCGCCCTGATCCCGCCTAAGACTCGCCATCCAGCCATCAAGGTCTGCGAGCTTTCTGTGCAGAGGCTCCACCTTCCGCATAAAGCAGCAATGGTCCGAGTCCCGGTCGTATAGATCCTTTCCAAACTGCCGATCCTGCAATTCTACCGACAGATCCGGTTCCACAACCTCTATCTCGATACCGTATTTCTCCTCCAGCCGAGACCTGAGTTCCAGCGTCTCTCTGAACAAGTAGCCCGTATCGATCGTGAAGATCGGCATCTCGGGCACGATCCTAGAAAGGATATCAATCATGGCCATACCGCTGGCACCGAAAGCCGTACTCACGGCTAATCTGGGACCTACTGTTTCCCACGCCCAACTAAGGATGTCCTCGATCCCTGCGGATTCCAGAGCGTCTGCTTCTCGATCGATTTTGGCAAAGTCGATTCGGCTCAAATGCATTCCCCTGCAAATTGTTGACTTACTTGACTGGGAATATATCCTATACATTTCAACCTGTCAAGAATTGACGTCCTGATCACACTAGAGAAGATTTTCTCGACCTGTCAATAAGTATTGATAATACGCCAACACGACAGATCGCCTTGACTTTCCTTAAGTTAAGCAATATTTTTGTAGCGTTCTCGTCGAGATATACTATTAGGTTGGGCACTGGATTCGACGTGAAAAAGGCCCGAAACGAGCGTCTCGGGCCCGAGCACAAACTGCAGTTTCCTGCGTGTTGCAAACTAACTAATGGAGTGGTGGGCCCGGAAGGATTTGAACCTTCGACCAACGGCTTAAAAGGCCGCTGCTCTACCCCTGAGCTACGGGCCCACCAAAAAGCGCGCTAAAAGTAGATTCTTGACTGATTCATGTCAAGAAACAACAGGTTTTCTCGATGTTACAACGACGCAGAAAGAGCAACGTCAAGCGATGGGCGGCTTGGACCGGCGGTATTCTGGCCGCCATTATTCTTGCATTGGACCTTATCGAAATCGACGACGTCGTGATGGCCCAAGGGATCACCGAGCCAGGTCAGAAGATCTACATCGACTCACCCCTTAGTCGTGTCATCAAACGAATAGTGGCGGAAGCCGGAGACACGGTCCTAGCCGGCGACGTGGTCGTTCTCCTTTATGACGGCGATCTCAGGGCTGAAGTGGCCGCCACCGACAAGCAGCTCAAGGGTGCGGTAGCGACCCTGAAAGTCGCACAGGCCCGGCTAGCTCACCTAGAAGAGCAGCCCACAGAAGAGAAACTCCGAATCGCCGAGTCTCAGCTCGAACAGGCCAGAATCAACCTCAAAGCTCGCAACCAAAGCTTGGAACGGGCCAGGCATCTCTACCTGGGTGAGCGACTTTGGAGTCAGGACGATCTTGACCGAGCCCAGACGAACTATGAACTAGCTCAGGCCAACATCAAAGTCGCCACAGAGAACCTAAATATAGTTCGACGAGGCCCGCTCCGCTCCGAGATACGCCAAGCGCAGGCCGAAGTTCAAGAGTCAGAAGCGAACCTCGAACGCGCGACGCAGGATCTCGAAGCCGCGCGGGAAGCTCTCGATCTCGCGACGATGAGGTCTCCGGTAGACGGCATAGTGGCGCGTCAGGATCTCCATCCCGGGATGCTAGCAGGTCAAGGTCAGATCGTCATGATCATCGCCGGTCTCAGCCAGCACCCCGTCATCAGTGCTTGGATGGGCGAAACCGATGCCTGGAAAGTTCATCCGGGCGAGCCTGTCGAAATTTTGAGTAACCTGTTCACTGATCCCGAAGAGTTCCAGGGTCTAGGACAGATCTCGGAGGTCTTGGGTTACGCCGTCAACGAAGGTGGTGCCCGAACTTTCGGCCTCGAAGTCAACATCGTGAACACACCGATCCCCCTCCGCTACGGCTCAACAGCGGACCTCCGAATCGTGGTCGGACAACGAAGTATCCTGCAAACCATCTTCGGCATCGAATCCGACAACGCGATCGAAGCCGGCAGAGGCGTTGACGTTCCGGTACGCAGCCGGCAGTCTGGCCCTCCAACGATCGCAAAACCCCAGGATAAGGGTGCCTCCAAACCCTCCAACACCCCAACGTCCAGCTAGTCCTTCCGCCTTAGTTCCGCCATCTCTATAGCATCGCGGAACCCCCGACTGACTTCTCAATTCTCTTGCTCCAACTTAGCCGCACTTATATATTACTTTCTGCCTGAATAGCCCGTTCTTACAGTATTTTCGGCGCATTTTCCAGAACACATTCACCACAAGTACGCCATACGGTGTGGGAGTTGGTGAGTTAGGAGGAGTTGTATGGCAAAAGCCAAGAAAACCGCCGCCAGAAAGAAGATGGTCTACTACTTTGGCGACGGGAAGGCCGATGGTAATGGTTCGATGCGAAACCTTGTGGGTGGTAAGGGTGCCAACTTGGCCGAGATGTCACGGATTGGGATCCCGGTTCCTGCCGGCTTCACGATCACGACCGAGGTCTGCAGCTACTACTACGCCCACGGTGAGAAGTATCCCCGCGAACTTGCGAAGCAGGTTCAGACGAACCTGAAAAAGCTCGAAAAGACAATGGGTGCCAAGTTCGGTAACCCGGAGAATCCGCTCCTGCTTTCTGTCCGATCGGGTGCACGTGTTTCGATGCCCGGTATGATGGAGACGGTCCTCAACCTAGGTCTTAACGACCAGACAGCAGCGGCGATTATTGAGAAGACCGGGAACGACCGGTTTGTCTGGGACGCCTACCGTCGGTTCGTTCAGACCTACGGTGACGTCGTGATGGGTGTCGCTCCCGAGGGCAAGGAGCACGATCCCTTCGAAGTTGCGATCGACAAGATGAAGGAGAAAAAGGGCATCCAACTCGACACCGAACTCGACGCAGACGACCTGAAGCAACTCACTTCTCAGTTCAAACAGATCGTGAAGCGCCGGACCGGGCAGGTCTTCCCGCAGGACCCGCAGGTCCAGCTATGGGGCGGAATCAGCGCCGTCTTCAAGTCTTGGAACGGAGCTCGCGCCATAATTTATAGGGATATAGAAGGCATTCCGCACGACTGGGGCACCGCCGTCAACGTTCAGTCGATGGTCTACGGGAACATGGGTGATGATTGCGCTACCGGCGTTGCCTTCACACGGAACCCGTCGACGGGTGAGCGCAAGTTCTACGGTGAGTATCTCGTCAACGCGCAGGGTGAGGACGTCGTAGCAGGTGTCCGGACTCCTGAGCCCGTCTCCAAGATGCGCAAGCAGTTCGGACCGGCATACAAAACGCTTGAGGGCATCTACAACAAGCTCGAGAAGCACTATAGGGACATGCAGGACATCGAGTTCACGGTTCAGGAAGGCCGTCTCTGGATGCTCCAGACACGAAATGGAAAGCGAACAGCTGCTGCTGCCCTCAAGATCGCAGTGGACATGGTGAAGGAGCGCCTGATCACAAAGAAGGAAGCCGTGATGCGCGTCGAGCCGAATCAGCTCGACCAGCTCCTGCACCCGACCTTCGACCCCAAAGCGACCCGCAACGTCTTGGCGACAGGTCTCCCGGCTTCACCGGGTGCAGCAACGGGTAAGGTCGTCTTCAGCGCTGAGGAGGCAGAAGCTCTCGCAGCCAAGGACGAGGACGTGATTCTCGTTCGTCTCGAAACCTCACCCGAAGACATCGGAGGTATGCACGCGGCGAAGGGTATCCTCACGGCCCGTGGCGGTATGACAAGCCACGCCGCCGTCGTCGCCCGCGGTATGGGCACGTGTTGCGTCGCAGGCTGCGGTGATGTCAATATCGACTACGTCAAAGATCTGTTCACGGTCGGCAAAACGACCGTCAAGGCTGGCGACTGGATCTCGCTGGACGGGTCAACAGGTGAGTTGATGCTCGGACAGGTCGCAACCCAGGAGCCCAGACTGTCTGGGAACTTCGGCACGCTGATGAAGTGGGCAGACGAGATTCGGAAGCTCGATGTCCGCACAAACGCCGACAGTCCAGAAGATTCTAAAGTAGCCCGCAAGTTTGGTGCACAGGGCATCGGCCTCTGCCGTACGGAGCACATGTTCTTCGAGACTGACAGGATTCGCTGGGTCCGCGAGATGATCCTTGCAGACGACGAACCAGGTCGCCGTCGTGCACTCGGCAAGCTGCTCCCGATTCAGCGGGGCGACTTCGAAGGCATCTTCAAGGCCATGGATGGCCTACCCGTAACGATCCGACTGCTAGATCCACCTTTACACGAGTTCCTTCCGCACGAGAAAGATCAACAGGCCGACCTAGCCAAGCAGATGAAGGTCTCGACGCGCGTCATCCGCGACAAGGTCGAGTCCCTCAACGAGTTCAACCCGATGCTCGGTCACCGCGGCTGCCGTCTTGGCATCACGTTCCCTGAAATCTACGAGATGCAGGTCCGTGCAATCATTGAGGCGGCCGTGAACTGCAAGAAAAAGCGGATAAAGGCGATCCCTGAGATCATGATTCCGCTCGTCGGAACGGTCCGCGAGTTCAAGGATCTCAAAGAGATGACGGACCGAGTCGCTGCTGAGGTTATGAAAAAGACAAAGGTCAAGTATCTCGTCGGAACGATGATCGAGATCCCGCGTGCCGCCCTGGTCGCTGATCAGATCGCCGAGGACGCCGAATTCTTCAGCTTCGGAACAAACGACCTGACGCAGATGACATTCGGATACTCGCGCGACGATGCCGGCAAGTTCCTCGGCGAATACGTAGATAAGGGTATTCTGGGAACCGATCCCTTCCAATCGCTCGACCAGGACGGTGTCGGGCAGCTCGTACGGACAGGAACAAAGCTTGGGCGTAAATCGCGCAAGACACTAAAGGTGGGTATCTGTGGCGAGCACGGCGGCGATCCGTCGTCAGTCGAGTTCTGCCACAACGTCGACATGGATTATGTCTCCTGCTCCCCCTACCGCGTCCCGATCGCCCGGCTGGCCGCCGCTCAGGCCGCCCTCAGCTAAGCGATCAGAATTAAGGTAGTTATTCGCCCCCAGGCTTCTTAATAGGCTTGGGGGCGTGTCTTTTTCCGAAAACACGCGTTTCTGGTCGCAGGTTTCTTTCGCTGCCAAAAGTAATACGTTTTCGGAGGTCCTTGCATACC
This sequence comes from Candidatus Latescibacterota bacterium, assembly GCA_003526745.1. Taxonomy (GTDB): domain Bacteria; phylum Latescibacterota; class UBA2968; order UBA2968; family UBA2968; genus UBA2968. Next base: position 16,320 of record DPVD01000227.1, read on the forward strand.
GGAGCACCCTCATCACGTATTGGATGGTTGATCCCTAGTAGCGCCTCTGCTGACGCTTCGGTTTACTCCGGGCTATTTGCCGCAGCCCCTTCAGGGGAAAGGAGTCTGCGGCTCCCGCTTCTGATTCTTGCTGTTGCATGCCCATATTCCATCGCATATATTCTTCTTGCTGTACAAAATCCCCCTAGATGTTGAAGTCGGACCTGATTTCCCCCTTCTCCGGCTCCCCCGCTTTATTCACATCTCAAGAACGAGCGACATGTCCAAAATCATTGCTATCGCCAACCAGAAGGGCGGCGTGGGCAAGACGACGACGTCCGTGAATCTGGCGGCCTGCCTCGCCGTCGCCGAAAAGCGTACGCTCCTGATCGACATGGACCCGCAGGCCAATGCTACCAGCGGCTACGGGTCCCCAATCGGTGACGAGGCGCCCTCGATCTATGAAGTCCTGGTGCAGGACAAACCTCTTGGAGACATCATTCGCGAGACGGATGTGCCCTACCTGAGACTCGCGCCGTCGCACATCAGGTTGACGGGCGCAGAAGTCGAGATGGTGAGCGTTATATCCCGAGAACGACGACTTGAGGAAGCGCTTGAAGCAGCCCGAGGTGAATACGACTATATCTTCATCGACTGTCCCCCATCTCTCGGTCTACTGACTCTTAATGCCCTGACAGCCGCCGACTCTGTGCTGATCCCGATTCAGTGTGAGTACTATGCACTCGAAGGTCTGAGCAAACTGATGAACACGCTCAAGCTGGTTCAGCGCCACCTGAACCCGAAGCTCGAGATAGAAGGCGTACTCTTAACGATGTTCGACGGGCGCCTGAACCTGTCCCGTCAGGTAGCGGATGAGGCACGCGCTCATTTTGGAGAGCGGGTATACAAGACTGTGATCGGGCGAAACGTTAAACTCGGTGAGGCGCCGAGTTTCGGTAAGCCGATCATTCTCTACGACATCATGTCTGCAGGCGCACAGAATTACATCAGCCTTGCCGGAGAGGTGCTGGCATCTGAATCGGAAGAGGTCCTCATCCATGGCTAAACAACGTCAGGCGCTCGGAAAAGGTCTAGGTGCGTTGATCCCGGAAGCCGACGACGACACGATCGTCTCGGAGATCCAGAAGGACGGAAGCAGTACTCTAGTTATTCAGGTTTCGGTCGATCACGTCGAACCCAATCCGCATCAACCAAGAGAACATTTCGAAGAAGAAGCAGTTGCAGAACTGGCTGCGTCGATCAAGGAGAAGGGTCTCCTCCAGCCGGTCAGCGTTCGCAAATTCGGATCCGGCTACCAATTGATAGCCGGCGAGCGACGTCTCCGAGCCAGCAAAGCCGCTGGGCTCTCAAAGATACCGGCAATCGTGTTCGACGTAACGTCGGATGAGGAAATGATGGAGCTCTCGCTGATCGAGAACGTTCAGCGAGAGGACCTGAGTCCGATCGAAGAAGCGAAGGCTTACCGCGCACTGATCGATGAGTGTTTCCTGACGCAGGAAGAAGTAGCCATACGCGTCAGCAAGGATCGGTCGTCCGTAGCAAACACTCTTCGGCTTCTCCTGCTCGCCCAATCGGTTCGCGAGGCTTTGGATGCGGGCAAGATTTCGATGGGGCACGCACGGGCGCTACTGGGGCTCGAGGAGACGCGTCAGCAAGAAGCTCTTTGTCGTGACATCGTCAGTAATGGGTTGTCCGTCCGAAAGGTTGAGGCACTCGTAAGAAACGCCAAGAACGGCGGATCACCCACAAAACTTAGGCCTACGCCGAAGGATCCGCACGTCGCGTCCTTAGAGGAGAACCTTCGCACGCGATTCGGGACGGGTGTCAACATCAAGCGGAAGGGCAGCAAGGGAAAGATCGAGATCGAGTTCTACTCGATGGACGACCTTGAGAGACTGCTGGATCTGCTGCAGAGTTAGATAACACACTAAGACAACGAAACACTCAGGCCGGCGATGTTGCCGGCCTTCTTTGTGGAATAGAGACAATGCTCGGAGGATTCTTCGACCGCTTCAAGAAAGGGCTGACAAAGACCCGCGCTGGGTTTTTCAACCGTATCCGTGACGTCGTCCGCGGCAAGCCAAAGCTGAATGAAGAGATGCTCGAGCAGATCGAAGAGATCCTGATTGAGGCGGATGTTGGAGTCGACCCCACGCTCCGGATCATCGACCGATTGAGAGAGCATTACGAGGAGGTCGAATTGGAGGATGCCGAATTGGCTGTCTTCGATCTGCTCCAAGAGGAGATCCGGAACATCCTGAGTGCTTCTGAGCCGCTCGAACTCGTCGCCCAACCTACGGTATTCCTGATCGTGGGCGTGAACGGTGCAGGCAAGACGACGACCATCGGAAAGCTGGCGAAGCGATACGCCGATGAGGGTAAGAAGGTCCTGATCGCTGCATGCGACACGTTCAGAGCGGGGGCAATCGCCCAGATCGAAGTATGGGCGAAACGCTCAAGCGCCGAAATCGTGCGACATCAAGACGGAGCCGACGCCGCGTCAGTTGCCTATGACGCGCTTGAAGCCGCCAAGGCGCGGAACGTGGATGTCGTGTTGATCGATACTGCTGGGCGACTCCACACGAAGGTCAACCTCATGGAGGAGGTTAAGAAAATATCGCGTGTCGTTTCAAAGGCGATCGACGGCGCACCTCACGAAACGCTTCTCGTGATCGACGCGACGACTGGCCAGAATGCGATCGAGCAGGCACGAGCCTTCCATCAGCATCTCACACTGACGGGTCTCGTTCTCGCTAAGCTGGACGGAACAGCAAAAGGTGGGATCGTCATCGCGGTATCCGACGAATTGGACATCCCTGTTCGTTTGGTGGGCCTGGGTGAAGGCGAAGACGACTTGCAACCCTTCGACCCAAAAGCCTTCACAGAGGCCCTACTGATCTGAGATCCCTGTGATACCAGTCGACGGAAGTCCGAAGTCAGATGAATCGGATCATCGTGCTCGAGTTCATCCACGCATTCGAAGCGATGCTGACAGGACAGCGTGTAATCGTGGTCGCCGGGTGCCTTACAATCGGCTGCTAGCTCGAAACGGGAGCGCCCCTTGTGCGATTCAACTTCGGAAAATGGCGGCACGTAGGAGTCGATCTGCGATACCTGTTCATCCTTCCTCTCAACCGCAACATCGAACCTTTAAATAAGAAGTTGATCGTGGAACGTGATCTGCTACCGATTTCCCGGCGAACACCGCTCGTAGGTGTACGACCCGCCTAGCTAGGCTTCGGTATCCCTTTCTCCCTAGCCCGACCAGGCGTCCCTCGTTTCTCCTAAATTCTTGTCTTTTAATTATTTATGCTTTCTTGACGGCCATTTATGTGTACGGTATATTGGTCGTAGTTGGTCATCCTTATTACCTTCCAAGCTATGCCAGTCGACCTCCCAATCTACATGGATAACCACGCCACCACGCGCGTGGATCCCCGCGTTCTGGACGAAATGTTGCCGTTCTTCAGCGATCGGTTTGGGAACGCGGCCAGTCGAACACACGAGTTCGGTTGGTCAGCTGAGTCTGCCATCGAGGATGCGCGCGAAGAGACTGCGAACATCCTAGGAGCTAAACCCAAAGAAATCATATTCACCAGCGGCGCGACGGAATCAAGCAACCTAGCCATTAAGGGTGTCGCTCAGGCGAACGTTTCAGAAGGCAAGCACGTCATCACGCAGGTCACCGAACACCACGCGACGCTCGACTCCTGCGCAGCCCTCGAGCGCCAAGGATTCGACGTCACCATCCTCTCTGTAGACAAGACGGGCAGAATCGACGTGGACGATCTCCGCGATGCAATCCGAACGGACACGATTCTCGTTACCATGATGATCGCGAACAACGAAGTCGGTACAATCCAGCCTGTCACCGACATCGGATCGATCTGCCGTGAACACGACATCCTGTTCCACACGGATGCTGCTCAGGCCATCGGCAAGATCCCGATCGACGTGGAAGAGATGGGAATTGACCTGCTCTCGCTCTCGGCTCACAAGTTCTACGGACCCAAGGGCGTCGGCGCGCTCTACGTCCGGAATAGACCTAGACCACGCGTCATCGCACAGATGGATGGCGGCGGTCACGAGCGAGGTCTTCGATCAGGAACCATCAACGTGCCCGGCATCGTCGGGCTCGGAACCGCCTGCCAAGTAGCCCAGCAGGAACTCGAGAACGAGGCGAATCGTGTTCACAACCTCCGTGACAATCTTGCGGGTCAGCTCACGGCTCAGCTGGACGGCCTGCACCTCAACGGCCACCCCGAGCATAGACTCGACGGGAACCTGAACATGAGCTTCGAGGCCATCGATGGAGAGAGCCTGCTGATGAGTCTTAAAGACATTGCACTGTCCTCTGGATCGGCCTGCACCTCGGCGAGCCTCGAGCCGTCGTATGTGCTGCGCGCGATGGGATCCACCAAGGATCTGGCTCAGAGCAGCACCCGATTCGGGCTCGGACGTTTTAACACCCAAGAGGAAGTCGACTACGTGGCAGAACGTGTCGTCACTGAAGTCAACCGGCTGCGGGAGATCTCGCCCCGCTGCCGCCCTGCCAACACCTGACGCTGAGGATACCTTGCAGACACCGTTCCAACCGCCGCAACCTAAACCGATATCCGACGTCAAACACATCGTTGCCGTATCCAGCTGTAAAGGCGGCGTCGGCAAATCCACGATGGCAGTCAACCTGGCCATCGCGCTCAGCCAGCTCGGGCACTCTGTCGGCCTGATGGACGGAGACGTCCACGGACCAAGCGTCCACACCATGATGGGAGTCTCCGGGGAGCCTGCTCAAGAAGACGGGAAGATTGTTCCTGCCGAAGCGCACGGTGTGCGATTCATCTCCCTGGGTTTGATCGCGGGTGAGGACACGCCCGTCATATGGCGCGGACCTATCGTCGGACGCGTGCTCCAACAATTCCTCGTTGACGTGAACTGGGGTGAGCTGGACTACCTGATACTCGACCTGCCTCCCGGAACTGGTGACGCACAGCTAACACTCGCGCAATCGGTCATCCTATCGGGGGCAGTGGTCATCACCACACCTCAAATCGTCGCGCAGGAAGATGTGGTCCGCGGTGGCGAGATGTTCCTGAAAGTCGGCGTCCCCATACTCGGCGTCATCGAAAACATGGCGGCCTT
>DPVD01000075.1:0-15775 GCA_003526745.1 Candidatus Latescibacterota bacterium
ATCCCCTGGGTCATGGGACACGAGGGCGCGGGTACCGTCAGCGAAGTCGGGCCCGGTGTAACCAGCGTATCACCGGGGGACAAGATCATCCTGTCGCTGGACGGGATGTGCGGATATTGCCGCAACTGCAGCGAGGGCAGCCCTGCTCTCTGCGAGACGCACAGCGGTGCGCCTCCCAGCCGAATGTCGAAGAACGGCATCCCCTACCACCACGGTAGACCCACCTACACAGAGCAGTCGATCATCACCGCGGACGCATGCGTGAAAGTCCCGGATGACACACCGCTCGAAAAGGCTTGTCTGATCAGCTGCGCCGTCATTACGGGCATCGGGGCCGTCGTCAATCGTGCCCAAGTCAAGGCAGGCGCATCGATCGCCGTCTTCGGATGCGGCGGTGTTGGACTCAACGTCATCCAGGGAGGCGTCTTAGCCTCTGCAGGCAAAATCATCGCTGTGGACACCGTACCCTACAAGCTAGAACTGGCTGAGCAGTTCGGTGCGACGCACTTCGTCAACGCGAACAAAGAGGATCCAGTCCAGAGAATCAGGGAGATCACCGACGGAGGTGCAGACTATAGCTTCGAGGTGGTAGGGTTTCCCGAGCTTGTCAGACAGGCCTTCGATTCTGTTCGGACCACGGGAACGGCTGTCGTCGTGGGTGTTCAGCCATCGGGCGCGGATGTCGCTGTCGACGGGATGGAACTCCTTAGAGATCGCGCGCTGATCGGATCTTGGCACGGTGCGGCACAAGCGCGTGTCGATTTTCTTTGGATTCTGGATCTCTACAAGCAGGGCAAAATCAAGCTCGACGAACTGATCTCGAAGTATCGACCACTCAACGAGCTCAATGAAGCCTTTGACGACATGTTAAAGGGAACGGTCGCAAGAACCGTCCTAGTCTTCGAGTAGACCGGATCGCGTCAAACGGACAGGAGGACAGGATGTATATCGGAACGCAGGGCAGCTTCCCAGAGGAGCACGACCTTCAGATGCTGGCACAGCTAGGCGTCTTCAATATCGACACGACACCGAGCGAGCCGAAGTCAGAATGGAACGCGGACCTCTTCACCAAGTATCACGATCGATGCGCGAAGCATGGGATCAATCTCGAGATGATGCACCTGATCAGTTCGGGTAACGCGTTCAAGGACGCAAACTTCGGCGCCATCTTCCTCAAACCGAGTGACCTGCGCGAGCGGCAGCTCGACCTCGCGTGCAACATCATTCGTGCTGCGGGCGAAGCCGGTATCCGCGGTCTGAACTACAACATCACGATACTCGGACACCTTAGGACAGCGAGAACAAAAGGACGTGGGGGCGCTAGTCTGTCGACCTTCGACTACGCCGAACTGCTGGACAAGGGAACGGAGCGAGAACCGATCGAGACTCGATTCAGCGAGTTTCAGGACGGACCGGCCGATGGAGACGAGATGTGGGAGCGAATCGACTACTGGCTAAAACGGGTGATCCCCGTTGCAGAAGAGTATAAGGTGCAGATGGCCTGTCACCCGTCAGACCCCGGTATCGGTATCGGCACGCCGTATCGTGGAGTCGACCGGGTTCTAGGAATGGCGGAAGGCTTCAAGAAGTTGATCGGGTTGTATGAGAGTGACTACAACGGACTGAACTTCTGTGTGGGCTGTATGTCGGAGCAGTGCGATGCACCGACCAAGGAGATCCACGACATCATCCGCTACTTCGGTGAACGAAAAAAAATCTTCAACATCCACTACCGGAACATCAAGGGCGGACTCCGAAAATTCACGGAAGTGTTCCCGGATGAGGGCGACGTCGACATGATCGCAGTCATGAGAACACTCAAGGAAGTTGACTATCCCTACATGGTCATGCCGGATCATGTACCCCAGATTTCAGGACCCGAGCCTCGCAGAGTCGGATTCGCATACACCTTCGGCTATATCCACGCCGCGATGCAGGCAGCCGGTGTCAAATAGAAAGGAGCTCAGAACTCAAGCCCCTCCATCAGAACAGTATCCATCGCCGGCACTTTGATTGGGTGTCCAGTAATCTCAACATCTATTGGTTCCGACGTGAAGTTCGTGACAACTACAGCCTCCCCAGTCCGTGACCGAAACCTGAAGGCCCGGACTCCTTCATGCTTCGTGTGCAGTCTCTCGATACCCTCACCGACACGACGCAACCCGGCTCGACCTTGCCGCAAAACACAAGCGTAGTCGCGGATCGTCCCTTTCGTGGTACCGGTTCGCAGAAAGACGCGATCCTGGAGCAAGTTCTTCCATCGCTCCGGAGAGTTGCGTTCAGAGGCATCCTCATACAACAGCATCTGCCCCTCAGTCTCGATACCCAGACAGCCTGCTATCTTGATCCAGGTAGACCCGGTCTCGATGATCCGCGCTCGCCCCCCGACGCCTTTGACAGTTCGACGTCCATCTTCGAACGAGATCGGAACACGGTTGTCGTTGACGAAATCGTTCATCACGTAGATCCCGAATCCCTCGTTCAGCGAGAGATCGACTTCAGAGTTCGTCCAGTCGATCACGAGCGAGGTCTCACCATCTTCGAGCGCGACTACAGCGATATACTGTCGAATGCGACCTTCGGCGTAGGTAATCACACCGGTCGTCGTGAACCCTTTATTAGAGGTATGATCCGTGTGATAGAGTGGCATCGGCGTCAACCGTTCTCCATCGATCTCGAACCTCCCGATGAACGCGTCTTGATCCGACCCCAGCGTGCTTTCTCCCCCGGCCGGTACGATCATGCCCATCACGCCCTGATTCAGAGATCGCCACGCAAACGACACTAACCCCTGCTTACTCCGCCTAACCTGTAACCATACATAGGGATACGCCTCCGTGCCGATCTGCTCGCGTCTGAACGCATCTTCTGTGATCGGCGAAAGGTCGGGCAGTCCCGAGATCACGAGAATTCCCAGCAGTCCCATGATGCCGGCCTCAAACTGGAAGTATCGTCCACCAGCGGCGTAAGGCATTCTCGCGTTGAACCGGCCGTCGCCAGCCGCTCGCATCGACTCGTCCAGATACCTCAGGTTCTGCCAGAGTATGTGACCCGCGAAGACATCTCCAAACTCCCCGAACATGACCGCGTGCTGCATTTGGATGTCCGGCTCGTGGTAGGTCCAGTCCTGACCGGAGGGATAGGCAGTGAATCCGTTGTAGAGGAAAAACCGGCGAAGAACACTGTAGGCCTCTTCAACGTGATGGAGGTAGTGCGGAGGCGGCGTTTTTCCGGTGATCTGAAAAGCGAGTCGACCCTGCATCAGGAGGACCCCGCATCCGAGATAACCGGGATGGAAGGAGCCGTGGTTCTCGACGGTGAGATCAGGATGCGCCGTCTGTGTGCAGATCCAGTCCTTCAGCGGACGACCCTCGAACAGCTTTGTGTCCACCCGGTCCAGATCCGTAGTAAAAGTGTTCATGGCGAACAGCTTGCCGCGGTAGAGCCACTCTTCCGCGTTCGGATGTTCGGGCAACAGGCAGTAAGCCCACGCCAGTAGATACGCGTCCCAGGCGTTCTCCTCCTCCTTCGTGTCGCCCCATCGGCCATCCGGTGGATCCACACCGAGAAACCGATCCGCTTCGAAAGCGAGTACCCGGTAGAATGCCTCGACCACATCCGAGTCCAGCGCGTTTTCGACGTGATGGACGGCCATCGCGAGGTCCGCGACCCAGAGTGACGATTCCCAGTCATCACCCCATTGGCCGTTCCACTCGAATGGCTCGGTGCGTCTGGATCCGCTGATATGGTGTTCGCATATCCAGCGGATACACCGATTTAGTCGATCGAGCAGGACGAACTTCTTGACCCCTGCGACAGACGCATCGAAATGCTCGCTTTGATAAAGGACCGCATAGCCGCGCAGCTCATCACCCAGCGAGCGAATGATCATCTCGTTGATCGGTCCACCAGCTGGTTTGAACTCCTTCACATCGAGCGTTCCGAAGTAGCCGTGTGCCTCGTCCTCATCGATCCAGTACTGTTCGATGTAGGGCACGTGTCGGCACATCATCTGGACAAGGTCGGTCTCGGACGGGAAGGTCGGCGAATCGGTGACGATCGGAGCATACGCGATCACGATGTCACTCCCGGCTCGATGGTCTCGTCGGGATCGTCACAGCGAAACACAACGAGCTTCCCCTTGCTGATGCGTTTCTTCACGTCTCTCACGAACTCGCGTGCCAGATTGGTGTCATAGAGCACGAGCGCGCCCGAGGATCGCGTGTGGGTCCGAAGTCGCTGCGACTTTTCGGCCCAAGTCGACTTGAGCGTTTCAGATGCGCCTCCTTCAGCGATCAGCACCACGTAGGCCATTTTTCCCCATAATTCTCATCACCAGCGTAACAGAGCAGGTGTCGTCTAGAGCATCATCAGGTGAGGTAGTGACTAGGTGTCCTGAACTGGTGAGATTTCTCGTATTCCTTCGAGGAATCTGCGTTCCGAACTGCTTCCGGTATTTCGCCAGTCCACCAACTGGGCGAATTTGGAAAGTCGAAGACGTCGTGCCACGCCAGTAGCAGGGTCCGGCGTTCGGCTGTCTGGTTTGGCCACGCCGCGTGGAGCAGGCGGGCATCCGCGATGAGAAGGTCGCCCGCGTTCAGCGGCACATCTAATGCATCAGGATAGTCGGCGAATGCAGGATGGTCCAGATTTTCGATCGCCTGGATCTCGGATCCGTGAGCTTTCGGCAGAACGTCATGAAGCTCGTGTCGCTTCCGGTGGCTACCCGGAATCACACGTAGGCAGCCGTTTTCACGCATCGTGTCCGTCAGGTAGTATGACAGAAAGATCCGGGTCGGCCACGGCGTCGCTGCTTCCGGGCTCTGCCACTTCATGTAGTCTTGATGCCAGTAGAGAGGCGGCCCAAACCCGGGCTTCGAAAGGATGATAACAGTCTCGTCCGATGAGAGATTCTCCAGCCCGATCTGGCTGCACGCTTCAACCTGACGCGGCTGATCGAGGATATCTGCCGCGAATGGATCGGGAAACCGGTTGTCCATGGTCGGTGTGGCCTCGGTCCAGCTGCGCTCGGTCTTGACAAAGATATCGCTGCCCTGATATCGCACCTTGTTAGAAACCTGCACACGGTCGAAAATGCCATTGGACCACGCCTTGAGTCTGTCCAATAAATCCGAATCCATCACACAGGGCACGATGGTGAATCCTGACTCTACGAGTTCGTCACGTTTGGTGAGTGCGTGTGCGTTTGTCACGTGTGAATCCTTTCTGAACACCAAAAACAGGTGGTGGTCAATAACACCCGGCTCTACTCGGGTTTGGATACGCCCAAGACGTGACAGAGAGAGGGTAAGCCCTACTCACTGGCAGAAACCCGAGAGATTCCACTAACCGACTCTGAAAGCCCAGCCGTCCCAGATATTTTCGGGCGTCGCTGGCACATCTTCACGGAAGTTCTTGGTATCGACCCACCATTGGCGATTCGGAGCAGGACCGTGAGACAGGTTGAAATAGGACGTAAGTCCGTCTTTCTGGTATTCACACGGCACGATATACCTGACGACGGGTTGGTCGTGCTCTGCGGAATAGTTGATGCCTGGACCGTGCACGAGTCGAGGGTGCCAGAAGACGACGTCACCGACTTTTCCGTGAAATTGAACGGGCGTAACCCTCCTTAGAATCTCGTCCCTCGCCTTGACGTAGTCGTCTGCAAGATCGTCGTGCAGAGGTCCGTGGACGGTTCGGTGGTATGGGTGGCTCATGTAATGAGAACCGGGCCAGATCGTGAAGCCTCCACAATGCGGAGGCAATGTGTCCGCGAAAACCATCGCGGAGAGTTGCGCACAGGTATGGTCTCCGTGCGGTCCAAGCTTAGCATCTCGGTCGGGTGACTTCGGGAAGATGCAGTAGACACCTCGAACGCGATTCGCTCGCTTAACCGGCCCCCCAATGAACGACTCGACAGTTTGTTGCATACGCGGATTGTTCGCGATTTTGTCCACAAAGAATGGTTGTGTACCGATCGTCCGCGACCGCATCTTCCAAGAACCGCGCCGGAAAAGCCCGAGGTTGTCCCTATCCTCAGCTGTCCATTCCCCTTGTGGGGCATCGATCCATGTAGTGGGATCGTCTCGCTTCACCAGATCTCGGGGAACATTCTCCCAGACGTGGTCGACGACACGGGAGAATGTCTCCTTCTCGTCTAAGAGGCCACGTTTGACGAGGAATCCCTTCTCCTTGAAGAACTCGATCTCGGCTTCTGTAAGTGTTGTCTCCCCGTTCGTGAAATCCGGATCCACCAACGGTTCCGGATCCTTGAAGACGACATCCTTCCCGATAGGCAATCCGTGCAGACGTTGTCCCTCAAACGGGGGATTAAGCAGGTTGTCTAGCTGTCTCGCCTTCTCCTGATCACCCACACCCGCGAGATCAGCGTCGATCGGCTCGTAACCCTTGTTCAAATACTGATAGGCTGCAAGACGTAGACAACGGAACGCACGCTCCCACTCGAAAGGCTGAATTTGTGGGAATGTCCATTCCTGCTCACCTGTCCAATAGGGAAAAAGCCAATCGAGTGCACATTTGATCGATCGCCTATCGTCAGTCTCGAAGTTGATCAGGTCGATCCCCCATTGCCGGCCGATCTCCGCAAGTTCGAGCAGAAGCGACAGGTTCATGCTCGAGTATCCGAGGGCCTTCGTCCGAGCAAGCTCTCTCGGCTGTTGACCGTCGGGCTCGATCTGCTGAGCTATCCGACGGTCACCTACGCCCTCGAGCACAACGCGCGCCAGATCCGGCTGCCCCACGAAAAGCGCATAGGTCGACACCTGCACATCATACGCGCTCGAGTGGTTATTGCCGTGCCGCGCTTCTGCAACGCCTAGAGGTTGCGTCAGCATCCATTCGAGAAAAGCGTGGAACCAAGCCTGCAGGCCGTGCATGTCTTCCGTTGACCAATTTTCCGATTCTCGAAGAAAACTGATCGCCGGAAGCATCTCGCGTGCGAATGCCGCCGTCTCAATCAGCCCGAAGTTCGTGCCATCGGTGATCCCGGGTCTTGCCTGTCCAAACGTGAGATGGGGATTCATCTTCGTTTTGGGATCCAGAAACCACGTTCGTAGCTGCAATGCCGCCCGCGACGCGTAATCCTCGCGCCCCGTGAATCCATATGCGAATCCGAGGCTCTTCACCGTTGAAACGAGCTTCCCTAGGAGCGGTCGATCTGTCGTCTGGGCTTCGGGATTGGGTTCCCCATCCCGTCGGATGTAGGGCAGGCCATCTGGCTTATCAGGGTCAGGCCACCAGTAAGCCCCAACGCTCATGTAATCGTGCTTGTCGCCACTAGGAGGTAAGATCGGCTTGTTAACGATCGTCAGAGGCTCTTGCTTCAGGGCTCGTTCCGCATCCACCAGTAGAGCCTCAAGTGCCTGTCCGCACGGGCTCTCCTCCCTCTTAGAGGACGAACGTGCTCGGCTGATGTAGTCCGAATCAACCGTGAAAATCGGGTCAGTAGGCGTATAGGGTTTGAGCAGGTTGGCTTCTTCTTCTGGATACATCTGACTACTCCTGTGGCTGCTGGTCAGGTTGCAACCTATGGTAACGTTGTGGCTGCCTGCCTTCGCTTTGCTGCGGCTGTATGAACACTGGTTATTCGAGATGACTGGCGCCACTACCAAGCACCACGTTTGATCTTATACGGATGCACACAGGGCGGCCAGTCGCATATTGGCCAAGAGCCATTCCTCAGGTAGCGTTCACTCCGACCCTTTCGCCATATCGTGTTATCCAGTCCCTGACCAGTCCGGAGGCCAGAAGCACAGGGTTACCCTGTCGTCTGGAAACCGTGCTGATCGCGATGATACTGAGAGTCATAAGTCTGCATGCTCTTATACCATTCGTAGCGGCCGTCGGATGCCTCTTTATAGACACTGCCCAACAACTCTTGCTGTTCCGCATCCGGCATCTGTGTAAAACCGCGCGCGATGGCGAGGTCCTGCTCAAGGTTTTCCTGGGACTGGATCCCGCAGATAAGCGTACTGATGGGTTGAGACAGTGCGTAGCGTCGGCATTGTTCGGCAGTCAAACCGAGGTCGTAAACAAACTGCCCGCGGCCGCCCAGCGATTTCATGCCGATCACTCCGATCCCTCTTCGGTTGAGCTCAGGTAGTATCTCTTTCTGGAAGCTTCGGTAGTGGGTATCCAGAACCGTGACAGGCATCTGACACGTATCCCAATCGAAATCCATCTCCAGCATACGTTTCAGGATGTGTGGGCTCTTGTGTCCCGTGAACCCGATGTGTCGAATCTTACCCGCCTCCTTGGCCGCGGCAGCCGCCTCGATAGCACCTTCCGCCTGAAAGATCCATTCCGGGTCGTTGTCGTAGTTCACTTCGTGGAATTGCCAGACATCGATCACGTCCGTCCTGAACCGAGCCAGGCTCTCGTTCAGCTGTGCTTCAGCAGTCAATCGATCGCGCGCACAGACCTTCGTCATCAGAGTAACCTGGTTACGACGACCCACCAACGCCTGACCCATACGGCGCTCAGCCTCGCCCTGATGATACTCCCAAGCGTTGTCCATGAACGTCATGCCCGAGTCGATCGCCTCATGGACAAGCCTGACGGTCTCCTGCACGCTCATGTCCAGACGCACACTATGTCCCCCGCCAAACCCGACAATCGAAACTTCGAGACCTGTCTTCCCCAGTTCCCTGACCGGGATCCCTGCACTGTTCCGCTTGATTTCGCTCATCATACGCTTTCGTCCTAGAGATTATCTTGTTCTCACTGCTACCATATTAGCGCCTGGTTCCGTTCAAGCCAGTTCGATTCTCCTTCTCGTTCTCTCGAACACCCACCGCTTTGCAATCACGTCTCGCTGCGCGTCAAGCATCCCGTCAAACTGATGGGTCTCGATGTGTGGCTTGTGCTCTGACCCAAACATACTGCTGTTCGCCTCGGCAGAGCGCAAGACCTCTATCAGTGACTTCAGGGGCCGAAGCTGGTCACGAGTACAATACGAAAGGTAAGCGCCTGCGCGGAGTCGCGCCCACAGGATTTCGTGCTCCAGACATCGCGTTAAGGCGGCGAGCGCGGCCGATCCTTCTCCCGCACTAACCAGACATTCCGCGGCAGCCAGACTAACACTGATGGATGCGTCATCGAGGAGGGGAAGCAGACCCTCGACGGTCTGTGTGTCCGTATCGTATGAACGAAGCCCGGTTGCCGCCCAGTATCTGACGGCGCTGTCCGGATCCGTCAGCCGGAGTAGCAGCTCCTGTCGTCCATCCTCACCCAACCTGGGCAGATCAGCAGTCTCGAGAATCCGCGGAAAATTATCACAACGAAGACCGACCTCTCGACTGACGCCGTTATACTTTGCAGCACGCTCACAAATCTCTGTCTCTTCAAGCAAACCCAAATCATCCGTATCAATCATCCATTTGTAGAGTTCCTCTCTGAGCTCCTGTTTGATCTCAAAGTGACCTGGATCGTCCGCGAGGTTGTGAATTGATTCAAGATCACCTTGGATGTCGTAGAGTTCTTCGTGAGGCTTGTGATCTTGCCATACCAGGTACTGTCGGTATTCATCTGGAAACCCCTGCCCTCTGACCATTAAAGGCGGATCATACATAAGGAAGACACCATCCGGATCGTGAAGCTTCTGTTCGCCCGGCAAACACGATGTCTCCCAGAAGTCACGCTCGGGAGTCCCATCCTCAGGAATAGGTGAAAAAAAACCCCCGTCCGGATAGAATGACGCGTAGGGTTGGTGCGGCAAAAAATTTCGGATGTAGCGATACCGGTGGGTTCGGATCGTGCGAATCATTTCGGGGTTGTTGTCTAGCCTGTCTCGAGCCGAGCAGACATACTCCCTGGATTCGTAATTCGAACCACACAGAGTCCGGCCCTGGACCTGCTCTGGGATCGATATACCTGCCAGATGAAGTATTGTCGGTGCGAGATCCATGTGCAGGACAAGATCGTGGATCTTGCTGCCGGGATCGCTCGGTGCGAGATGACGGTACTTCGACGGAAACCTGAGAATCAGCGGTATGTGGAGCCCGTCGTCATACGCGTGGATTTTACCACGGGGGTAACCCGACCCGTGATCGGCCCAGAAGGCAACAATCGTGTCTTCCGACAAACCCTCGGCTTCCAGCTTGTCGAGAATCTCTCCGACTTGCTTGTCAACGTTCGTGATCGCATCGTAGAAAAGTGCCATCCGCTCACGAAACAGCGGTGTATCCGGAACAAACGACGGAACCGGTGCCTTTTCGGCGTCGTGGAGTTCATCGTCGTCCAGCAAGTTCGATCTCTGACTGCGCGCCTCCTCCGGTGTAAGCTTGAACACACTGGCGTGCGCACTGCCAAGCTTGAAGCAGGCGAAGAAGGGTCTGTCTTTGGATCGGCTTTCCCAGAAATCGTCTGAATCTAGGAACGATTCATACTCCTCCCGCGTGACGTAGAGATTGAGGTCTTGATCCGGCCTTGTGCACGCGTAGCCAGCATCCAAGAGCATCTTAGGAAGCAACTCGACTTCTGGCGGCCGGATCACGGCGCTGCGATGGTGATGCGTACCCAACGTCGTCGGATGCATTCCGGTGTAGATGCTCATGCGAGACGGCGAGCAGATCGGTCCGACCGTGAAGGCGTTCGTGTACCGGATCCCCTGAGACGCCAGCCGATCAATATTCGGGGTTCTGGAGTAGGTGTCTCCGTAGCACCCGTAGTTGCGTGCACTCGTGTCGTGGGAGCTGATCCACAGAATGTTCGGTCTGTTCCTAGCGGATCCGCTCATCCGTCTGCGTATTTGCCCGTCAGTTGAGGTGTCGCACCCTGTTCTCCCAAATCGGCGCGCTCCGCTCGAGTCTCACGTTTCCAGGTCCGGTTGAGCGCATCCTCTACCTTGAACGTCAGTCGTCCGAGTCCTTCGATCTCCTGCTCCACAACATCACCGTTCTGAAGCGGGTGGAGCTGCCCGTGGTTCACACCCACTGCGATCACGTCGCCCGCATCGAGTGTCGAGTTGGCCGTTACGAAAGCGACCGTTTCTGCGATCGTGTAGGCCATGTCATCGGTGTTGTAGTCGTGGGTCACCTTTCCGTTGTTCCATTGCTTGACGTGCAACTTATGCGGATTCTCAATCTCATCCGCTGTCACGATGTAAGGCCCAATTGGCGCGAAGGTGTCCTTGCACTTCATGAAGTACGGCAGCCCCATACCGGCAGCCAGACCCCTAGCAGATCCATCACAAAAGTTCAGGTAGCCGAAGACATAGTCCATCGCTTCTTCGACCTTCACCTTAGTCGCCCGCTTCGAGATGACCAGAGCCATCTCTGCCTCTCCTTCGAAGATCGATGCTGGCACATCGGGCAATTGCATGGTGTCCCCATCACCGATCATCGCATATGAGCTTTTGAAAAACGCCGTTTGCGCCGGCTTCTCCGGCAGCGTTCCGAACTCCATGTAATTTCCGGCCATACACACGACCGATGTCGGCTGGGGCGTCGGGGCACGCAACCTCACGCATTCAAGATCGATGGCATCTGAACTCTCAATCGCAGACTGAAACTGCGGTTTGTAATCGGCCCATTGAGAAATGACCGTACTCAGAATCAGCTGAGGAGGGAACCCGTCGACGTTCTCGACGAGTGAATCAAGAGCAACGACACCATCGTTGGTAACAGCGCAGAGTCGGAAATCATCGAAGAAGGTCAGCTTCATAGTTTTGCTCCATTGGGCAAAGAGTAATGTTCGTAGGCAGGCTAGCTCTTCTTTACTGAATACCCGGCAGCTTCGAGAAGTTCAGCGATCCGATTGACTGCCTTGATGTAGTTCTCGCGACCCGAGACATGGAACTGCTCTGAGTGCAGTAGGTGCGGCTCCGCCGTGATGCAGCCTGAGTAGCCCATCTCGCGCAGGCGCTTGAAGATCTCAGGATAGTCGCACTTCCCGTCACCCGCGATGCAGTATGTGCTCGTATCGCCCGGTTCCTTGATGTCTTTCACGTGAACGTTGACGACGTAGTCCTTAAGTGTCTCGAAAATGTCGATACCAACTTCTCCATGCGCTCCAAAGTTGCCGGGATCGAAATTAAGTCGAAAGTTCGGCGAATCAACCTCCTGAAGCGCCTTCAGAACCTGCGGTAGCGTGCAGACAGCAGAGGTTCGGTTGGGTGGATTTTCGAGAATCAGGGTCTTTCCCCCAGCCTCCGCGATCTCGGCCATCGCCCGATACATATCGGTCGCGACAGTGAACCAATCGGTACCTGCCTCTCCCTTCCTGTAGCCCATCGTCCTCAGAAAAGAGGTCCCGATGTAGTCGGCTCTCTGAACGGCGCGCGTAATATGCGAGATGTTTTCCTTACGTAGGGCTTCGTCGGGGAGTGCGCGTCCGACCTGACCCAAATAGGTCGTGACTTCGAAGCCTCTCTCTTTGACTCGATCCGCCACTCGCAGGAATGTGTCATCATCCATCTGGTCAACCATCTCTCCGTAAGCAGCGCGAAGCTCGATGAACTTGATCCCAAGCACATCGAGTACATCTAGGCCCTCATCCAAGTCCCACGATGGGCTAGGCTCGTCGTTCACCCCTGCAAGACGCACTGTTGATGAATCACTCATCTTGGTTCTTCCCATTTCTCGATTAAATGCCGGCGCCGCCGTCAACAGTGATCATCGATCCCGTGATCATCGAAGCTTCGTCGGTGGCTGCGAACAGGAACGTTTTCGCGATGTCCTCAGGCTCACACAACCGCCCTAGAGGTGTCGAAGCCTTGCGCCGCTCATAATTCTTGGGGTTGTCGATACTCGTCTCCCAGCTGTTCGGGCTGTGCTCGGAGTCATTGCGAATGAAATTGGTGTCGACGTGACCCGGCGAAATCAGAACACACCGGATATTGTCCTTCGCGTAGGATGCCGCGGCACTTCGCGTCAGCGCGACGAGACCAATTTTACTAACACCGTAAGCAGGGCTTGTACGGCCCTGTCGGATCGAGGCGAGTGACCCGACGTGGAGGATCACACCACGACCCGCGCGTCTCATCGCGGGCACGACGGATTTAATTCCAACAAAGCAGGCCGTCAGATTGACGTCGATCACGTGCCGCCACATCTCTTCAGTCTGCTCGTCGAAGCTCACACGGTACTGGTTGCCCGAAAGGTTGATCATCAAATCCAGATGTCCAAAGGCTTCCTCTGTCGCGGCCACGGCGCCTTCCCATTGTGCTGTTTCGCAGACATCCAAGTGTGTTGCTATTGCGCTCCCCCCGCCTTCCACGATCTGGGCAGCCACAGCTTCCGAACGCTCCAAATTGACGTCAGCCACACATACGGAAGCGCCTTCCTGCGCGTAAAGTCTTGCTGTTGCGCTACCCATCGATCCTGCACCGCCCACGATCAGAGCCGTGCGTCCCCCAAGCCTCATCGTTGTCCCTCCTGATTCGACATCGATATATTCTGGCTGCCCCCGGAAATTATGCGCATCGTCCGACTACCACTGGAAATGTTGCAGTCGATCGTCGCTCGCAGCCCCTCTACATTCACCAACCCCTAACGATTGAGGGGCGTACGTATTGACGTGATCGGTCCTGTCGGAGCTTCTCACACGCGGTCACAATCGATCATTTCAAACTTCATATAAAACCGGTTGTCATACAGGCTATCATGCGGGAGTTTGTCGTTAAACGCGACTGTCCTTTTGAGCGTATAAAACCAAAAAGCAACCACCAGTATTAAGAGAGGACCGCGAAACCCGTCGGTGTATACCAATAAGGATCGCAGCATAGCTGAACCACCTGTCACCACGCCACACGGAACCTGATATGGACCTGAATATTTTTTTCAGTAGCATCCGGAACGGCAAACTCAGCGATGTTCGTGACCAACTGACCAAGAGCCCTTTTCTCGCGAATATCCGAAACCCTGACAAGGACGCTTGGGACGAGTCAACACCACTCCACACAGCCGCAAAAGCCGGGCATCTAGACATGATCAAGCTACTCGTGGACAACGACGCCGACGTCTACACGAGCCCGATTGCAAGTTATCCACCTGTTGTGATTGCCGCGTGGAACGAGCAGCAAGAAATCGTCGATTACTTTCTGAACGAAATCCCGGACAAGGCCTCAGGCACGAACGGCCTGGGCATTACCATCACGCTTGCGGCGCGACAAGGGTGGACCCACCTCGTGCGGAAACACATCACATACGATCCACTGGCCGTGCACCAGCGTGGATGGATCGGCGACACCTCTATGCATTGGCCCTCACACAATGGGCATATCGAGATCATCGAGATGCTCTTGGATGCGGGAGCAGACATCGAGGCGGACGAGATCAATTGGGTCGGCGGAAAGCCGCTCCATTGGGCTAGTGAACACGAACCAGAAAGCGTGAAGGTTCTGCTATCTAGGGGAGCCAATGTCGACTCGCTCAACCTCAAGGAAGGATCGGACTATTTCGGATACACACCGCTCATGATGAATGCGTCGCAGAAAAATGATTGCGCCGAGTCCACGGAACTTCTGCTGGAAGCGGGCGCGGATGCAGGCAAAAGGAATCCGGCGGGAAGAACAGCACTTGAAATTGCCGAGGGGAAAAAGCTTAGCCGGATTCCTGCGGTCTTGAAGTCAGCAAGCTCATCTTAACCTTTTCGCCAAACTCTTGGTAATACGATGTCCTCGATCACTTTCCCTTATCGAGCGAGAGGGCAAAGAAGCTTGGAGAAAAAGCAAAGAGGGGGACAAAGTCTAAATGCAGGGGGGCAAAGCTCTAGAGATCAATTTGACGTCAGAATTCGCTTCTCTGTACTCACAACATCGCATTCCCCTTTTCAGCTCTTCTAGATTGCACACCTACTTCCAAAATTCTTCTATTTGATTTACCTTGCAGTGGGATCGCCATTATATCTAAACCCTACTAAGAAAAATCCATACCCAAATCATACAGAAGGAGGCATAGATGGCCGACTCGCCAAGTCCTTGGGCGAGAGTTGAAGAAGGCGCGCGCATCCAAGAAGGTGCACCCGCAATCCAGAGACCGAGCAAAGAGCAAATCGTCGGGTTTCCCGATGAAGCGGCGACGCTGATCGACGAATCCTGGTCCTCTCAGAAAGCCCTTATCGAGTCGAATGAATACGACGCATCCTGGCTCAACGGTCAGCACCTCGTTATCGTCGGCGGCACGGGACGTGGACTCGGCGGCGCGGTATCGATCTGCGCGCTCCACAACCTCGACCGGCTCGGGAGCTTGACCGTCATCGGACGTGACATCAAACGTTCGATGGAGTTCGAGTTCGGAACAGCGCTGCAAGCGAGAGCATCAGAATACGCAGACAAGTTCCATTGGCTGAACAACGGTATATCCGTCGAAGGTAACGAATTCGACAGTATCGTCGAAATTCTCAAGGCAAAGTGCGCCAAGGACATCATCTACGTGAACGGGGTCGCGGCCGCAAGTTCTGGATTGATGCCGGGGCTACCTCCTGTGTATGTGAAGGACATAGACGAGGACGGCACGTACTACTGGCAGTTGACTGAGCTTCCCGAACGTAGCATTGAAGCGACACGCAATTTCATGGGTACGCTGACGATCCAGTTCCCAGACGCGCTCGAAGCTGCAGGTATAAGCGTCGAGGTGTCAGCTTATGCTGATTGGCGAGGGAGTCTCGATCGCGGAAGCCGGGATCCGGCCTCACCCACATACGGTCGGTGGGGATCCTACTCGACGAGTCTGTATCTGCCGAAAGACTTGATCCAAGACGCTACACGGAAGGCCTATGCGGAAGGGCGCAAATGGATCGATATCTTCTTCCC
>DPVD01000259.1:0-9370 GCA_003526745.1 Candidatus Latescibacterota bacterium
CCAGATCCTGACGTGCGACACCCGCATACCGGCAGTTCGCGGAAAGCAGTTCCGTTAGATGCTCGTCCAACCTCGAGAACGGGATCCGCAATCCTTCTTCGTGGATCCTCCTTGCACCCGGCGCCACACCTCCCACACTTTTCCCACCTAGGTCGGAGTAATGTCCTGTAACGGCAACCCATAGCACACCGCTCTCCGTCTGAACAGGTGCCACCATCTTGAGGTCACATATCGAGCCACCGCCGTCATACGGATCGTTCGATACCCAAGCGCCCTCTCCGTCATCGATTCGGTCCTGAATGGCCTGGATCCACACACGGAGAAGAGCTGCCTGATAAGGAGCGCTTGTCGAGCCCTCGACCAGCAAATGTCCATCAGCGGAGAATAGGCCAATCGCCGTTTCGCCTTCGCAAAGCGCCGCGCTGCCCGATCCAGAGCGGAAAACAACCTCAGCTTCGTCCACGCCTGCCTGCATCCTAGACCAGACCCTATTCTGGAGTATCGGATCACTCATCGCTTCCGCTCCAAGAATAGCATCGATAGATCGCCAACACGCCAGACAAAGCCTGGTGGACACACTGTTGTTGCCCCCGGTTCTTCAATCACACAGGGACCTTCCCCCTGGCTGCCCGCCCCGAGTGAACCTCGATCTATGATCGCGCACTCCAGTTCCTGGCTCCCGAAGAAAATCCCTCTTGTGGTCGGCTCCAAATAATCGGACACCTCGACTCGGGGCACCACCTCTTCAAGGTCCCTTCGGGGCGATCGGGTCGCCACAGAAAGGACCCTTGTAACTGCAAGTCTATCGTTGACCTCCAGCAATCCTTCTCGAGCGCGCGTCATCAGACTGTCGACCCCATCCTCTGCCGCGAGTCGGACAGTAACCGTGCGGTGCGACCCCTCAGCGAGCACATCGACAGAGTGCGAGACGACTGCGTCTTCGGTGGCGATTGCCTCGGTATGATCGGCGAGGATAGCCTCGACAGCAGACAGAGCAGACGAATCGAGTGCAAAAAGATGCGACGTCGAAACGGACGTGCGCTCCGAGGTCAAAAGTCCCCCCCAAGCCGAGAAGAGACCAGCATTCGGCGGGATAGCAATCTCGTCGATCCCCAGCGCAGCCGAGATCCCAGCTGCATGAACAGGTCCCGCCCCTCCATACGCGAACAGGAGATGACTCGTCACGTCCACGCGTTTGTGCAGAGCCATCTGACGGATCTGGTCCGCCATCCGCTCCTCGACCGTCGCCACGATCAAGCCGGCTGCTTCCTCGACGGACACGCCAACCGGTGCTGCGACGCGCTCCCGGATCGTTTTCCTTGCCGCATCCACGTCGAGGGATCGCGACCCCGACGGAAGCCGCAACGTTGATGAGATCCGACCGAGCACGAGATCGGCATCGGCCACGGTGGCACAGTGTCCCTGCTTGCCATAGCACGCGGGCCCCGGATCGGCCCCCACGCCTTCCGGACCCACTTCGACCTTACCGACCGACGAGACCGACACGATGCTTCCACCTCCCGCCCCAATCGTCGCGATATCCAGCATCTCGACGGCGATAGGCATCCCGAAATCCAGCTCTCGGGACCGAGTCAACGGGGGTGTACCCTCTCTAACGAGACACACATCGAAGCTCGTACCGCCCATATCACAGGCTACGAAAGCCGGACGGCCGATCCGATCGCAAACAGCTCGGGCACCCCACACACCTGCGGCCGGTCCAGACAAGGCTGTGCGAACGGGGTTCGATTTCGCCGTCTGGACATCTACCAGACCCCCGTCACTCGTCACGATCTGAAGATCCTGGGTCGCCATAGTGCTATCCACAATACCGTCGATATACTCACTCACGAGCGGCGCCACGTACGCACTTGCCGCTCCGGTCGAGAAACGCTCGAACTCCGTCGGCTCGTCCGAGATCTGATGCGACGCAAACACAAACCGGCCAGGGAAACGAGCACGCAGAGCAGACAGCGCGATTCGTTCGTTCTCCGGGCACGTGACCGAATGCAGAAACGCGACAAGAATCGCCTGCGCCCCATCCTTGAACAGTCCGTCGGCAACGGTCAGGACGTCGTCAGGCTCAACCGCCTTCAGCACCTCGGAGGGTGAGGATCGTTCTCGGACCTCGCGACGCATCTCGCGTGGAATCAGCGGCGCGAATGCCGTCTCGATACCATAGCTCTGCCGACGATCCCTCCGTCTAAGTGAAAGCACGTCCTTGAACCCTTCGGTCGTGATCAGACCAATTCGTGCCCCCTTCCTCTGGATGAGAGCGTTTGTCGCGATCGTCGTCGCGTGAACGATCGATTCGATCTTCGCGTCATCGGATCGGGCTGAGTCGAGCGCCTCAGAGAACCCTTCCGAGTAATCACTCGGTGTCGAGGGAACCTTAACCGCCAGCAAGGTCCCGCTTTCGCAGCTTACCAAGTCAGTGAATGTACCACCGATGTCAATACCAACGACCATCGTCTACGGTACCAGCCATTCAACCGGGTTGAGTGCCTGCTCCTGCTCCATGATCTCGAAATGAAGCTGAGGGACACCGTCTAGGCGGCCCGTGCTACCGACGGTCCCAATCAGCGCGCCCTCGTTCAGGATTTCGCCCTGTTCGACGCTGCGCGACTGCAAATGACTGTAAAGCGTGTAATACCCCCTTGGGTGGCGAAGCAGAACCAATTGACCGTAGCCCCGCCACCAGTCAACGAGCATCACCTCGCCAGGCGCGATCGCTAGCACATCCGTGCCCGCATCGGCAGCGATCGCTACACCACGGTTCATCGTCCACGTCCCCAGTTCAGGATCCTTGACACGCCCAAACTTCATGAGAATCCGACCATTCACTGGCCAAGGCAACCGGCCCTTGAGCCCGGGGAAATCGACATCCCGCAGTTCTCCCAAACGCCGACCGGCCAGACGGTGTCGCTCGATCTGCTTGATCAACTCGGCCAGACGGTGCTCGCCAGTCTCAATATCCTTTCGAGTATCCCGAATCACCGATCGATACAGACTCTCTTTCCTCTCGAGCTGCTTGATCTCCACGTCGTATCGGGTAACTGACTTCTCCAGATCCTGACGCTTCCGCTCCTTCGCCCGCACGAGCGTTTGCTGGTTCGAGTGCTGGAGTTGTCGCACTCTGAGGGCCTTCCGCACGTCCTCTTTCGCTGAGGCGAGAGCCGCCATGTCGACGCGGTCTTGCTCGGCCACTCGAGACAAATACTTCAGCCGTCGCAGACCCTCACCGAGCGACACACCGGACAACAGTATCTCAAGCGGGTTCTGTCGTGCCAGCTTGTACGACTGTCTCAGCCGGTCGGCGATCCCGTCCGTTCGCTCCTCGAGCTTTCGTTCCGCGATGTTCAGAGCCTCGCGTGTGTGGACAAGGCGAGCCTGCAGGCTTCGTTCCCTCTCGGACAGTCCGCGGAGCTCCCTCCTTGCCTGAAATTCCTCACGCTGAATCCGGTCGAGCCTCGCGCCAATCGTGAGCTTCTTCATCTCCGTCTGACTGAGCTCTTCGCGTTCCTTCTCAAGCATGGTGTTCAGGCTATCCAGAACAGCTTTCTCGCGATTGAGTTTTTCCTCTAGTGTTTCTGCGAAAACGACGTTCGGCATCAAGACCACAATTGCTGCCACGTTGAGCAGGCGACTCACGAAGCAATCGCCTGCAGAACCCGATTGAGGGACGTCCAGCTTCCGAGGACACCCAGCACAAGACCGAGAAGAACGAGTCCGAATGCCACCTGGGCTAGCGGGAAAGACGCAGCGGCCTGGAACCAGGATCCCATCACGCCTCCGCTCATCAGGAGCACGATCGCGGCCAGAACCCCTCCAATTACGCCCTGTAGCGCACCGCCGATCAGAAAGGTCGTCCGAACAAAGGCGCCAGTCGCTCCGACCAAGTGCATCACTTCGATCGCCTCCTGCTGTGCAAGTACCATCAACTTCGACGTATTGCTCACGGCGAAGGCACAGGCAACGCAGAGAACAACTCCCAGAAAAATCGCAACCCCCGTCGCCACATCGAGTGCCTGATCCAGCCCGCTCAACCACAATTCACCCCCGTCTATCGACTCAACGCCGGCGTTTCCTTCAACAGCGTCGACAACCGCCCGAGCAGCGGCCGTCACGTCACTGGACGAATCGAACCGAACACGAAGCGATGCGGGCAGTGGGTTTGTCGAAAGTGCGTCGAGCAGATTGTCCCCGAACAGAGTCCTGAACTCTTTAGAGGCGGCATCCTTGTCGACATAGGTCACCTCCGAGACGCCGGAGATTTCAGCGATCAACCCGGCCAACTGCTCGGCCGAGTTGGGTGAGAAGCGGTTCTTCAGATACACGTCGACCTCGACACGATCCTTCACGGAGGCGCTTAGGCCCTGCGCTGCGTCAACCATCAGAGCAAACAGACCGACCAGAAGCAGAGACGCCCCCACGGCCAAAGCCGACAGCGCCCCCACGGTGCCCGTATGCCACAGCGCAACCGCCCCTTCTCTAAGCGCGCGCGCCATCTCAGATCACCAGCGCGCCGTGATCAAGTGTGAGAGTGCGAAGAGGGTGCCTTTCGACCAGCCCGATGTCGTGTGTTGCCATGAGAATCGATGTTCCTTTTGCATTTACATCGTTGAGGATCTCCATCACCCGCTCCGTCGACTCCAAGTCTAGATTTGCGGTCGGTTCGTCCGCCAAGAGCACATACGGCTCGTTGATCAGCGCACGCGCGATAGCGACACGCTGCTGTTCTCCACCCGACAACGACGTCGGTTTCTCGTCCCGTTTGTGCATCAGATCAACCCGAGAGAGCAGCTTTAGTGTGCGGTTCTTGACCTCGGACCCCTTCGTGCCCGTCACGGATAGCGCGAATGCGACGTTCTCAAAGACCGTCCGATCTCTGAGCAGCTTAAAATCCTGGAACACAAATCCGATCCTCCTTCGTAAATACGGAATCTGTCGGTCCTGAATCATCGCCGAGTCATACTCTCCGACAAACACCACACCTTGCGTCGGCCTCGGATCGAAAAGGAGCAACCGCAGTAGGGTACTCTTCCCCGATCCGGTCTGCCCGAGCACATAAACAAATTCCCCACGCGCCACCTCGAAATCGAGATCCGCCAAGATCGTTCGCCCCTCCCGCTCGAACCACACGTGCTGAAATTCGATCAATGCCCTGCTCCGTTATCGATCTTCGCGTTAGACTTTCTGGGCGAGCAACTGACCTTGCGTTTCGTGATTCTCTTCGTGGTCAAGGTGTCATTGGTGGCGAACTGCTCTTGGCTCACGCGCGGAGCACGAAGTGAACGCGGTCCGACTCCTCTGACGAATCCCGGAACCCGAACCCGTCATACGCCGCTTCGAGATTGAACGGTGATTCGCTGACGGCGAGCTCTATCTCACGCAGCGGGTAGATTCGCTGCTGGTGGTGCTCGTGAATCTCACGCTTCGGAGAGTCAAACTTTATCCTGAAATCGTTGTACTGGACACCCTCTTTGAAGTAGCTATGACGCGTGTAGTTGAACCCGTCGCCGCGCTCCCGCTCGCGCATGTCCCGGAAGTGTCGAATCGAGTTCGTCTCCGTGCACACATCAAAGATGAATAACCCGCCGCGGTTTAGAAGAGTGTGAACGCGCTCGAACATCCCAGCCACATCCGCAATCGACTTCAGGTAGTTCACGCTGTCATACAACGAGAGCGCGCAGTCGTGCGGGCCCAACCCATCCAGTTCTAAAAACGACTGGTTATACAGACCAATTTCATACCCGCCGTCCAACACTTTGTTCCGAGCCACGTCGAGCATTTCGTCGCTCGCATCGGCCCCGTCGATCCGATAACCTCGACGCGCCAGCTCGACGACCAGACTCCCCGTACCACAAGATATGTCGACCATCGTCGAGGGAACCAAGTTGTGACGCACGATCAGCGCTTCCACGTGGTCCGCCCAGTGAACGTAGTCCACGTGCCGCATCACAAAATCGTAGATCGTGGCCAGCGAACTGTAGGGCTCAACATCCTTTTTGGGTGTTCGGCTCAGCACAGGGCCATAAACGCAAATGGCCAGCCTCACTGGCTGACCGGGATGGAGTGTCTTGGTCGAGGACAACTCAGAAATCGAGGGCGTCCCGCTCTTCATCCCTTTCGACGCGGTAGTATTCTCGGGCTTGTGCCTTAGGGATGTTTCCCTTTGGCAGCTCCAACACTTCTATATCCAGATACCGATCCGTAAAGGCGATCGCGATGCGGTCGCCGGCGTGTACCTCCCTCGCCGCCTTCGCCTGCACACCGCCGATCGAGACGATCCCGTTGTCACAGGCTCGCTTCGCTTCAGACCGTCGTTTCATCAGGCAAATAGTCTTGAGATACAGGTCGACTCTCACGGTCGCTTCTTCTGATTATTGCAGGCGGATGTCGATATAAAGTTTCTGGCGTGTCTCTGCCAAGACCTGCTCGAAGTACTCCTGCATCTTAATCTGGCGAACGATCTCGTCCAGAGAGTTGTCGTCATCGTTCACTTTCACCAGATGCCAGCCGAACTCCGTCTGTATCGGTCGGCTGACCTCGCCCAGCGACATCGTGGGAAGAAGCGCCGCGAAGCCGGGCGGCGGTTGATCCTCTGAATAGGACCCCAATCGACCGCCGGTTGCGGCCGTCTGCTTGTGATCGGACTCCGCTTTCGCAAGCGTCACAAAGTCCTCGCCCTCCTGGATCCGCTCGTAGAGCTTCACGGCTTCCTGATACGCGGCCGCAGCGTCCGACTCAGACGGCTGCAACGCGATCAGGATGTGTCTTGCCCGAATCCGTTCTCCCTGCTTCTCCTCAAGCTTGAGGACGTGATATCCGAACTCGCTCTCAACAACCTCGCCAATCTCCCCGGGAGACAGCGCGTAGGCCGCCTCTTCTACGGGAGCCACCATGTCGCCGCGTCCGAAGAACCCGAGATCGCCGCCCCGCGGTCCGGACCCCGGATCCTCAGAGTGATTTTGCGCAAGCTCCACAAAGTCCTCTCCGTTCCGGACTCGTTCGAGAAGCGCTTCAGCGCGAGACCGGGCCTCAGCCCGCCTGTCTTCGTTCGCCTTAAGTGATACCATGATATGACTCAACGAGTAGATCGGCGGGAGCGACCCCTCGTAGCGTCGCTTGAAGTCCGTCACATCGCGAGGGGAGAGCGAGATTTCATGAACCAGTTTCTGGTGCATCATCTGTCGTAGTGCGTCCTTACGGTAGCGTTGACGCAGACGGTCCCGCACTTCTCTCTCTGTCAGATCCTCCGACTCAAGTTGTCTCGTAAACTCGGTCGGACCACGCTCAGCCTTCATCTGCTTGAGCTGGGCCCGGACGCGCTGTTCGATCATCTCTTTCGAGACTTCGAGACTGTCTTCCTTGGCCTTCGCAATAAGAAGCTCGTCCTGGATCATGTTATCCATGATCATCCGAAACATCTCTTCGGCGCGCGACCCGGCGAGCTGCTCGCGGGAGAGTCCTTGCTGAAGCGCTGCGAACGCCATCTGCTGCATCACATCCGACTTCAGGATGATCGACTCATCAACAATCGCAACAATCTCATCGATGAGCTCCTCCGACCGAGCATCGAAGGGACCAGACAGAAAGATCCCGCACAATACACTGGCGATCAGGAACTTGATACGCATGACGACGTCAGCCTTTCTCCTCACCGGTCTCTCACGACGGGTTTTCGAGCTTGTCATAAGCGATCGATGCTGGGATCCGGTTCCGAATTTCTTCCAGCATTTTCGCGCGAATGGACTCGCGCCGATCTGTCAGGATGCGCTGTCGAATCTCGTCCCGCACATTCAGAAGTTCGCGGACGGTCCCAGCCTCTTTCCGGTCAAGCACCTCGATCAGATGATACCCAAGTGGGGTACGGACCAGCGTTAGCTTCCCGATCTTGGCCTTGTCGCAACCGGACCAGAACTCCGGGGCGACTCGATCCTCCGTGAAGTAGCCCACATCGCCACCCATCTCGTTCGAGGCATCTATCGACTCTTCGCGGGCGACTTGGTCAAACATTGCACCACCTTCGAGACGCTTACGAACCCTCGACGCGTCGGAACGCCCTTTCACCAAGATCTGGCGCACTCGAAGTTCCGGCACATCCCGGACAAACACATCCGAGCGCTCAGAGTAGTATGCCCGCAGGTCGTCTTCGCTAACCGTGGACACCTCGCTGAACAGGCGCTCAAGCAGCTCCGCCGTCAGAATCACCTGGACAGCCTGGTCGATCCGTCGGTTCACCCCATGGTCCTCGTCCACCTTTTGGGTCAGGGCTTCCTGATACAGAAGCTGCTCTTCCACCCAAGATTCGACCATCCGGCGCCGATGATCCGCAGTCACCTGTCCCTCCAAATGGATCGGGACACGACGCTCAAGCTCCTGCGCGGTCAGAACCGCGTCGCCCACACGGGCTACCACCTCTCCCACAGGCGCACGGTTACATGCAGCCAAAAGGCTCAGGGCGACGACAAGCAGACGTGGGATCATCACGCGTCTAGAACGATGTGCTATCGCTGTAACTCCTTTAAGATTAAAATGTTCCGTCGATTCTAACAAGTCGAGAATATAAACCGTCACAGGAGGCTCATCAACACATTTTTGGCGCAGCGAAGTCGGGTCTCTGGGCTGTTCCCATCGAGCTGAACCTCGATACGCGCCTCCTCGCCCAGAAAGAACTGGAACGGAAGTGGCGACGCATTTACCATCCGTTCGACGTCTTCTCTCTGGAGGAGACGCTCGGGCAGGAAGCGAACCACCATCTCCTGTCCCACCGTCAGCATCGCGATCCCCAGCTGCCTGGCCAGAAGCTTCACGTGGATCGAGTCCAGCAGAGCCGAAGTCGGGTCCGGAAGCTCACCAAACCGATCTTGGAGCTCCTCTTCGATCGCGAGCAACTCGACCGTCTGCTTCGCCTCACCCATCCTTTGGTAGAACGACATCTTCTGGTTTGCATCAGGGATATACTCGTCCGGAACGTAAGCCGACGCCGATGTCTGTACGTCGGGCTCGAACTCGGGCGCAATGTCCTCACCCTTGATCTGACGGACAGCCTCGTCCAGAAGCCGGCAGTACATGTCGAACCCGATTGCTGTGATGTGCCCGTGCTGCTGGGCTCCGAGCAGATTCCCGGCTCCCCGGATCTCCATGTCGCGCATCGAGATGTGGAACCCGGATCCCAAGTCCGAGAACTCCTCGATCGCCCGCAGGCGACGCGCGGCTGGTTTCCGCAGCGCTTTCCAGGACGGAATGAACAAGAACGCGTAGGCCCGCTGGTTTGAACGCCCGACACGACCCCGCAACTGATAGAGCTGTGCAAGGCCCATTCGATCGGAGCGATTCACGATTAGCGTGTTGACGCTCGGAATAT
>DPVD01000250.1:0-190 GCA_003526745.1 Candidatus Latescibacterota bacterium
TCGGACCGAACGGCGCCGGAAAGACGACCACCTTCCACGCGATCGTGGGCCTGATACGGCCCGAAGGGGGGCAGATCCAGCTGGGCGATCAGGATATCACATCACTTCCTACCTACAAGAGGGCACGGCTCGGTATCGGATACCTATCTCAAGAATCCTCGGTGTTTCGTCGACTGACGGTGGCACAGAA
>DPVD01000250.1:498-804 GCA_003526745.1 Candidatus Latescibacterota bacterium
GTCGAAGCGATTCTAGAGACCATGGAACTCGACAGGGAATCGATACGGGCACGATCCGACGAGCTCTTGGGGGAACTCGGTCTGTCTTCGCTTTCGTCCAGCTACGCCGACCAGCTGTCAGGCGGGGAGTCCAGAAGACTTGAGATCGCTCGCTCGCTCGCAAGAGATCCCAAGCACCTCCTGCTGGATGAGCCATTTTCGGGGATCGCTCCCAAGGCCGTCGAAGATATTCAGACCATGGTCGTGGAACTTCGCGATCGCGGGATCGGTATCCTCATCACCGATCATAATGTCAGGGAAACCCTT
>DPVD01000250.1:1084-3291 GCA_003526745.1 Candidatus Latescibacterota bacterium
GATCATAATGTCAGGGAAACCCTTTCGATCACCGATCGCAGCTACATCCTGTCGGACGGAGAGATACTGGCGTCTGGAACGGCACGAGAGATATCAGAGGACAATACGGTCAGAGCCGTCTATCTTGGCGAACGGTTCAGGCTCGACACCTCTGGGTGAGAGTTCTGAAACCACGTTGGCAACAGCTCCTTAAGATCTCAAACATCCTTCCCAAAAAGCACTTGAATACAGGGGTAAGAGTGTACTAAGTTTATTCTTGTCGCGGTGGAATGGAATTTGTTCCTGACATGTGGATTGCCTGAATGATTCGTCTTGCACAAACAGCTTCTTTGCAGCAAAAGATGGCGCCTCAGCTGATTCAGTCCCTGAGATTGCTGCAGATGCCGACTCTCGAGCTCCAGAAATTGATACAGCAGGAGTTGGAAATCAACCCCCTGCTTGAGTTGAACGAGGAGGAGGAGACACAGGACGAGGAGACCGAAGAACAGGAAACCGTAGAGGATACTGCTGAGTCCGAGGAAGTCGAGGCAAGTGGCGAAGAGGAGGCTTCGGCTGAGGAGGACGCACCGGATGAAGAGCTCGACTTCGACGAGGCGGACCTGGACAAGGAGCAGTTCGATGAAGAGGACTGGAACGAGTTCCTCAATGAATCCGGCTATGTCAGCACGAAAGAGGAATTCGACCCGAACGTAGAGGAGTGGGATAACCACGGAGCCTCGCAGGCCAGCCTTGAAGATACTCTTAAAGAGCAACTACTCCTGTCCGAGTTGAACGAAGCGGACCAGCAGATCGGTGAGTTCGTTATCGGGAACATCGACGAAGATGGATTCTTGATCGCGGCAACTGGAGACATCGCCGACATATTGGGGGTGGAAGTTGAGGACGTCGAGCGCGTGGTCGCCGTCATTCACACGTTCGAACCGTCTGGTGTCGGGGCAAGAGATCTTCGGGAATGTCTGATGATCCAGTTACGCGAGCAGGGCGAGGAGGGCTGCCTTGCGATGCTCGTCATTCGCGATCATCTGGACGACTGGATCGGTCGCCGGTACTCGCAAGTCTGCCGCGCGCTCAACATCGGCAAGGAAGATCTCTCCCACGTCCAAGATGTGATTGCAACGCTAAACCCGAAACCAGGGTTCACGCCTGAACCGAGAGTCAACTTCAACCTCGTCGTCCCGGATCTCGAGGTCACGAAAGTCGGAGAGGACTTTGTTGTTTCACTGACGGACCGGAATGCACCGTCCCTAAGGATCAGCCCGATCTACCGAACCCTGCTTAGTCAATCCGAAAAGTCCGGCACAGACGCCAAGAAATTCGTCGTCGAGCGCCTCAACTCAGCTAGGTGGTTCATCAGCGCGATTCACCAGCGCCGGACGACCATGCTTCGCGTGATGCGGTGCATCGTCCAGAATCAGCGAAATTTCTTTGATCACGGACCAGGACATCTCCGGCCGATGGTTCTCCAGGAAGTCGCGGACAAGGTCGGGATGCACGTTTCGACGATCAGCCGGGTCAGCAACGGCAAGTATGTCCAGACACCTCACGGCGTGTTCGAACTGAAGTACTTTTTTGACGGCGGCCTGAGCACCGACGAGGGTGCCGACGTGGCGGCCAAGACTGTAAAGGAGAAAATCAGCAAGATGATCGCTGACGAGGACGCACTAAACCCGCTCAGTGACCAGAAGATTGCCGATATACTGAAGAAGGAGCAAGGTACCAATATTGCGCGTCGAACCGTCGCGAAATACAGGGACCAGCTGGGTATAAACGCGGCACGGTACAGGAAATCGATCTAAGCAGGGGGGCTTAGGTGTGGACCTCATCTTTATGGGACTTTCACTGGGCTGCGGCGTCTTCGTGGGAAAAATCGTCATGGACTATCTGAATGAAGTCCCGGTGTGGGAGGAAAAGATCGCCGCCGCCGACATTGAGATGGACCAGTACGAGGCGGAAATCGCTGATCTTGCCAAGCAGAAAGAGAGTGCTTCGGTTCAAGGCAACATCATCGATGAGGAGATCAAGAATATGGAATCAATGGCAATCGAGCTAAAAGCCGAAATCGACCAGATCAAGAAAGAGAATGCCCGGACGGGCAAGGTCGTCATGCGCCGCGAACCGGATTCCGGCCGAGCGTAAGGCATTGTCCTTTCATTTTTTGCGCCTCCTCTTTGCGACAGCACTCATCTCCCAGGCCTGCGGGGTACCTC
>DPVD01000250.1:3583-6674 GCA_003526745.1 Candidatus Latescibacterota bacterium
CCAGGCCTGCGGGGTACCTCGCTATAGCCTTGAAGGTGTTGTCGTGCCTGAGGCTACTCGTATAGCGATCCTCGACAGCACGGCTTCCCGAAAAATCTCCCAGATCCACGACCTCTACACACGGTCGGCCGACTCTCTCAGGCGGACGTTTGCCGATTCTCTCGCAGCACTGGACAACCGACTGGCAGGCCAGGCGAAACCGATTGTCCGAGCCGAAAAGCGTCTAAAGTCCGCTCAGAACAACTACGCTGTGGTCTTCAGAGGGATGTCGGCGTTCACCTCGTTCGGCGGAAACCCAATTTTCGATTCATCAGATCGGAAGGTCAGGACGAAGGAACTACTGGAGGAAATCTCGGATCGGTTCTACCGGGGAAAGGCGTTCTCCTTAGAGACGGGAGGCCAGATCCGGCGGATGATCCGGACAAAGCTTGTGCCGGCTGAGCGGAGGGTGTCACATTCCAGATCCATCCTGAGCAGACTCAAGAAGGATAGAAAGGCTCAGCAGGCCATTCGATCGAATGTGGCCGATCAGATTGAGGCTGCAACGGCACAGCTCGTTGACCAGTACAACAGACGTGTTGTCGATCGTCTGGAGGGAGCCGTTATTCGTGAGGCCACTATCAATCCGGCGGGCTCGTTCGTCTTCGATCGGGTCCCGGCCGGCCGATACAATCTCTACACGCCATCCAGTAAACCCAAGCTGGTAGAGGTTGTGGTTGGTCGACACACCCGCGTCAGGGTTCTATCCGAGGACGTGTCCCCGTTGGTTCAGCCAACAACGTAATCGGGCGCTCAGAAACTAGTGCTGGACCGTACTGATTTCATCCTCCGAGATCTTGTGGACGCTTTTCGGATTAAAGGTCTGTTTTGTGTCCACTCGCAGCGCGACTTCGATTCGACCTCCTGACAACACAAAGAACTGCAGCAGATACCCACCACCTTCCATCGCCTCGACCTGATACTCTTCATCGGTCAACCCCCTGAACCATCCGCACTTTCTGGCATCTAGATCCGCGTGATCGATTACTTCGGGGGGTAGTGCGGCAATCAGTGTACCTGGCTCATCTCCAATCGCTTCACAGATCTTCTGTCTGGCCTCAACCATGAAGGTCACGATTGCCCCGGCATAGTCGATTTCCTCTTGACCGGTCTCACGCTTCGGAGGCACAATGCCCCAAGTCAGGTGATGGAGAAACGGATTCCCGTAGCCCTGTGAAAGCATTTGGTTAAGAGCCGCTTCGTCCACTGGATGCACGACAGCAACATAGCGGAACCATCCTTCACAAAGGGCCGAGTGGCCATCGGGCAGTCGAGAGGATACGTTGATGTAGTCTTCGCCGTCGACGGGCGAAGGATAGCATCTCGCGTCCCAGCCGTTCACGTAACCGATCTGCTTCAGGGGGCCTGCCAGAATGTAGGGGGGGTCGGCGAAGATTGCTGCGTGATCAGGCGCATCAAGCAGAGGCACACCGGCGGCCGCGATCCGATCGCCCACGCGCTTGGCCTCGCTCAGTCGCTCTTCAGCGTTCGGAATGTTCAAATACTCGCTGAAGTTCGCGGGTAGCTTTGGATTGCTCATGGATATCTCCCGTATTAAAGGAGGGAATCGTAATTGGCATCGCCTTCTCTAGTCCCAAATCAACTTGCATCGAGAACAAGTCTAATCCGATGGCATTCCCGAGCAGTATGTGCCGGTGACACGGCATCAATGTCGTTCACCCACTGGGCTCGAAATTAACTCTGGGTGTGGACGAGTAGAAGCGGGCAGGTCAGTGTGCTGATTAGCGCTTTTTTGCAAGTCGCCATCAACCGGCTGGGAAGCACTTGGGGTAGGGGGACTTGCTTGGCAGATGCTGAAAACTAGTCACTGCAGGAGGCAGCCGAACTATCGGGTGAGGGAAGAATTTAAGCTACGCTCTGCCCTTCTGGGGGGCCCTGAGAGGCCGATTCAGAGGGCTCTCCGGTGACCGTACTCGTCTGATCCGCTTCAGCTGGGGGATCTTGCTGAGTCAGCGGCTGGTGCAGCGCCTTCTTGATCAATACGCCCGCTTTAAAGTAGCTTTTCTTCCTCGCGGGCACATACACGATCTCACCGGTACGCGGATTCCTCGCTGCTGGTTTCGGTTTCGTGTCTTTGACGCCCAAGACCCCGAATCCACGGATTTCGATTCGATTTCCCTGGATAAGGCTCTCACGCATCGCCTTGAAGAGGGTATCGACAACCTCGTAGGCCAGCTGTTTCTTCACGCCCAGCTTCTCAGAAATCCGCAAGGCGAGGTCCTTTTTGGTTGTTGTCATACCATTCTCCGTCGAGGTGTTCCAACAAAGACGGCGGTTAATATATCTCGACTCACTGAGACGACGCAAGGTAAAAATTTACTAGGGTCTACACCGATTTTGACCCTCTTCGAAGCCCTCGAAAACAACAATTTCGGGTAATTCTGGCGATTTATCCCTTTTGCACTGTCGTTTCCGCCCATCTATTTGATAATAAGTCAATTATGGATATCACGTGGCTGATTTGACAACATTAAAATTTTTAAGCCCCAAGACTGTTTTCCAGCCCTCTCAGGAGAAGATCGCGAACCTCGTCCGCGTTATCCGATACGGCCTGCTTACTGGGTTTCCTAATTCCGGTTTTACGCGGATTCTTTGTGCTCTCGCCTCGCGTAGAATCCAATTCGGGAACCACTGTGCCAAGTTCCATGGGAGATCTTGCCTCGACGTTACTAGGAGTGACCGGTCTTGTGCCGGAGGCAGATGGCCGCGTGTTTACAGAATTTCATGCGAAGGAAGACAGGCCCTGCGTGTCGGGGCTAGGGCAGTATTAAAGTGGAGAACGACCAGCGGATTGTGTTCACCAAGGTTGCGAGAACCAGATATCTGGTCCAAGCGGACCCTAGCGAGCGCGGCTGACGCACTCCAAGAGGTATTCAATCTCTTCGGTAGTGTTGTAGTAGTGGGTGGACACACGAATCTGAACATCGCAACCCTCCCGGTCTTCGAAAACGGGAATGGTAATGCCGTCCTCGTTGTTGAGCCGCGCTTGAAGCTCTCGGTTGCCAACTCCTTCGAAACCGCAGGTCGTGAT
>DPVD01000107.1:0-3213 GCA_003526745.1 Candidatus Latescibacterota bacterium
TCATCGACGAAGACAGATTGATCGTCCTCGTCTATAAGGAAATCGCCGGCGACGTCCACGGCATACCACTTTTGGCATCTTTCAATGACTTCAACCAGATGCGGCACCGGTTCGTCCGAAGCCAGATCATGCGCAGCACGATCGGAAAGAAGATCACTCGCACACGAAGCGAGCGCGAGGGGCTTGTGGACATCAAGATCCCGTTCAAGGTGCCCCGTGGACTGAGCGCTATCACTGGAGGAGACGAGACTCGGCTCAACATAACGGCGCGCCAGCGCCTCGACTTATCGGGGCTCAGCCAGTTCACTGACGGAGAAGCGCAGTCGGCTGCGATCCGGAACTCTAAATTCCCACAAATCGCATTCGAGCAGGAATCCCAGGTCAACGTATCCGGCGAAATCGGAGACAAGATCTCCGTGAACCTTGAGCAGAACAGCAACCGCCAGCTTGACCTAAGTGAGTCTCTCCGTCTCCGCTACGATGGAGACGAGAATGCGATCATACGCACGATCGAGGCCGGGAACACGAACCTGACCCTTCCCGGCACTCGCCTGATCGGCTTTACGGGAGGCCGCGGCGGGCTGTTCGGTATCAAGGCCGAGGGCACGATCGGTGGGCTCGACCTGACCGTCGTCACTACACAGGACAAGGGGTCGAGCAACCGGAAGTCCTTCCAAGGCCAGGCGGAGGAGTCGGCCAACACACTCCGCGACCATCAGTTCATGTCGAACATCTACTTCTTCTTCGACTCGACCCACAGGAACGCCTTTCCCGACGACCCGCCTTCTAGGGACCAGCTTGATGTCAACTCTGTCGACCTCTACATCAACGACTTCAACGAGATCAATGACATAGAGGATCGGGCCGTACCCGGGATTGCATACGCCTTCTGGAACAACGATGGCACCCCGAACGATCTCAGTTCACGCAGCGTAACAGACGGAATCCAGGAGGGCTCGTATCACCAGGTCGACCGAAGCCAGTATTTGGTCGACGCGAGGGGCTACCTGATAATGACCGGTGTTCGCGTCGCGACCGGATCGGCGCTTGCAATCGCCTATCGGACGAGTGATGGCAGACGTTTCGGGGACGTCGGATTCATCCAGGGAGGCGGTCAGGACCGCATTCGACTCAAGCTCATAAAGGCCCGAAACCCCAGAGCCGAGTCTGCGACGTGGCCGCTCATGTGGCGAAATGTCTACAACCTAGGTGGGCGGAACATCGAACCCAACGGGTTCGACCTTCGCATCCTGAAAGAAGTCGCGGGGCGCGAGCCAGTGGACAGCGAAGGCGGTCGACCATACATCCAAATCCTCGGGCTCGACACGCGCACCAACGGGTCTTCTTCATCCAGCCCTCCAGACAACATCGTCGATACGGACAGCGGGAGTAACATACCCGGCCTCAACCTCGCACTGGGCCACTTGGTCTTCCCAGACCTCGAACCCTTCGGTACGGGCAGCCTGAGCGCGGACATAGAAGAAGGCGTACCCGAGCTCTATTCTGAGAGCAACAGGCAGACCCGCGCGGAGAAAAGCAAATACCTGATCCAAGTCCTCTCCCAGAGTCGTGCAACCAGATTCAACCTGGGAGCCGAGGTCCTTCAGGACAGTGAAGTCGTTACGCTCAACAACAGGAGGCTTGAGCGAGGCAAAGACTACACGATCGACTACAATTTCGGAAGCATCTCCTTCATTGGGGAGGCCGCCAATCTGGTCTCCGACCCCACGGCCAATCTGAAGATGGACTTCAGCTCGAAGGACCCCTTTGGCGGGTTCGGACAGCAGAAGAGTCTACTTGGTGTCCGTCTGGAACATCCAATCCAGAACCAGCAGTCCTTTGTGGGAATGACACTGCTCTACAGCAATCAGACCACCCCCGCACAACGTGTCCGAGTCGGCGAAGAACCCGCACGTACTCTGATCTGGGACGCCAATGCCAGACTGCAGTTCAAGCCACAGCTCCTGACCGATTTCGTCAACACGATCCCCTTTGTTAACTCGACCGCACAGTCCCGGTTCGATATGGACGTCGAGATAGCGCAGAGCATTCCAAACCCGAACACAAAAGGGATCGCCTACATCGACGACTTCGAAGGTTCACAGGACGAACTCCGGTTCTCGATCTACAAGAACGCGTGGCAACATTCAAGTACGCCAACTCGTAATGGTTCTCCACTTTCGTCAGTGACGTTACCGCAGGGGCGGCTCGCTTGGTATACCCCGATCGATCGCGATCGAACGAACCTGCTCCGAATCCAGCCAAACCGAGAAGACCTGACGACCGAGCAGTCCATCATAGACATCCTGAGACTTCGCTTCGAACCGGCACGAACGAACGGATTTCCCAGATCTACGAGAGACAACACCTCAGGATCAGGCCTCAGGTCCTGGGCCGGTATGATGGGGAACCTGGACGGCTGGGATCTCTCGCGTTCCAAGTTCCTCGAAGTCTGGATC
The DNA here is from genome assembly GCA_003526745.1 of Candidatus Latescibacterota bacterium. Taxonomy (GTDB): domain Bacteria; phylum Latescibacterota; class UBA2968; order UBA2968; family UBA2968; genus UBA2968. The sequence goes on from DPVD01000107.1 coordinate 2,460, forward strand.
CGCGGAAGAGACGGCCGATTCCACATTGATCTCGGAGAAATCAGCGAGCAAATTGACCTGCCTCTCGACGACCCGTTCAACAACCCCAGACCCACAAGCTTCCGGACCGAGGACGAACCCCTCGGAGGTCTGCCGACAGGTGACGGCATCACGACCGCCAAGGAAGACATTGGGCTGGACGGTCTGACGGACGTGGAGGAGGCTGAGATATTCGCACTGCTGTTCCCGGGTCAACCCGTCCCAGCCGATCCTTCAGGAGACAACTTCTCGGATGTTGACCTCTCGAAGAGCTCCGAAACCGAGGAAAATCTTCGGTATCCTCCCGGGATCAACGGAACCCAGAACAACAATTCGGACCGGGTATCGATACCAAACACGGAGGATCTGAACAGCAACGGGTTCCTCGACACACAGAACCACTACATCCGTTACAGCTTCGATCTCAGCACGAACCGGGGATACAACCCTAGCACGGGGCTTTATGACGGTCCTTCGGTTCTTGTCGAGGGCACGGAATCCGACAGAATAAGCGGTGGTGCGTCCAACCCGCCCTGGAGGCTGATCCGAATACCGCTGGCCGGTACTCGGACACCGAGAACGGTCGAAGGCTCTCCTGACACGACATTCGCGAGCCCGATCGATTTCGTGCGTTTCTGGATCGAGGGAGATCGCCCTTTCACGCTGTCCTTCTTCGAGCCCAAAGCCGTGGGTAACGACTGGCTGGAGGAGGATCCTTCCCCGACATCCCTGTCCG
>DPVD01000108.1:0-5884 GCA_003526745.1 Candidatus Latescibacterota bacterium
CGCGGATCGTAACCGCAACAGTCTCCGTCCCCCCTGATGCGAGTGTAGGAGATACGCTCACAACACAGGTCTCTGTGGTCTCAGAGAAACACGGTATTTCGACCTGGAGTCGTCTCAAGGTCAGAGTTGGCAAGCCGGATTACGCGATCGACGTTCCGCTCACCTACAGACCATACGAGCACGAAAACGAGCAGTTCGCGTACACACCGGACTACCCGAACACGGGACAGCTCTACTTTGCACCTGACAACACGCCCTATGTTCGCGTAGACGACGGGATCGACCGGTTGGGCCCAACCGGCTGGGAGACCGTAGACACCGTTGACGGGGAACGCTATCGCTCGGTGACAACAAAGGTCGCTTTTGGTGGCGATGGTGAGATATGCTTGCTGGGCAGGTCCCCCGAGGGTGTCGCGTATCTCCTTTCCGAAGATGGCGGAGACACGTTCCAGGCCACACCGGTCCCACCCAGAGACACGAAACGGCAGCAGTGGGACATCGAGCAGTTCGCCGGAGCCAACAACCCACCTCGCCTCGCACCATTCGTCAGAGCCACCGAAACTGGCGAGTATGACCCCAACAACTTCTGGAGACACGTCAACGATCTTGAGCTGTTTCTGCCGGAGCGCATTGCCGGCAAGGTCTTCATCGGTGACCCGATCCTCCTGTCGACACAAGCGATCGGGATCTCCTCTCACTCGGGGATACCATCAGCGCTCGCGTCGCAGGGCGACCGCGTCCACATCATATGGGGAGAGGCTACGGACCCTGACGGCCATGAACCCGGTGTTCCAGCCTACGTCGCAACCTACGACCGCAATAAGAAGAGCTTACTCGGTAAGAAGGCTTTCGTAGGCTTTGGCCCCCCTGCAAACGATGTCCACAATACGCCCAGCATCGTGATCGACAGCCAAGGCTATCTACACACATTAACCGGCACACACGGTCAACCCTTCGCCTACGCCCGATCGGTCGAGCCCCATACCGCACACGCCGGCTTCACTGAGCCCGAACTCGTCGAGAACGACCTTCGCTCGACTTACATCGGATTCGTCTGCGACTCGAACGACACGCTGCACCTAGTCTTCCGCACCTGGAAATCCGATGGAGAGTATCACCCCGAAGGGTACTACGCCAACCTCGCCTATAAGCGGAAGCACAGAGATCGACCTTGGGAACCGATGAAGCGACTGGCCGTCGCGCCATTCACAGAATACAGCATCTGGTATCATCGACTCACAATCGATCGCAACGACCGTCTTTTCGTCAGCTTTGATTACTGGTCGACCTTCTGGTTCTATCGCGTCGACCATTATGGCAACTCACCCGGTCGCGGTCGGGCAGGCGGTGGCGGCCGCCGCAAGACGATTCTCTCCTCTGACGGTGGCGATAGCTGGAAGCTGCTTGAGACGAATGACCTTTAGGGAGGTCATTACCGCGAAAGCGGGAATCCAGACTTTGTATGCTCAGAACTGTCTGTATACCTTTTCCGCGCACCACGCAACTCACATCTAGATGACTGCCGAAGCAGGCATGACGACGAGGATCATCAGCAATGCCAGACACCTATGCACTCAAAGCCGTCCCAGGATTCCATGCCAAGACTCCCGGTATCCAGCTCGCTGCGCAGGCCAGCGACAAGGCCACCGACGAGGATCTACAGTTCTTCCAGCAGATGGGTGTGGAGTGGCTGATGGTCGGGATCGGCGAGGACGAGAACCAGAACGCCGACTACTACCGACACCTGAAGTCCCGTCTCGCCAAATTCGACCTGCAGATCTACCGGATCGCAAACAGCAGCGTACACAACATGCCGGAAGTGACACTCAACCTTCCGGGACGTGACGAGAAAGTCGAGGAGTTCGCGACCTTCATCAAGAATCTCGGTGATGCCGACATCCCCTACAACACGTATGCACACATGGGGAACGGGATCTGGAGTTCAGGACGTACGACACGGCGCGGCGGGATGGACGCCCGTACGCTCGACATTAAGAACGCGAAGGGTCGCTGGCGGAACACCCAGTTTGAGGGCGACCTCACACACGGCCGCGAGTATTCAGAAGACGAACTGTGGGAAAACTATGAGTATATGATCAAACAGATCGCGCCGGTTGCTGAGGCGGCAGGTGTTTTCATCGGCATCCATCCGGACGATCCGCCGGTATTCTCCCTCGGCGGAATCCCCCGCTGTATCTTCGGGAACTTCGCCGGCTACAAGCAGGCCATGGACATCGCCGACAGCCCGAATATCGGCGTCTGCCTGTGCGTGGGATGCTGGCTAGAAGGTGGAGAGGAAGGAATGGGTGTCGATGTTCCCGATGCGATCCGATACTTCGGAGAACAGAACAAGCTCTTCAAGATTCACTTCCGGAACGTCTCGAACCCGATGCCCGAACCGTGGACCGAAACCCTGATGGACGACGGTTACCAAGACATGCACGTCGTCATGAAGGCCCTGCGAAAGGTCGGCTACGATGGCGCCGTCATCCCCGACCATATCCCCAACATCATCGGCGGCTCAAAGGCCGGGATCGCCTATTCACTCGCCTATATGAAGGCACTGATTCAGGCGGTGAACAATGAAGCGGGAGGACCCCGATCAGGCTCAAATGGAAAATGACAAGTGTCAAACGGGATCAACCAGCGATAGCGGTCTACTACTCGGCCCACGCTTGGAGAGGCGTGTCATCGGGGTTCTTTGTGAGCCAGTACTGCGACGAAGGTGCCACATCCGAGCTTTCACCGAGCGGATCGCCACCACTTGGCAAGGCGCCAAGCAGCTGTTGACGAATCGGCGAACTGCGCGCGATTAGCTCCGGATCCTGCTGGATATAGTCTGTGGGGCGCATCCATCGGTAATGATACCCGACGTGCACGATCTTGCGTGTCTTCACCGACTGGTTCGGCCCCACACAGTGCCAGGTTGCGGTTCGCCATAGCACCGCCGATCCGGCCGGCAGCTTCAACTCGAGCGCCTCGTCTTCGGGGACGACATTCCCGGCATCCCGCAGCTCACTGGGCGACCGCTTATAGCTTCCAGGGACCAGCCAGAGGTTACCACAGTTCGACTCAGTCATGTCGAAAAGCGTGTAGAACACCTTGATCTCCATGAATGGCAGTCGACCGTCGAGTGACGGCCCCATGAACAGCTGTGGACTCGCCAGATCGGGATGCCACGTCACGTTCCTGTATCCCGCATCCTTGTCCGCACCGTCTCCCACACCGACCCGTCCTGCCCCCAACTCGTCGGGATAGGGCGGTCTATAATCGAGATGTGTTGTCCGGATCTGGATATTCCACCCTATTGCATCGACCACAAGCGGCAGCATCCTTGGATGATCGATCAAATCCAGAAACGCCTCGTGTTTCGAGAGCGCGTTCCGAACCTGGAAATGTGTTTCTACCGGCAGCCCCTTCTCTTCCTGTATACGCCCCACCACCTCATCCGCCGCATCCGACAACCTCTGTGTCTCTTCCGGTGTCAGGAAGTTCTCGAGGATCACAAACCCCATCTCCTCAAAGTCTCTCTCCTGTTCCGCTGTCATTGCAATCGCCATATCGCCTAAACCTGTCTGTGCGGTCAAAGTCAGGGAACCATCGGCCGGCGCCTGGCTAAGGCGAAGCAGGCAAATGGAAACGGATGAACACTGATCGAAGATACGAATTGCCCGACTCTGACTAGGCTTGCGGTCTTCACATCGAACCAGAGAGCATCCGAGCACGTCGACCTCTTCGATAGGATGTCATCCGTGTTATCTGCGTTCAAATATGTGGGACCAGTCGATCCCGACAAACACATTTTCACCGTAACCAAGCCTACTGCCATGTGTCAGAGCAACTTGGTGAGCCTGAATCGATCTTTCAAGATAGGTGACGGTCATCGTCGAGCACATTTCTCTCGACCTCCCTCATACTACTTTCTCGGTGATAGCGCCTCTCATCTTCAGAATATACTTCGACCGATCCAGCGGGGAGATCCCCCTGTGGGGTCGTATAGCACCCTCGCCTTGGGGGCACGGTTCGTATCCAGCGTACCGCATTGAACACTTCGCCGCACCCCTCGTCATGGAGCTCAGCTGAATCGGCAGGTCCATAGATGTAGCTAGAGGAATCCGACCGGATTGCACCACAAGATCGCCTGCAGTTTCGGCTAGGTCGAGCGTCCCTCGTGCGTTCACGATCTCTGACGTGATCTTCCCGATATACGTATCAGGAGTCTCGATCCGATAAGACAGGATCGGCTCTAGAAGCACCGTATCCGTGTCGGTCAATCCTCGCAGAAGAGCGATGTTCGTGGCTAGCTTGAAGTTACCTGCCCGGCTGTGTTGCACGTGATCGCTACCCTCCACGAGCGTGATTTTCAGGTCCGTCACTTCCCAGCCTTTGGGTCCCTGCTTCAGCGCCCCATCGATCGATCGTGCGATCTCTTTCTGGTATCGTGCCTTTATATCGTTCACACCGATTTCTGAATCGAACGACACGCCACTGCCCTGCTCAGCAGGTTCGATCAGGTATTTCACGATCGCCCAGCACGGTTTCGGCATCGTGTATCGTTCGACACCATAGCCGAACACTGCAGGCGTCTCCTTATAGATCACAGTAGGCTCAGTGAATCGCGTCGGTATCCCGAATCGTGTCTGAAGGATTTCGATGAGGATCTCTGTCTGAACCGCCCCCATGATCTTGACGTGAAGTTCCCGCTCGTCATCCAACCAGCTGAAGTTCAAGTGTGGATCTTCGCTCGAGAGTTGTTGCAGGGCCTCTGCAAGTCGGTTGTAGTGGGCCTCATTTTCGTGGATCGCCTGCACACTCAACAAGGGCTCACCAAGCCTATAGTCGCCGGGTATGGATGCCTCACTCCCCAGCACATCTCCGATCCGTACATCGGACATCCCGCAAACAAACCCGATATCCCCAGCCTCGAGCAACCCCGTGTCTTCGAACCGCCTCCCGGTCGAACGCTTGATCTGTGTGATCTTCTCTTCGCGTCCCGCCGTCACATTCTCAATTACATCCCGATTCCTCAGCGTGCCTGCATACAGCCGCACTCCCGCGATCCGACCGAGCTTGTCATCGTGTTCCAGACGAAATACCACACCAGACGGCAATGCGGAATCTGTTACCGAAGCGTCCGGGAAACACCTGACGATGCCGTTCAACAGTGCTTCCATCCCGATTCCGTTCTTCGCAACACCACACATCACAGGAAACAGCATTCTGTCCTGAACACAGCGCTCGATCACAGGTTCGAGCGCTTCGTATGTGAGCTGTTCGCCATTCAGGTAGCGTTCGAGAAGATCATCGTCCTTCGATGCCACCACTTCGACCGTGGACAACAATTGCTCTCCATCAAGATCCGCGACGGACGCATCCGACTCGCCCGGACGAACCGCCTGATTCAACAGAACGGCGTCAGAAGAGAATCGACTCTTCAGATCCGTGAGCACACCGTCTGGGTCGGCGCCCATACGATCCAGCTTATTGATTAGCAGGATCACCGGGATGTCAAGAGCCTCCAGTGCATACCAGATCGTCTCTGTATGCGCCTGGATCCCTTCCAAAGCAGACACAACGAGCACCGCACAATCGAGGACACGCAACGATCGTTCGACTTCGGCCACAAAGTCGACATGTCCGGGCGTGTCGATCAGGTTGATCCTAACGCCTTCCCACTCAAACGTCAGCGTGGTCGCTCGAACCGAGATCCCTCTCCGTTTCTCAACCTCTAGGCCGTCTGACAGACTTGTCCCTTTGTCAACTTTGCCGACAACTCGGATCGCCCCACTCAGGTAGAGCAAGTTCTCCGTCACCGTAGTCTTTCCGGCATCGACGTGCGCCAGGATGCCCAGATTTCGTATCCGATCTTCCACGGCAGACAAGA
>DPVD01000483.1:0-6975 GCA_003526745.1 Candidatus Latescibacterota bacterium
GACCGGATGCCGCCGCACACACCAGTATCGGTGGTTCGACGAGTAGCCTCGAGATGCAGCTTAGCAATGTGTTTAGCACGATTCCGGAGGGCTTGGACGTGGGCCAGATGCAGCGGGTCAAGACGCCAGTCTATATGTCGGGCTTCTCGTCCGAAGTATTGCCCGGATTGCGTGAGGCGTTCGCCTCCTTTGGTCTCCTACCTGTACAAGGGGGTGGGGGAACAGACGAGAGTCTTCCGGAACCGACGCTCGAACCCGGGGCCGCTCTCGGTGTCCAGTTGATCCGCGGCGATTTCAACATGACCGCGATTGGCACTCTCACGCATATCGAAGGGGATCGGCTGGTCGGTTTCGGCCATCCCATGTTATTTTCGGGTTCGACCCGTCTGCCGATGACGACGGCTTTTATCCACGACGTCGTGGCAAGCCAGATCCAGTCGTTCAAGCTGGGTGCAGCCGTCAAACAGGTTGGTGTAATCACGCAGGATCGCGCGCCCGGGATCGGTGGAGTGATCGGGAAAGAAGCCGAGATGATGCAGGCGTCGATCTCGGTTCGCTCGCCCAACCGTGCTGAGACGTTCGAGATGGAGGTGCTGCGAAATCGTGAACTGAGCCCTCTTCTGATCCAATCTGCGGTGGTCAGTTCGATCCTGTCGGCGGAAAAAGCGCGTGGCGAGGCGACGATCCGAACGACGCTCAAACTGCAGATCGACGGGCGCGGGGACGCTCTCGAGTTCATGAACGTCTACGCAGGATCGAGAGGTCTTGGCGAAGGCGTGATGGGCGTGACTCGTCCTATGATGTTCCTTCTGACGAACCCGTTCGAGAAGGTGAGAGTTGCCTCGGCGGAATTCGATCTAACTATTGACGAAACGATAAAGGCCGCTCGTATTGAGTCAATTCGTCTGGATCGATCCCGGTTCGAGCCAGGTGACCGGGTCGGTTTGACGGCAACTCTGCGACCCTACCTCCGTGAGTCGTTTACAGTCGGATCTTCGGTGACGATTCCATCGTATTTCCACGAAGGTATGCTGACACTTCGAGTGTCGAGCGCACGGGCGCACCTGACTCAGGAGTCGAAACGGATCCCGGGCTACTTCCACGTGAACGATTTGGATGCGCTGATCCACGTTCTGGAGAACGAGCATCGGAACGACGCGTTGATCGTCGAATTGCTTGCGAACCGTCCCGGGGCAACGGTAAACGGAATAGAGGTGTCCTCGCTGCCTCCCTCGGTCATGATGGCGATGAAAGGATCGCGACAATCAGGGAACGTTCGTCCAGTGAATCAGACGGTCGTGAGTGAGACGATCGAACAGACAGACTATGTGCTTTCCGGTCAGCAGATTGTATTCCTGTCGGTTGGGAAAGAAGATGGCGCTATACGATTCGGGCCCGGTCAATCCGGTCCCGGAGCAAAGAAGAAATAGGAGTGCTTGTGAAGGTCCGGAGAGTTGTGACCATGTCAGCGGTCATCGCCGCAATGATGCTGGCGAACACGGTGGAAGCCGTGACGCCCACAATATGGAAACAGGATACGCAGGGGGCGTTCGGCAAAGGTGAGGCGGAGTCCGTTTCGATCACACGAGATGGTGAGGTGCGGCTTGGGCCAACGCTAACCGAGTTTGGCGATACGGGTGAGGAATTCGGCTGGTCCATCGCGCGGGACAGCCAAGATCGGATCTATGTTGGCACGGGGAGCGAGGGACGAGTGTATCGCCTTTCTGGCGGGACGTCGACGCTCCTTTTCGACTCTCCCGAACGGGCGATCTTTGCCCTGACAGTGGCAAAGGACGGCACGGTCTACGCGGGTTCGTCTCCGGGTGGGTTGATATATGCTATCCCACCGAAGGGTGAGCCCAGGACGTTTGCGCGAACGGATGATCAGCACGTCTGGGTTCTGATCGCGGATGACCGAGGTGGTTTGCTCGCTGGGACAGGGGGGCAGGCAGGTCGTGTTCTGGAAGTCTCTTCGTCGGGTGAGGTGATGGAACTTTTAAAGACGACCGATCCGAATGTGACGAGTCTGATCCAAAACTCGAACGGCACGATCTATGCCGGCACGGACCAAAGCGGTTTTATCTACCGAATCGAGGGCGGCGAATCCGATGTTCTCTACGACGCAGCGGAGGCGGAAGTGAAAGCTCTGGCGATCGCGCCGGATGGCAGGCTTCTCGCAGGCGTGATGAACAGCTCGGGGCCTTCAGCGAAACACCCTCCCGCTGTTCCAAACGGCCCCGGAAGGGACCGCAAGAAGCTGGTTGGTCAGTCGGTAATCTATACGATACGACCTTCGGGGAGCGGATGGCGGCTATGGGATGTGCCAGCTCCGTCCGTTCAGGCGTTATCGATGAACGGCGATGGGTCTGTCACGGTGGTCACGGGGGGAAAGGGACAGATCTTCAAACTCTACACGGACGGGACGCACTCGCTTCTGACCACCGTGGATGAGGCTCAGCCTTGGGCGTTCCAACCTGATGGGAAGGGTGGAGGATGGGTGGCGTCGAGTGGGAGCGGACAGGTCTTCCGGCTCGGTTCGACGCTTGCTCAGAAGGGCTCGCTGACGAGTGAGCCAAAGGATTTCTCTCTTGTGACGCGTTGGGGTCGTTTGGATTGGGAGGGCGAATCGCCGAACGGAACGTCGGTGAGCTTTGAGAGCAGAGCAGGCAACAGCGAGATACCGGATGACACGTGGAGCGGTTGGGTGAAGGTTTTGGCGGGCGAATTTGCGATGCGCGACGCGCGGTATGCGCAGTATCGAATGACGCTGAGCGGGAATGGGAAACAGTCGCCGTCCGTCCGGTCAGTCACCGTATCTGGATTGCCCGAAAACGTGGAGCCCATTGTCATCGATCTGGCGATCCGAGGACCACACGAGGCATCGGGTGGGAACGATTCGGGTGGCAAGAACGTGGGCAGACATACTCCACCCCCGAATGAGGGCAAAGACGGCTGGGAGATCACCTGGACGGGCGCCGATGTCAACAACGACGACCTCATCTACTCGCTTCACTTCAAGGGCCGTAAAGAGAAGACCTGGAAGCTGCTCGAGAAGGAGCTGAACGGGAACAAATACCTATGGGATACGGAATCGGCGCCGGAAGGGAACGTGCTGATCCGATTGACCGTATCGGATGTTCCGAGCAATCCCGAAGATCTAGCTCTGTCATCGAAGCGTGTGAGCGCGCCGTTTGTGATCGACCACACGGAGCCTGTGGTCCGTATCGATGCGGTCGAAGTCTCCGGAAACGGTACGGTTGCCGTGAAGGCGTCGATCACAGACGCGACGTCGGCCGTGAAGTCGGCGAGCTATTCGCTCAATTCCGGAAAGTGGAAGATTGTGTTTCCGTTGGATCGGATATTCGACTCCAAAGACGAGTCCGTGTCTCTGAATCTGAGTGGTCTGTCGTCGAGTGAGTATACGCTTGTGATCCGGGCAAGCGACACACGCGGCAATGTCGGTGTCGCCAAGCAGGTGTTCGACTTCAAGTAGCCCGACGAGGTGCCTTGACCGACCAAGAATACATGCGGCTTGCACTGGATTTGGCCGAACGGGGCCGCAGGACGGCACGTCCGAACCCGATGGTCGGTGCAGTGGTTGTGAAGGACGGTCGGATCGTCGGGAGCGGGTATCACAAAAGGCCTGGCAGTGGGCACGCGGAGGTCAACGCGCTCGACGGAGTTGTGGCGGAAGGGGCGACCGTTTACGTGACCCTCGAACCTTGCAGTTTTACGGGTCGCACACCACCGTGCGCAGACCTGCTGCTCGACCGGAAGGTCGGTCGCGTCGTCTGCGCGATGAAAGATCCGGACAATCGGGTCGCAGGCTCAGGAATAGCTAGGCTCAAGAGGGCCGGGGTAATAGTGGAAGTCGGTGTCCTCGGCGAAGAGGCGAAGCGGCTGAACGGACCGTATTTGACGCACCGCCGGCTTGGTCGACCGTATGTGACGCTCAAGCTGGCTCAGAGTCTCGACGGATCGATCGCAGCCTCGTCGGGCGACTCGAAGTGGATCACGGGTCCGGGGGCACGGCGACGGGGACACGCACTGAGAGCTGAAGCGCAGGCGATCGCGGTTGGTGTCGGGACAGTCCTGGCAGACGATCCATCGCTCGATGTCCGTCACATAGAGGGTGAAAGTCCGTTAAAGGTGATCCTGGATTCGAGTCTGCGAATACCGCTTGATGCGAAGGTTCTGTCAGGAGCCCATTGCGTGATCTGCTGTGTCGAAGGTGTGGACTCTGGCCGTATCCAGGCGCTGCAGGACAAGGGAGCGGATGTCTGGATCTGTGACTCTGCCGACGGTCGAGTTAATCTGGACGATACGTTGCGTAGGCTCGCGAGTGAGGACATCATCCATCTGTTGATCGAAGGTGGGAGCGCGGTTGCAAGGAGCGGGTTCGCTTCCGAGATCGTCGACCGCGTTGCCGTATTTACGGCCCCTAGGCTAGTTGGGGGTCTCGCATCGATCGGTGACTTGGGGTTCAATAGAGTCGATCAGTCGATTCGGCTCGACAATCGGACCGTCGAAAGGCTCGGGCAGGACACGCTAATGATGGCGGAGGTTATGTATTCCCGAGGTGGTGGGGCAGAATGTTCACGGGCATCGTAGAAGAAGTCGGAGAGGTCCGGTCGATCGACCGGCGCGCGACGCTGCAGCGGACGACGATCAGTGCAGAAGTCGTACTTGACGGGACAAAGGTGGGCGACAGTATCAGTATCAATGGCGTGTGTCACACCGCAGTCCAGGTTAGCTCTGATGTGTTTGTTGTCGAGTCGGTTTTCGAGACGCTGAACAGGACGACGGTCGGGAAGCTGACGACGGGTGATGGGGTGAATCTTGAGAGGTCTATTCGGCTGTCCGATAGACTCGACGGGCACCTCGTTCAAGGCCACGTTGACGGGATTGGAGAAGTGGTCGCGCGTGATGCTTTCGATGACAACGTTAACTTCACGGTCGAGGTCGAAGGGCGAATCGGCCGCTACATCGCAGAGAAGGGTTCGGTCGCGATCGATGGGGTCAGCCTGACGGTCGTGGATGTGAGGGACTCGGTTAATCGGAGTCGGTTTTCGGTGACGATCATTCCGCATACACTGTCGATGACGACAATGCAGGATCGGGACCCGGGAGACGCGGTGAACATCGAGGTGGACGTCGTCGCGCGATATCTGGAACGTCTGGTCCAGATCGGACAGACGGAAGAGGGAACCCTGACCTGGTCCTCCCTTACATCGATGGGCTATCAGCAGCAGAAACAGGGATTGCCCGATGAGTGATCAACCTGGCTATATCGCGTCGATCGAATCTGCGATCGAGGACATCCGGAACGGGAAGATCGTGATCGTCGTCGATGACGAGGATCGCGAGAACGAGGGTGACTTCATCCTCGCAGCGGACAAGGTGACGCCTGAGTCGATCAACTTTATGGCGACACACGGTCGGGGTCTGATCTGCCTGCCAGCGACACCGGAGCGCCTTCGTGAACTGAACCTCGATCTGATGGTCGACGAGAACACGGCACTCCACGGGACGCCCTTTACCGTCAGTATCGATGCTGTGCACAATACGACAACTGGAATCTCAGCGAATGACCGTTGCGAGACGGTCCGTCAGTTTGTCGACCCTAGAGCGGTGTCGACAGATTTTGCGCGACCAGGACACGTGTTCCCCCTGAAGGCAAGGGATGGCGGTGTCCTGAGACGCGCCGGCCATACGGAAGCGACGGTGGACCTGGCGAGGCTCGCAGGTCTCGTTCCTGCAGGCGTGCTGTGCGAGATCCTGAATGCAGACGGGTCGATGGCTCGTCTGCCTCAGCTGCTTGAGATGTCCGAGCAACTTGATCTGAAAGTGATCACGATCAAGGATCTGATCGCCTATCGACGCAAGTCGGAGAAGCTTGTTCACCGGATCGAGTCGATCCACATGCCTACGAAGTATGGCGAGTTTAATCTGCATCTGTTCGAGTCGGATGTGGACGAACGGGACCACGTGGCGCTGACGAAGGGTGAGGTTGGTGATCAGGGACTCGTTCTTGTGCGCATGCACTCGGAGTGTCTGACGGGGGATGCGCTGGGGTCGCTCCGTTGCGACTGCGAGCAGAACTTGGTTTCGGCGATGCAGATGGTCGAGCGGGAAGGACGCGGAATCATCGTTTATATGCGCCAGGAGGGCCGGGGAATCGGATTGCGACAGAAGATCCGAGCCTATAAGCTGCAGGAAGAGGGCTACGATACGGTTGATGCGAATGTCAAGCTCGGCTACAAGATGGACGAGCGAGACTACGGGATCGGCGCGCAGATCCTTTCCGATCTGGGTGCCCGTCACGTCCGTCTAATCACGAACAACCCGTCGAAGCGTGTTGGGCTGGAAGCATACGGGATTGAGATTGTGGATCGGGTTCCGATGGCGATCCAGGCGAATCGCCACAACATCGATTACTTGAAGACCAAAAGGCTCCGTATGGGGCATATCCTGAATGAGGCGGATCTGCGCCTCGATGACGATGGAGAGCAACGTGCCAAGGGTAATTGAAGGCAAACTATGCGCGGAGGGTCAGCGGATCGGGATCGTCGTTGGACGGTTCAACTCGCTGATCGGGAATCAGCTCCTTGAGGGTGCTCTGGACTGCTTGGACCGTCACCGTGTTGATACGGATACGGTCGACGTAGCTTGGGTTCCTGGATCGTTCGAGATTCCGCTTGTGGCGAAGAAGATGGCGTCTAGCGGGTCTTATGACGCTGTTATATGCCTCGGGGCTGTGATCCGGGGAGCGACACCGCATTTCGACTATGTGGCGAACGAGGCGTCAAAGGGGATCGCGCAGGTGAGTCACGAGACTGAGATTCCCGTGATTTTTGGCGTGCTGACAACGGATACGATCGAGCAGGCGCTCGAGAGGGCCGGGACCAAGGCAGGAAACAAGGGCTGGGATGCAGCGCTTGCCGCGATCGAGATGGTCAATCTGCTGCGCGCAAT
>DPVD01000483.1:7259-9729 GCA_003526745.1 Candidatus Latescibacterota bacterium
CAATCTGCTGCGCGCAATGGACGGTTAGGCATTGATGAGCTCGCGACGAGAGGCCCGAGAAGCCGTCCTTCAGGCGATCTACTGGGCTATGAGCACGGATGATCCGGCCAGCCAGACCCTCAAGACGATGACCGTCCGCTCGAACCTGTCTCGCGAGGCGGCTGAGTATGCGATCAAGGTCGGGAAGCTGATGTGGGCGAACCGGGAGCAGCTCGATGAAGAGATCGGACGTGCGGCGGAGAACTGGGAAGTTTCGCGGATCTCGAGGATCGATCGGATTCTGATGTGGATGGCGTTGACCGAGATCCGGTCGGTGGAAGACGTGCCCGTGAAGGTTTCGATTGACGAGGCGATCGAGCTCGCGAAGCGCTACAGCGTCGAGAAGGCACCAGGGTTCATCAACGGCATCCTCGACAAGCTTGCGAAGGCGAATCTCGAGGAGAACCGCGCTGCGGAGGAGGTTTAGGCCGTGCGGGTCGCTGTCGTTTGGGACACATTGGAACCTCGACACGCTCGAAGCCGTCCTTGTATCGTGTGACACGAATGACTTAGATGAGATAGTGTGCAAGGGGATGTCGTCGGCTACGGCGCCGACCCGGCCGTCAGTCTGGAGATTATTAAGTCACGCGCGTCATTGATCGTCGCGGAAACCATTGTCAATCCTACCGCGCCTTTGTCTATCAAGGAATGCTATGAGGCGATGGTTATCTGTGAGAGTCTTGCCAAGGTGTCCGAAGGGTGTAGGTGGTGAATGTCGAGAGCGCGTGGGGCAATCGTGAGACGGTGATCCCAGGGCTGCGTATGGGCATTCTGGACACTAATCCTGGCGAAGTCGAGTTCGTCCGCGTGTCCTATGACGTGGTGAAGGCGCAAGAGAAGATTCTGAATCAGGGCTTGCCGGCGGTTCTGTCAGAGCGACTAAGCTCCGGTCGATAGCCCTGCCTATCCGGCCTTGTGGCCGGTGTACGCGAATGCAGAGGATGTACAGGATATGATGGACGTATTGACCAAGATCTTCGGTTCGAAACACGACCGAGACGTGAAGAAGGCGCAGCCGATCGTTCAGGACGTCAACGCGATCTTTGTCCAGCTGGAGAGTCTGTCCGATGACGCGCTTCGTGCGAAGACGACGGAGTTCCGCGACAAGCTCGCGGCCGAAACGAAAGAGTCACGCGATAGGTTGACATCATTCAGGAAGCAGCTGTCCGGGCTCGAAGGGCCGCCCCGTCAGGCGATTCTGGATCAGATCGACGACACGGACGGTGATATAAAGGATATCGAGCAGGATGTGCTCGACGAGTTGTTGCCCGAGGCTTTCGCGGTGTTCAAAGAGACGAGCCGCCGGATGCTCGGACGCGAGTGGCAGCGAGCAGGAGAGCCGTTTGCGTGGGATATGGTGCCTTACGATGTACAGCTGATCGGCGGACTCACGCTGCATCAGGGCAAGATCGCAGAGATGGCGACGGGTGAGGGCAAGACGCTTGTCGCAGGTCTAGCGCTCTACCTTAACGGCCTGACCGGTCGCGGGTCCCATCTGGTCACAGTGAACTCCTATTTGGCGAAGCGCGACGCCATGTGGATTGGGCCACTCCATGTGTGGCTCGGTCTGAAGGTCGGGATCATCCAGGACCGCTCCCTCGGAGCCGAGGCCTTTATGGTCGAGGAAGACGGGAACGGGGGGTTCAAGGCAAGGGAGTGTGATCACGCAACAGCCTACCTGGCGGACATTACTTACGGGACGAAGGATCAGTTTGGGTTCGATTATCTCTACGACAACATGGCGGTACGCCCCGAAGATCTTATGCAGCGCGGCTATGCGTTCGCAATCATCGACGAGGCCGACAGTATCCTGATCGATGAAGCAAGAACACCGCTTATCATCTCTGGCGCGGTGCCCGAATCGAACACACAGCGGTTCGACGAGATGCGCCCGCTTGTTGAGAAGCTGGTGAAGGCGCAGGCCCGGGTGGTGAACACGATCCTGTCCGACGGCGAGGGTGCGCTGGAGACGGACGAGTATGAGGCCGGCCTGAAGCTTCTGCAGGTGCAGCGTGGCGGACCGAGGAATAAGCGCTTCATGAAGCTGCTTCAGGAAGAGGGCGTGAAGCAGATGATCGGTCGTGTTGAAGCGGACTACATCCGGGACAAGCGGATGGGCGAGGTTGATGCCGATCTGTTTTTTAGCATGGACGAGAAGAGCCACATCATCGATCTGACCGAGAAGGGGCGCGAGGAGATCAGCCGCGAACCGGACGAGTTCGTGCTTCCGGATCTGGACGAGAAGCTTGATCTGATCAAGAAGGATGAATCGCTGTCGGAGAACGATCAGGTGCGCGCAGCGGATGAAGCGTATCAGGATTATGGGAGGAAGTCCGAGCGCATCCACAGTGTGCAGCAGTTGCTGAAGGCATATACGCTCTACGAGAAGGACGTGCAGTACGTGATAGAGGAGGGGCGTGTGGTGATCGTG
>DPVD01000286.1:0-431 GCA_003526745.1 Candidatus Latescibacterota bacterium
TCTCCTTACCGATGGAATCCCGGGTATGAGCTCGGAAACCGAGTCGTGTCACGACGACAAGGCCCGGCTCGTCGAAATGCTCGCGAGCGTTCTCATCGATCTGCACGTCTTGCCGATCGATGACTGCCCCATCGATCGAGGGCCAGAACAGCTCCTCGCGAGAGGACGCAAGCGAGTGGAGACAGGAATCGTTACACAGCAGATGGTGGATGACCAGGGCTTGTCTGGATCACCATCCGAGGCTTTGCAAGAACTTGTCCATAGGATGCCGTCTACTTCGAAGCTAGTGTTCACGCACGGTGACTACTGCCTGC
The DNA here is from genome assembly GCA_003526745.1 of Candidatus Latescibacterota bacterium. GTDB lineage: Bacteria > Latescibacterota > UBA2968 > UBA2968 > UBA2968 > UBA2968. Next base: position 315 of record DPVD01000286.1, read on the forward strand.
CGAATGTCATGATCCAAGAAGGTCGGGTCTCGGGTCTGATCGACTTGGGTTACGCGGGCATTAGCGATGCCTACAGAGACTTTGTCGCAGCAGATTATTCGATCGCCCGAAACCTGG
>DPVD01000286.1:720-7841 GCA_003526745.1 Candidatus Latescibacterota bacterium
TCGATCGCCCGAAACCTGGGTCGTGAATGGGTCGAGCCCTTTTTCGAGGCCTACGGGTCAGGACCACTGGACCCCGAAAAGATGCAGTGGTATCGTCAGATCCAAGCTTTCCACTGAGATGGTCTATTCGACGTTGAGTATGCAGACGACTAAACGCCCATCGCTTATTCGTGTTCCCTCTGCTGCTTCGCACCTCTACCTATAAAATATGAATGTGAAAACACCACACCTGTATCAGAAACAACACCACACCGCCCACAGAGAAGCCTCTTGGTCCCGCGATGGCTACAACCGCGACTGGCGCATTATACAGCCAAGTGAAAAGCTAACACTGGCCGACCTCGAAGGCCCCGGCGCCATAACTCATCTCTGGTTCGCGATTGACAACGACCACAAAGTCACCGATCCGCGTTTCCCGCGGAAGGTCATTCTTCGAATGTACTGGGATGACAACTTGGAGCCAGCGGTCGAAGCACCTGTAGGTGACTTCTTCGGTGTCGGACACGGACGCGTGGCGAACTACCGCAGCGCACTCTTCGACATGTCGATCAACCCGAATGAGGATCGTGGCGCATTCAACTGCTGGATCACAATGCCCTTCGCCAAGAACGCGAAGCTTGAACTGGAGAACACGTGTGAAACGGTGGTGCGGATCTTCTATTACGTGGACTATCAGAGGTGGAGCGACTTCCCTGAGGACACGCTCTATTTCCACAGTTCATGGAGAAGCGAGAGATGCCAAGCGGTTCCACTCTCGGATGGCCAAGAAGGTCCAAACCTAACGGGCAACGACAACTACGTCATACTCAACACGAAAGGATCAGGCACCTACATCGGCTGCAATCTGAGCGTGGACAACCACGCAGGCGGATGGTGGGGCGAAGGCGACGACATGATCTTCGTCGATGGCGATGCGTTCCCCGGATCCCTTCACGGAACGGGATCCGAAGACTACTTCTGCCACGCCTGGGGCATGCAGGCGAACTGCTACCCGTATGCTGGCATATCGCTATTCAACCATGGTCACGAGAATTGGGAGGGCCAGTGGACCATGTATCGCTTCCACATCATCGACCCGATCCCGTTCACCAAGTCGATCCGAGTGACGATCGAGCACGGTCACAACAACCATCGCTCGGATCACTATGCTTCGACAGCCTACTGGTATCAGAATTAGGGCAAGGCCGTAAGGCGAGTGTGTATCTAGAAAACGAGCCGCTCCCGATCGTCCACACAAGCCATTTTGACGTGACATCCTTCAAGGTGATCGTTAACTAGACCCATCGATTGCATAAAGGCGTAGGCCGTCGTAGGGCCAACAAACGTCCATCCGCGCGCCTTCAGGTCCTTGCTCATCTCCCGTGACTCGTGAGTCGCGGTCATCTTCATCAGTTCTGCGTTCGTAATTCGACCGGGTCGCCTCCTCGCGTCGGGTTCATACTGCCAGAAGTAGTCTGACAGTGACCCGAACTCGTCGCGCAGATCGATCGCCCGCTGCGCGTTGTTGATCGTAGACCTGATCTTGCCCTGATGCCGGACGATCCCCGCGTCTTTAATGAGGCGCTTCACGCTCGCTTGGGTAAACCTCGCAACCTTCTCGAAATCGAATCCCTTGAACGCTTCTCGAAAATTGTCACGCTTCTTCAAAATCGTTAGCCAGCTCAGTCCGGACTGAAACCCTTCCAGACAGATCTTCTCGAACAGCCTGATGTCGTCTCGTACCGGCCGCCCCCATTCCGAATCATGATAGTCCGCATAGATACCCTCGTCGGCACCCCACCAGCACCGTAATCTCCCATCCGCTCCTGTCTTCAACCCGTTCATTTGCACACTCCATTAGCTTTCCAAGAGTTCCCAAAGCAAACTCCCTAGCAACGCGTGCGTCGCCCCCGCAAGCATCTGACCTTACCGTCATAGCCCAGCGTCAAACCCTTCTTCATCTAACTCTGCCACCCCTGTAAGTCTCTTTAGGATCGTATTCCCGGCCGCGCGTGTCCTGTGTATATTGATCCGGTCACATAATCGAAACGTTTTCGAGGAGTTCATGAGACACATCTTCATCGGCGATGTCCACGGTTGTGCAGCCGAACTGGACGACCTTATCGTGAAGACCGGCTACGTCAAGGGAACGGACCACCTGTATCTCACGGGTGACGCGTTCACCAAGGGCCCGGATCCGCTCGGTGTATGGACCACCATCGGGAACACGGGCGCCCAGATGGTTCTCGGGAACCACGATGCCAAGCTTCTGGAGCGACTCCAGGCTCGAGTCAGGAACGAGGACGAGTCCGGACTAGAGCCCAACCAGATTCACACGCTCAACGAGCTCGACCCAGTCCACGATGCCATAATCCTCTGGATAGAATTCCTTCCCCTTTCGATCCGTGAGCTCGAGTTCACGCTTGTTCACGCGGGCGTCAACCCGGACCGAGGGTTCGAACGGACGAATCGGGACGAGTTCCTAGCGATCAGAACCTGGCCACCCACAGAAGGGATCGAAGGTCCGCGGTGGTACGATCACTACACGCCGCCGGATCAACGCACACTGATCTTCGGACACGACGCACCCAAAGGCCTCGTGATTAAACGACAGGACCCGGATGCGCCACCCTTCGTCGTCGGACTCGACACGGGCTGCGTCTACGGACGGAAGCTCACCGCCTGGATCCTCGAAGAGGACGAGTTCGTGGACGTCGATGCCCGTCATACCAGCGTCTGATCGTTGCCGAACGACCGGGCTTTCAATATACTCGCACGCCCACCCCGGCTGTTAGGACGAACCCTAGTATCGTCTTCGACCATCCCGGCATCAGGATTCGATGTCTGACCGCAAACTCACCAAAGTCGTCGCAGGCCTCTTCATCGCCGCCATGATCATGGGCCCGGGTCCCGGCCTTCGCCTGATCAACCCGGACCCCTCTGACCCGGACGCCGTGTACACCTTCCTGGGCATCCCGACCGTCTACGCTTGGGGGCTCTTCTGGTATCTGATACAGTTGGTCGCTATACTCGTGGCATATAGGCGATTGTGGCGTGAGTAGCCAGTGAGAGTTCGCACAAGGACCCACACAAGAGCAAGTGTCAAAATGAACGGCCAGTCATCCCTACCTTTTGTATCCAGGGACATTGTTCAGTTTCCAATTTTCATCTTGAATGCTTAATGCACCTCACCGTCCTCACTCTCTATCTCCTAATGCTCATCGCCTTCGGCGTCGTCGGCTACCGTCGAGGCACCGACACCGAGGACGACTACTACCTCGCCGGTCGCGAGCAGGGCTGGATCGTTTCGTCGTGCACAATCATGGCAACGTTCTTCAGCTCCTTTGCCCTTCTTGGTGCACCAGGCATGGTCTACCGCGACGGTGCTGTCTTCGCGCTCTTCAGCCTGAACGTTCCTGTCGCGGGGGCGGGTGTCTACATCATCGGATCTCGTATCCGGAAGCTGGGTCAGGAACGAGGCTACGTCACCCCGACCGACATGATTGCAGAGCATTACGGCAGCCCGGTTGCGTTGCGGCTTCTAGTCGTCCTGATCGGTGTGCTGTATGCCGTCCCTTACGTCGTCATCCAGATTCAGGCTGGTGGCATCCTCTCACGCCAGATGTTCGGGTCCGAGCAGGCTTTCGAGACGGGCGCCATCATACTCGCCATCATCACGATGGCCTACATCATGGGCGGCGGTATGCGGAGTGTCGCCTGGACCGACGTCGTTCAGGGTGTACTGCTTGTGGGCGGGATGCTTCTCGGCGGGCTCTGTGTCGTCACCGTCCTTGGAGGGCCGGTCGAATTCTTCAACCACGTCGCCCAGCTTCCGCCCAAATCTCTGACCGCACCCGGTACGGTCGGTCACTGGACACCCGAGATGCTGTTCACGGCCTCGACCTTCGCGTCTCTGGGATCGATGATCCAGCCTGCTCAGTGGATGCGTTTCTACGCTGCGAAATCAGGAGACGTCCTCCGGAAAAGTGCCCTCATCTTCGCAGCCGTCCTCACCTCTTGCTTCTTCTTCGGCGTCATGCTCGTCGGGCTCGGTGGACAGGTCTTGTATCCGATTGTAGACGAGACTGGCGTCTACAGAACGAACGCGACGGGCCAGATCTTGCCACATCCGGACGTCGGCACGGCGGCTAATCAGTTCGACCAGATCCTCGTCGTCGTCCTCAACAACCATCTTCCCGAGCTGATGGGGCCGGTCGGAGCTTTCCTTGCCTCGCTCATCCTCGTTGCGATCATGGCCGCGGCCATGAGCACAGCGGATAGCAACCTGCACGCGATGAGTGCGCTTCTGACCCACGATGTCTATGACCAATTCATCCGCCCCAAAGCCTCTCAACAAGAACGTACTTGGGTCGGCAGAGGGCTGATCGCGATCACCACCACCGTCGCACTTGTGATGGTCCTAATCGCAAACCGGAGCGAAAGCAACCCTCTCGGCATGATAGTCATATTGGGGCTGCTTGCGATCGCCTTCTCGACTCAGCTCCTCCCTGTTGCTATCGACATCCTGTTTCTGAAGCGCGGGACACGTGGGGGCGCCATCGCTGGCATTACGACGGGTCTGGGCTTCGTCTTCATCCTCAGCCCCTTCTTCCCGATGCTCGCCGGAGACGCACTTGGCGATTTGATCGCGTCGATGAAGCGGACGATCGACGTCGGTGCGTGGGGGCTAGCGGCAAACACAGCGGTCTTCACCCTAGTCAGCAGGCTAACACCGGAAGGCGAGTGAGTCGCCTCAACAGCTGGAATAACCCCGCGCACCCACACCTCTTGCCCGACGCCCAACGCACTTCTATCTTCCCTAATCGTAGCCTTTTAACACTAGGAGCATCTATGGACCTGACCTGCCTCGACCATCTGCTTACTGAGGAAGAAGCTCAACAGTTCGAAGAAGAAGGCTTCTTCGTATTACCCGAATGTCTGACAGATGACGAGGTCGACCGACTGGAAGAGGTCACGGATCGACTAGATGCGGAGCGCCGACCGGCGGCGGAACGGGCATCGAATCAGACCCAGAACTCCTTCGACTTTCTCGGTTACGACGAAGCCTACCTAGACCTGATCGACTACCCGAAGACCTTCCCGAAGGTATTTGGCATCTTGGGCTGGAACATCCAGATTTACCACACACACTGCATAACCACACCGCCCGAAGGCCCAGACAACCCAAGACAACGGTACGGCTGGCATCAGGACAGCGGTCGCCTGAATCGCGAACTGGAAGGCGAACCCAGAGCGCGCGTGTCGATCAAGTGCGCCTACTTCCTGACGGATGTCTCGGAGATCGGCCGTGGCAACTTCTGCGCCGTCCCAGGCAGCCACAGATACAACAGGATCCGGAAACCGGACGGACAGGATCTGCCGGATCGCGCTGTCCACATCTGTGTACCGAGGGGCGGGGCGGTCTTCTTCGACCGTAGGATCTGGCATTGCGGAAGCCCGAACCGGTGGAACCAGACCCGAAAAGCTTTATTCTACGGCTACTCCTACCGCTGGCTCAAGTTCCGCGATGAGATGACGATCGAGAAATATCTGGATGACGCGGATCCGATTCGTCGTCAACTTCTGGGCGCTCCAGGGCCCTCAGGCTGGCACGGATTCACCTCGCCTAAAGACGAAGACGTCCCGCTCAAAGGATGGATCGCTGAGCACGTGGGGGATGAGGCGGCAATCGCCTAACTCTGAGCGACAAGAGTCATCTGCTATTGAACGTGTCCTGACGAATACAGAACGCATACGGCTCGAACAGGACGTGTGTGTCGACGTCTTGGTTCCTGCGAGGGGATGCGTGATCTACGACCTGATTTGTCGGCAATGAAATGACGGGAAGGACGAATACTTGGAAATCGTACAATATCCGGACGATCGTGTTGAGGTCATAGACAAGCGATTCGTGCAGTACAAACTTGGAACGGCGGCTTTGGAGCTGCTGTGGACGGGTGGACGCTGGCTCGAGGGGCCTGTCTGGTTTGGGGATGGTCGTTACCTGCTCGTAAGCGACATCCCCAACAACCGGATCCTCAAGTGGGAGGAAGAAACAGGTGAGATGTCCGTCTTCAGGAAACCGTCGAACAACACGAACGGGAACACACGGGATCGCCAAGGCCGGCTGATCTCGTGCGAACACGATTCCCGCCGCGTCACGCGAACAGAGCACGACGGAAGCATCACAGTACTGATTGACCAGTATCAAGACAAGCTACTCAACGCCCCGAATGACGTGGTCGTTAAGAGCGACAACTCAATCTGGTTCACCGACCCAGGCTATGGGATCCTCATGAACTACGAAGGTCACCGGGCCGACTTCGAACTCGACACCAACGTCTACCGTCTCGATCCAGAGACCGGCGACGCGACTGTTGTCGTCAGCGATTTCGGCCGCCCAAACGGTCTGTGCTTCAGCCCTGACGAGTCGCTACTGTATATCGTAGACACGGGGCGCTCACACGATCCCGACTGCCCTTCCGAGATCCGTGTCTACGAGGTTGAAGGCGACAAGCTCCTAAACGGTCGGCAGTTCGTCGACATGGGCGAGGGAACATCTGACGGCATCCGCTGCGACCTTGACGGGAATGTCTGGTCTGGCGCCGGATGGGCAGGCCCGAACTACGACGGCGTACACTGCTTCGCTCCTGACGGCGCCCTGATTGGCAAGATCCATCTCCCCGCCCCTTGTGCAAATCTTTGTTTCGGTGGGGAAAAGAAAAATCGCCTTTTCATGGCTACGAGTCAGTCGCTGTTCTCCCTCTACGTAGAAACTACCGGCGCGCAAAACCCCTAGAGTGGAACACTTTTATTCCGAGTTGGCCGCCACTCTGTGTCCTCAGTGAATCAGCCGATTGTGCATTCTTGGGCATCCGAGTGCCTGCGTCGACGGCAACCTCCTTCCCGGATCGACCATGAACCGGTCCATCAAGTTTGGTGTTTCTATTTTCGAGTGCTACACACCACACAGCCGCGACGAAGAGAGCCGCACCTACTATGTCGACTTTTGCCGTTTCCACGACGCCTTCACCCCGGACCACACCCTCGCCGACCCGCCGATTACTCTCGACTTGACAGACATGGAGGATCTCCTTCCGTGACTCATCTCCTTTTCCTGCTCTTCTGCTCTCCTGCTCTCC
>DPVD01000286.1:8219-11315 GCA_003526745.1 Candidatus Latescibacterota bacterium
CCGCCCATACCGGAATGAAGCCTCAGTCCAAGCTCTGGAAGTACAGAGACACGTGGTGGGGCGTCTTCTCCGACTCGACGGGCACACATATTTGGCGGCTGGAAGAGAACCGGTGGCAGAGGAGCCTTGGAATCTCTTCTGATACGGACGTTCGCGCCGACGTTCTAGCTTCAGGCGATCTCGTTGAGATCCTGCTGTTTAGAGGCGTCGAGTCATCACTCATTCGATGTATGCAGTGGGATCGTGATGACGGACACACCATCTCTCTCGACCACCAAACACCAGTTAAGTTGGATGAGGGCGTCGAGACAGCAACCATGGCTCGAGACGATAACGGCCGTCTTTGGATCGCTTCGGACGGAGAGACGACGATTCACGCGCGCTGGATCGAAAAAGGTGCCGACGCGGTGTCAGGATCCCTAGTTCTGGCCGAGGGTGTGTCGAAAGACGATATATGTGTGATCACCAGCCTCCAAGACGGAAGTGTCGGCGTCCTCTGGTCAAACCAGAATGCACAGCGATACGGGTTTCGGAGACACGTCGGCTCGTCGAATCCTGACGAATGGTTTCCGGACGAGATACCGGCCTCCGCATCGGCGATTGATCATGGGGATGGAATGTCGGACGACCACCTCAACGTCGCGGTAGGATCTGACGGGACGCTCTACGCCACGGTCAAGACCAGCTACGACACCGAAGGCATGCCGCTGGTGGCGACCCTTGTTAGACGTCCGTACGGCAGGTGGGACCCGCTGTATCACGTCGATGACGAAGGATCTCGGGGCATCTTGATCCTGGATGAGTCGAAGGAGATTTTTTTGGTCGTCTATACCTCTTACCGAGACCAATCGATCGTCCTGAAGCGATCACACACCGACTCAATCTCGTTTCATAACCGGGTTACGCTTCTCAAGCGTGACCGGATCAACAACGTTGGCGCCACACGTCAGAACGTGTCGGGCTCGTTCCCAATCGTTGCGACGCAGGGCGACTCGCTGATGCACACCATCCTCGTCGAGCTCAAATAGCTTGGACTACCCCGTCGAAGCCGCGCTAGTTTCGGAGATCGCCCAGTTCCGCGCACTCGTCGAGAACTAATGGTATGAGATGATGCGGACCACGCAGAGAGTTCACCACGCTTCCTCACCACGGGCATACTTCGAGCAGAGAGATTGTTGGGATGACAATCTCTCGATCGACGGGCCACGTGCTAGGATGCTGGACTTCTACGTCTCGTCTCAGGTTCGCAGTCGCGGGTTGGGTTTCCACCTGGTTACCAAGCTTATCAAGTACTTCGACTCACGACAGATCACACAGATTGGCCTGTCCGGGCTCCGGGACAATCCTGCGTTTCTGATGTTCGGGGAATATCAAGGCTTCAAAATCGGTCACCAGGAGCTGAGCGTGTTCAGGGATCCGAAAACAGGGACTGCACACAAAGGCGCTCTCACTAAGGACTTCACGCAGAACGAACTAGCATACGCCTGAACCCACCTGCCTCCCTCATTCGATCTACAGATGCCCATTCGTGACCTCACCAACCACCTGTTTCTCTGGCATCTCACGCCCAAAGCCAAAGCCGACCGGATCTCGGACCGCGGATTCCTGCCCAAGGGAAAACCAAGGCAGAACCAGATACGAAGACCTGTCTGGTTTTCCACCAGCGTCTACAGCTTCATCGAGTTCGTCAAAAAGCACCAGAATCCCAAAGACCACGTAGCATTCCTGACAGCAGTCCCGATCGACTGGCTGGACCATACGTGGAATGGCCAAGTCCCCGACGAATTCACGATCCACCAGCCCCTTCCAGCAGATGTCATCCTGTGCCGTTTTCGCTCGGATATCGCCTCAGACCGAAAAGCCTTAGTCAAGGTACTCGAACGACACCAAGGCCCAAATCTGATCGACCAGCTCACCGATCTGTGTAAGAAAACCGATATTCCCTGGAGTCGACGAACATCGCCCGCCGCGCTCCTTCTAGGTCTGGATCGATCCCGCTACGAGTCTGAGACGATCACGGCCTACGCCTTCGTTGACGGTCTGATCGATCGCACTTGGGAGGCAGCCAAGCGAGATGCTCAGGATGTGACAACGATCGACTTTCGTTTCTCCACGTACTTCCTCAGACACTACTACTTCACATACGGTGAGCGCCACCTCGCGCGCGCGCTTCTCTCCGCAGCTGCCCGCCGAATTGGCGCCGACCGCGTGGTCGATCTCTGTATTCACGAGGACGCCAATCCAAGGCACAATCCTATCGCTCGATTCCTCGTCGACCTGCTCCCGCAAGTATCGCGACTTGATCTTGTCTTCGCGCTTATCGAGCTCAGGGTCATGCGTGTAAAAGGGCTATCCGCAAATAGTATCGAGAACCTTGAACAGTGGCTTCTAAATTCGCCACTGTCTGCCGCCTGTGCGCCTTACTTCATTGAGAACGGGTTCGCAAACTTCCACGCTCGATACGGGGACGTGACCGTCGATCTCGCCGCCCGGATCCTCGGGGCCGCCGACGGTGATCCGTTCCATACCATCCAACCCATTGCTCACTCGATCTTCCCTGACGCGCGGCGAGGGGCTGTTCGCGCTTTCGGCGCACTCCGCGAGGAGCGTGCGCTGTCGTTTCTTGAGTCGTGTCTTGACACAGACTGGAAAGAGATGCGTGCGGAAGCCGTAGTTGCACTCTCACGTCTGGATCATCCAAGGGCGCGGAACCTAGTCAGTGAGGCGCAACAGGATAAGGCAGGCAAGGTCAGACGCATTGCCGAGAAAGCCCTAGCAGGACGTTAGAACTTGGGAATCTGGTAGAGGTGATCACAGTGGATGTCTCTGGAATACAGATACAGATATTGTGCCATTACAAAAGCTGGTATCCAGAGAACGTAAATAGGGATGGGTGTTTTAGTTGAGCGAAGATGCTATTAGAGCTGGGCGTAGTAACGGCTCATTCAATCGGATGAGAGAAGTAAACCGACAGGAGGTGTCGAGAAAAAAGCTTCAAATTGCCTTTCGATCGGCACAGAAACTCGGCTCTCAAACCACCGACGGTCACAAACGGGATGCACACAAGGTCGGCGACCCAAGATCCTGTCCGACGGC
>DPVD01000110.1:0-5352 GCA_003526745.1 Candidatus Latescibacterota bacterium
TACAAGTAAAGGCAGACTCCAGACGCACCAAACCTTCGCTGGCGGCCTTGATGGCCGGGCCTCGACTAACGCTCATCCTAACCGTGCCTTCTAGCCGCCTAATGGCCTCAGACAGGCAACCTTAAGAATGAGGATTCTCCCCAAAACCCTCTTTTTTCCGCCCCGCCCTGAATTTTTTTCTGAACTTAACCCCTGAATAAACCGATAGTAATTAATATACACCACTTTGAATAGGAAATAACTACTTGACATATATTAGTACTAAGTTAGATTCGTGCCAGCCGTTAACGTCAAACAGGCGAATCAGAATCCACGGATGGAGGCCGATTCGCCGTTCAACATTCCCGCGCTGAGCCTGATGTTACGCACCCACAGGCGGCAGAACGGCGCAGCGCACCGGAGGGACAGATGAACGAGGGTGGTCAGTTGATCGGTATCGACGACGTCAGTAGTCTTTTCGAGAAGTCCATCGAATCAATCCGCAAGTACAAGAACTACGGGATACTGAAGGTTGCGGATAAGGTCGGAAACAAGGACCTGTTCGATCGAGAGGACGTGCTCCGGAAGAAGCAACTCGTCAAAGAAATGCAGGTCCAACGGGGACTGTCGCTTTCTCAGATTGCGATAGAGTTGGAACGCATGGACGAGATGCGAACATCGGGGCCCGAAAAGATCCTGATCGTGGAGGACGAAGAAGGGACTCGGGAAACCTGGCAGGAATTCTTCCAGGGCTCGGGTTATGAAGTCTTGGAAGCGGGCGACGGCCAGCAGGCGTTGGACATGATCCGTATGAACCGTCCCGACATCGTCCTCCTTGACTTGAGGTTGCCAAGCATGGACGGCTATCAGGTCTGCCAGCGTCTGAAGAGCGACCCTCTGACGTCGGAGATTCCAATCATCATGATCACCGCGTTCTTAACGGGCGCATCCGACACGGTTCGGGGTCTCGAATACGGGGCCGACGACTACTTGAGCAAGCCGGTCGATCTGGACATTCTCGCCGCCAAAGTGAAGAGCGTTCTGCGGCGGGTAGCTCGGTAGTAGTTGCGTATGTAGGCAGCCTCCGGCTTACGCAGCCTGAGTCTGTAATCGTACGAAAAGACCGAAGCGGAAAAGCTACAAGGAGTCAGAGTCATGTTGGACGGTATCCTCACCACGGCACTTCAGATCATCATCGTTCTCGACATCTGTGGGGCGGTTATCTATTTCCTGATGTCCGGTGCCTCAAAGGCGAAGGAAAAGGGTGATTCATCCTTACCTCCCGTGAACATTGAAGCCCCCCTTCAGGCATCAGCTTACTCGCTTGCCAACCAACCACAGCCTGCGATGGCTGGAGCTTCCTCGGTCGAGCAGCCTCCCGTATCTGAATGGGTCACACACGGCGATCGAAGTGCGACCCAGATCTACGGTTTTGAAGGTGCTACGGAAGTCGCTCCCGTTAGTTTGATAGCACAAGTGAGGAGTTTTTTCTCTTCGGTAAGGAGTCGTTTAAGTCGCCACAACACTCAGGAAACCGGCAAATCTGCCGATCTAAAGAGTGATCGTGCGCGGCTCGAAAAAGTTCTGGACAGCTTCCGCGAAGAGATGCAAGCCTGATTGGGCGGTCTCTAACGCCGACAAGGGTCGAACACCACAAGCTCCGCACCAACGAACCATCCGTGAGTCGGCGGCATCCACCGGCGCCGAAACGAGAGAGGCAGGATGGAGGGTAAGATTCTAGTTGTGCACCGGAACGAGTTGATCTTGGACGTGATCCAGGAGATGCTCCATGATGTAGGATACGCCGTCAGCATGACGTGTGATCCGCAGCGCGCGCTGAGCAAAGCGATGGCGCACTCCTACGAAGTCATTATTGTCGACCGACACCTCGACGGCGAATTCGATGGTGTCCGACTCGTCGAACTCCTCAGAAAATACGGCGTACACAGTCCCGTAATCGGGACCGCCCCCAATGCCGACTGGGCGGATCAATCCATCGATCTCGTCGACCGTCTGCTTCCCGCACCTTTCGACTACAGTGAACTCGTTCAGGCGATCGCGGACCTGCTCGAGGACGAGCCGAATCCTATTTTGGATTCCCTGAGCGACCCGCAGCAGCGTGAGGAGTTTCATCTCAAAACGGATCTCTCAGACCTGCTACCGAACGCACCGGCTATCCCCGATGGCTCCCCCGCTCCACAATCCTCGACAATCGAAACTCCGAAACAAGAGTCAATGCCGATGGCACGTCGGATACGACCGTGGAGTCCCCCCCACATCGAGAAATATGAAGGCCCGCCACGTGTCATCTTTTCTGAAAGTGCGGACAACGCAAGACTGGAATACGCAAGCTGGCTGAAGGATGCCGGCGCAGAAGTTACTCCGTGCAAATCGGGCGACGAGATCGTGGAAGCCACGATGCTTTCGAACTTCGACCTCATCGTGATCGATCTCTGGACGACCGGAATAGACGGCTTCGAGACACTCGAGACACTGCGTATGAGCGGTGTCGACACTCCGGTCATCATTACGGCAGGCTACATCACAAAAGAGATGGTAGACGAGTTGCGACCTCACAAGATCAGGAAGATCGTGCTCAAGCCTTCAAGTCAGGACGCGTTCATGGACAGCATCCGGGAAACTGTGACCATTTAGCAAAAAAAGAAACCAATTCGGAGGGCTGACCTTGCGTTGAAGGGGCGGCCCTTTTTTTATGTCATTACTGAGCGACAGCAAAGTATACCTTCCAGGCTTCAGACCATCCCTTTTGGGGATCGAACCAACTGGAACGTTTCCCTCCTGGTCCAACCCGAGATAGAATCTGAGTCGTATATCTTGATCGCCTTGCCGAAAATGGCGTGACGCCGTAGACTCAAGTCAATCGGAAGTGCCACAACAGGATTTCAGACAAAATGAACAAGAGTCTCGCTACAAGCCTGATCTCGAGCACCTTCATCATTCTTGGCACGATCCTACCCGAACACGGGGAGATCGTCCTGACGGTCGGTCTGTTCGCCACATCCGGAGCGGTCACCAACTGGCTCGCCGTTCACATGCTCTTTGAGAAGGTGCCGCTGCTGTATGGCTCAGGTGTGATCCCGAACCGCTTCGGAGAATTCAAGAAGGCGATTCACACCCTTATCCTAGATCAATTCTTCACTCAGGAGAACGTGGCCGGTTTCTTCGAGGCACAGACAGATAACATCGCCAGCCACTTCAACCCGGATCCCGTAGTCGAGGCCATCGACTACGACCGCATCTTTGATGGCTTTCTCGAAGCAGTTGTGCAGTCCCAGTTTGGCAGTATGCTCGGGTTTATCGGGGGTATCAGCGCCTTGGAGCCTCTGAAGTCGCCTTTCGAGGAGCAGATGCGCAGGGAAGTCCGCGGAATACTCTCGGAGCCCGGGTTCCTGCAGGCGATCGAAGAGGGCATGGGTGAAAAGAACGTAACGGAGGAGATCATTCAGAAGGTCGACAACATAGTCCTCAAACGACTCGATGAGTTGACCCCGGAACTCGTGAAGCAGATCGTCCAAGATATGATTCGGGAACATCTGGGCTGGCTGGTCGTCTGGGGAGGTGTATTCGGCGGATTGATCGGTCTGATCACGGGGCTGCTCAGGATGGAGGGCCTCGGCCAGTAGCCGGACCAACGCTCCGTTGGGAACGTTCCATAAAAATGCGAGTCAACGACCCACCAGATCAACCAACCCTCCTGTTTGACGGTCAGTGTGGCTTCTGTCGCAAGTGGGTCCATCGTCTCGCAGCATCCTCTCACGAAGTCGAAACCCGTTCCTACCAAGAAGCACGGCACGAATTTCCCGAGATCCCAGAAGCGGCGTGTGCCTCTTCCGTCCAACTGATCAACAGCGACGGTACAGTCGTTTCCGGTGCCGAGGCCGCGATTCGCTTCTGGTCGACCTCATCGATCTTTGGCCGTATCGCGCGGACGATGTATCGAGGCCTACCCGGTTTCAGCCAAGCCAGCGAAGCCGGGTATCGGGTTATCGCAGCGTCACGCCCTGCCGCATCCGCGATCGTTCGTCTGATGTGGGGCGGCGATATGTTCCGCCCCGGATTCCGTGTCTCGGGAGACCTCTTCCTCAGGCTGCTCGGTTTGATCTATGCAGCAGCTTTCCTCTCGCTAGTGGTTCAGATCCAAGGCCTGATCGGCAATCAGGGCATCCTGCCTCTCGAACAGACCCTCCAGATCGTTCGTGAGCGATTCGGCGTGTCTTCGACCTTCGAGTTCCCCTCGTTACTCTGGCTCTGGTCGTCGGACCTTGCCCTCGTTTTGCTCTGTCTCGCCGGCGCGGTCACCGGGCTGGTCGGATTCCTAATGCCGTATGTGTGGTTGCCCTGGCTCGTGTCGTGGGTCTGTTATCTCTCGCTCGTGTCAGTCGGGCGGGCCTTTCTAAGTTTCCAGTGGGACGCGCTCCTTCTCGAGATAGGCTTCCTCGCAGTCCTCCACACCCTTGTTCACGCACGAGGGTGGTCACCAAGAAGCAAACGGAACCCGATCGGCTTCAGCGCCTCTCCCCACCCGATGCGTGCCATCTCGTGGGCCTACCGGTGGCTTCTATTCCGGCTCATGTTCGCCTCAGGTGTCGTAAAACTGGCGAGCAACGACGAAGCTTGGTGGAACCTGACGGCGCTCACTCGTTACTATGAAACGCAGCCGCTTCCAAATGCGATCGCTTGGTATGTGCACCATCTTCCGGAGGCGTTCCATACCTTCTCTTGTCTGGTCACGTTCGGGATTGAGATCCTTGTCCCGTTCTTGTTCTTCGCACCTCGTCGGTTGCGTCACTTGGCAGCCGTCTTGACGATTGGACTCCAGATCCTGATCCTCCTAACCGGCAACTACACCTTCTTCAATCTTCTGTCGATCGCGCTCTGTCTATGGTTGATCGAAGATGCAGCCTATCCCGCGTGGATCCGAGACCGCTTCCAGAACCGGTTGGCGACCAATCAGACGAACATCCTCCGAAAACTAACGATCCCCGCCATCTGCCTGAACTTGGTGTTCTCCACGATGCTCCTGACACGGGGTGCCTTCCGGCTCGACATCCAGTTTCCGGACCCTGTGCGGTCGGTATATGGATGGATTGCCCCGTATCGGATCCTGAACACCTATGGCCTGTTTGCGGTCATGACAACGGACAGACCGGAGATCATCCTCGAGGGCAGCTCGGACGGCGACTTCTGGAAGAGCTACGAATTCTTCTACAAACCGGGTGACATCCATCGCGCCCCGCCCTTCGTCGCCCCACACCAGCCACGCCTCGACTGGCAAATGTGGTTTGCCGCTCTGGGCCCTATTCGGAACAGTCCCTGGTTTTATGGGTTCGCGCAGCGTCTGTTCGAGGGCTC
>DPVD01000002.1:0-607 GCA_003526745.1 Candidatus Latescibacterota bacterium
GAGGCACCGAGAACATGACCTGCGCCCCCCACCTGCTCCCTAAAGCCCGCGCCGGCTACCGGATGGGGAACGGAGACCTTGTCGACAGCCTGATCCACGACGGTCTTTGGGATGTCTACAACGACATCCACATGGGTGTCTTTGGTGACCGGTGCGCGGAGAAACAAAACATCACCCGCGAGGATCAAGACGACTTCGCGGTCGCCAGCTACAAACGAGCTCTGGCTGCCACCGAGTCAGGTGTGTTCGCGAAAGAGATCGTCCCTATAGAGGTCGTTTCGCAGCGATCGATCACTACGCTGGACATCGACGAAGAGCCTCAGCGTTTCAATGAAGAGAAACTTAGAGCTCTCAAAGCCGCTTTCGTCAAGGATGGCTCGGTCACCGCCGGAAACGCATCCAGTATCAACGATGGCGCGGCATCTGTCCTCGTCCAGTCGAAGGAAGCCGCCGAGGCGACAGGCTCGAAACCGCAGGTGCGGGTGCTTGGCTACGCCACGTATTCCAGGGAACCTGAGTGGTTCACGCTGGCCCCGATCGGTGCAATTCAAAAATTGCTAGACTACCTTGATCTGGCCGTACCCGACATCGACCTGTTCGAGATCAA
>DPVD01000002.1:906-6451 GCA_003526745.1 Candidatus Latescibacterota bacterium
CGACCTGTTCGAGATCAACGAGGCTTTCTCGGCCGTCGCGTTGGCAGCCATGAAGTCACTAGAGATCCCGCACGACAAAGTCAACGTCCACGGTGGCGCCGTCGCGCTCGGTCATCCGATCGGCGCGAGTGGTTCCCGAACGCTGGTCACCTTAATCAACGCAATGGAAACCCACGACGCGAAGATCGGTATCGACGCTCTATGTATCGGCGGCGGCGAGGCTGTTGCAATGGCGGTGGAGCGCGTCTCGTAGCCTAAAATGAAGTCGACCTTAAAAACCTACCTACGTTTCTGCGGGAGACCCCGTGCTTGAACGAGGATCACTGCCTCTGCTTCTTGGTCGCTCCAGGCTGAAAGGGAATCGGAGAGCCTCTTGACCACAGCAGAACATCCACCAGGCCGACTCGAAGCCCTGCTCAGGCCGGAAGTACTCGCAGCGTTCGATCGGGAAACCTTCGAACGAGACGGATTCTGGGTCTGGGAGAATATCCTGACTGACGAAGGACGAGCCCGCTTCACATCCAGCCTACATCGGATTCAGGACCTGAACGACAGCATCGTCAGAAACACGAATTGGGACGCCGTCGACTGGACATCTCGTGGGCTTGCCGCACCCAATCCAGCCAAGATCACGCCTGAGTTCCTCGAATCCTGCTGTGGTGGATCAGAGCAAATGAAGTTCATGCCGCCGAAGCTGCGAGACTATATGAAGATTCACGGGATGTTGGACCCCGAACCGACTCTTGTGACGGACGGCTTTCAAAATCAAGGCGTGTTCCCCGAGTACTGGCCCGGGGCATACGACGACTTTCTCCTAGACGTCACGACCGCCCACCCGCAGATGATGAGACTCTTCGAGAAGGTCGTCGGCCCCGGATTCCTAGCTGATCACATCATCACCCTGAATCGCCCCCAAGGATCCGAAGGTCGAAGGTGGCACGCTCACCAGTATCGCCAAGGCCAGCATGAAGTGGAAGACGTCTTGGGGACCGGGGATCACCTGACGAAAGCATTTCTGAAAGAACAGTGTGTTCGAACGCTATGCTATCCCGAGGGCGCGACACAGGCAGACGGCGGCGAATTCGCGGTGATTCCCGGCGCGCACCTGTACCGGATCCCTTTCAAATGGTCTGTGGCCCGAACGGACTATGACGAAGATATGGAGGATCTGTGGATACAGAGCAAGGTGCACGCCTTTACCGGTGAACCGCTTCGGATCCAGCGACTCGACATCCCACCGGGCAGCATGGTCTCGTTCGTCCACCACATGCCACACCACGTCGGTCACAGACACCGAGATTCAGGCCTTAGGCTTGGTCTGTTGATGGCGTATCGGACACCCGACCCGACGGCTGATCCAGAGCAGCTCATCCCGGACTGGCGAACTTACGACAAACGGCTCAGTGAGCTAGGGCCAACCTCGCCGAAGTGGAATGAGTCTGCACCAATCCATTGGGCCGAACGGATGGAGGCGGAGGGCAAGCTGTCAGACTCAGCGCACCAGCTGCTCACTTTCGGATAGCCTTCGCTGATGCCTGGAGTGTGCGTGACGGACTGGCATATCTCGGGACTCCTTTGCCCTATCGAACAAGGCCCCGCGATGCCCTAGCTGAATCAGCCCTTAATAGTACTGTAACAATGCTGCTGTCTATTCAGGCACCTCAATCGCACAAATGGTGCGACTGACTACATGGCCCTCGCCCCCGTTCATGCCCCCAGAAGCCAACGCAGTTCCGTATTCGGGTGTGTCGTAGATACTCGTCGCCTTGCTGATGGAGCTCAACCCAAGTGCGGCAGCCAGCTGGATTTTCTGCTTGCCCGCGTGCTGATGCACGACGGGCCCAAAAGTGACACCAGTGAAATGCGGAAGACTCGCCTCGGCATACCGCCAAAATGCCGCCTCGTCAATGATTTCGTTTACGTGATTTAGCCAGAAACCTTCCTTCGGATTCACTGTCAGTGCCTCACCTTCAATGCAACAGACGCGCCGGTCGACTACAGCACTCTCGTCATCAGACGGGCCCATAAGTGCTCGCGCAGCGGCATACTCGGGATCATCCCAGAACTCAACGGCAGCCTGAACGTTGTCGAATTCGACAACTGCCGCATACTGCACAGGATCCCCTAAAACGGTTGCGGCGACGGGACCGAACAAAAGGATCTTCGCTCCGTATTCGTTGTCTCCTTGGAACATCGGCTTGCTCGCCTCAGCGTAAGCGCCGAAACGCTCTGGGTCCTTGATTTCCACAACGTGATTAATCCAGTAACCTTTCACCGAATTGCTCATTCCGTTTGCCTTTCGATCTACTAATCCATCCTGCTCCGGATAGGCTTGATTGCGAAACAATTAGAAATGTCCGGGCGACCAGCCCCTAGCTATAGGCGATCTGCACCCGGACATTAGACAGATGATTGCAGCCGCATACTGACTTTGGATTTGGACATATAGGTGTGGGCAGGTAAATCTACCTCAATGATTGTGACCACCCGCAGGTTTCTCACCTTCACCGGATGCCAAGAGCCGAACAATTAGGCCATTGCCTTGAGATGAGCGGAATCCCAGATCCTCATCCTTGAACTCAACTACCTTCGATTTATGCTGCGTATAACGTCCCGAAAATGGAGCCGGAAGATTATGAATTTCTATGGCTCCACCGTCTCTACCCCTCATAATTTCCATGTTGACCCGGGCGTCGGCAGCAGAAAACGACATGCCATCGTCTGTTTTTTCGATGCTTACTTCGGCACGCTCTATGCCCAATGTCTTCAAATTCGGAAATGGGAACACTGCTGAATAAAGCTCACCAAACGCAACGATTTGGGCGTCGGTCGCATTCGCATCTATGTAGTGACGCACCCATTCTCCCATTTTACTAGCTGAGACAACTTTCAATCCATTGAGTTCTATACCCTTGAAATTCGCTTCATCGATTTCGATGAGAGATACTACCTCACAGCTTCCTCCTGTGGCTGGTGAGCCAAAGAGACAAGGGCAGGCCGGATTACAACTACAAGCATCAGCATAGTTCGCATCGAGTTTCCAGTTCTCACCAAAGACAGAACTACCGAATAGGAATAAAAAGGTTAGACTGTATAAGACCTTGCGCATTGCCTACCTCCTAGGCTAAGTGAACTCCTACACATCCCTGGCTAAGTGTATGAGTAATAGAGTGTATAAGTAATATAGTGTATAAGTAACAAACCAATGAGCGCTGGAACACCCTGTTTTGTATGGCGAAAATCCGTCGCTGGCAATATAACTTGAGCCATTTGCAGCATAGACGCGCGTAAGCGTGCCGCGGGTGATTTCACCAGCCACCTGCGTATTCTGCACATCTTCTGAGACGGCGCTCTACACGAACACTTCGCTTTACTTGTAGACGCCTCAGGAAACCCGGGATCTGGTCAGGATCGAACACGAGAAGCAAATCCGCGCATCTTCCAATGCAGCCTGACCACGAAATACAAGCAGAGAGTCGAAGAAGGCATCCTTATCGACAGATACCTGGGACTACCTGGCTATTCTGGGGGCAATTAGGTCACTATCGTTCTCAAAACAGACGACAGGCGAATCAAGCCTGACGAGAACAACAACGGAGAAATAAATGGACACGCTCACAGTCGAGCCACTTACGGAAATCACCTTCGGAGCCGTAGTGACCGGGATCGACTTGTCCCTCCTAGATGACAAGACGTGGCAGATGATCGAAACGGCATTCAACGAGTTTGGGTTGCTCCTGTTTCCGGGGCAATACCTGGACGCGGACACACAGGTGCACTTCGCCAGCCGGTTTGGTCCTATTCAGGGCGGTGCTGAACGTGCGACACGTATCACGAACCGCAAAGAGGATCGCTCGATCCTAACCGCAAAGGACCCAACTTGGCTCACCCTGAGCTACCCGACGCAATACTGGCACGCCGACGGAACATTCGGACGGATTCCACCGAAGGTCTGCATGCTCGGTGCCGCCTCTGTCGCGTCAGAAGGTGGTCAGACCGCCTACGCCGACATGACTGCCGCCTACGAGGCGCTCGACGATGAAACCCGAGCCAGAATCGCTGGAATGAGCAGCTACCACTCTAACCTCGTAGGTACAACACGCGTTCACACACCAGAGAACAGAGCCTACCTGCACGAGCTCGTCGGAGATCAGCCCGTCGGCGGTTACTACGGCCTTCGAATGAGCGTCACCTGCCCGCTCAGACCCCTCGTCAAGGTTCACCCTGTCACGGGTCGACCCGCTCTGTTCCTGGGACGACACACGTTCGGGATCCCGGGCTTACCCCTCGCTGAGTCAAACACGTTCATCCGTGAACTCGAGGACTTCGCCTGCGTGCCACCGAGAGTCTACACACACGAGTGGGAAGTCGGCGACCTGATAGTCTGGGATAACCGCAGACTGCTCCACCGTGCGTGCGCCTATGACGACCAGAGCGATACCCGCGAACTGCTGAACTGTCGAATCGTGGGAGATCCTAACGACGCGGGCCTCGACAACGAGAACGCAGCGAAGAGTGCACAAGTACAACGTGCCGAGTTGGATCGGTTTCTCGCTACAACCGAATGACCTGAAAGAGAGGAAGACGTGTCGACCTTCAACCTCACCGTCCGCTACAGCCGCGAACTGTCTGACCCCAATCTTCCGTGTCACGAGGAGCACTTTGTGCACGGCGAAATGGCCTGGTCCATGCCCACGGAGGCTTGCGGGTTGGTGCTCGTAGACTGCTGGGACCAACACCCGGTTGAAACGCATCTGGAACGCGGAGGCGAGATCGCCCGTGAACACATTCTCCCCGTCGTCGAAGCTTGTCGGGCGAAGGGCGTTGCGGTCATTCACGCCCCATCTCCTCAGCAGGCGAGAATGTATCCTCATTGGACCAAGTATGCCGAGGATCTCGAGTTGCACGGAGACATCGGATCGGGGTCGTCGTGGCCACCCGAGGACGTGCGAAGACGGTCGGGCGAATACAGCTCGTTCGCGAGACCTCAAGAGCCACGGCGCGAAACCGTCCTAGAGATGCGAGACACGAGACGGATCATGGAATTCTTAGGTCCGGACCCGAACGATTACGTCGTCTCAACGGGTGCGCAGCTTCACAGACTGTGTCGACACCAAGGCCTAGTCCACCTGTTCTACGCCGGCTTTGCCGCGAACATCTGTGTTCAGCGCAGGGACTACGGTGTCTGGGCGATGCTCGATCGTGGCTACAACATCGTTCTGCTCCGAGACTGCACGACGGCGATCGAACACTCTGAGACCTGGGACGGCATGTGGCTCACGCGCGCCTCCATCCTCGACATGGAGCTTCGCGCCGCTTCGTCGACGAGCGTTGACTTCATCAGCGCACTGCAGACGAGTTGAGCATGGCTTCAAACAGACCGAACATTCTGCTAATCACGACCGACCACCTGCGATTCGACACGCTCGGCTATACGGGCGATCCAGTCATCCAAACACCGGCCATCGATCGGCTCGCGTCTGAAAGCATCCGACTCAACCGCTTCTTCGTTCAGAATCCCGTGGGCGCACCTTCCCGCGCCTCG
>DPVD01000236.1:0-3663 GCA_003526745.1 Candidatus Latescibacterota bacterium
AGTGTGCTCTCGGTGACAGGGATCGCTCTGCTGCCTCACATCAGCATTGTGCTGACGTCGTTCGCCGACCGCTGGTTCATGACCGTGCTGCCCGAGTCGATGACGTTTGCGCACTACGGGATGGTCTTCGACCATTCTCTTTCGTCTTCGAGCATCCGGATCAGTCTGATCCTCAGCGTCTTCAGCACGCTGCTCGACATTGTCGTGGGTGTTTCGATTGCCTATCTGCTGGTCCGAACGAATATCCCGTTCAAGAGCGTGCTCGACAGTCTGGCCATGTTGCCGCTGGCACTTCCTGGGCTCGTTCTGGCGTTCGGGTATCTTGCCGGATATTCGGGTACCTTCCTGGACGCGCGGCATTACCCAATGCCGTTGCTCGTGATTGCTTACGGTGTCCGACGCCTGCCCTACATGGTTCGGGCGGCCTATGCCGGGTTCCAGCAGACGAGCGTTGCCCTAGAAGAGGCGGCACAGAATTTGGGCGCATCCCGGTTCCGTTCGGTCTGGCAGATCACGTTTCCGTTGATCTTGGCCAACCTGGTCGCCGGTGGGGTGCTCTGTTTCTCTTTCGCGATGCTTGAGGTGAGCGACAGTCTGATCCTAGCGATGAAGGCCGATTACTATCCGATCACGCGAGCGATCTACGCGTTGCTCGGACGGATCACCGATGGTGCGTATATCGCGAGCGCTATGGGTGTTCTCGGCATGCTTCTTCTGATGGCAAGTCTATTCTTGGCCGGTCGATTCCTAGGACGGCGAATGGGCGAACTCTTTCGGGCCTGATGTGCTAAGCGTTGTCCTCACTCTTTTTTGTATTTTGGCGCTGATCTGGTGGCTGACGGGTGCGTCGCGCAGGGATCAGCGGACGGTCCACGAAGAGACCGATGCCGATGTTGCTGAGGAGGCGGTGAAGCGGATTGGTCCGGATGGGATTGTCGCGGTCTCGGGAGGGCGTGAACCTATAGGCCGCATTCTGTACGAGCTGTTCGTGGGTCTCGGGATGGATGGATGCGAAGCGACTAAGACTGTGCGTGGGATGGGCTATCCTGTCACGGAGAAGGCGGCAAAGGCCCCAACACAGCCCGGTCTGAGGGTGATCAATCTGAGAGAAGAGCAGTCTCGGAGCGCGCTCGTGCGGGCCCTGCTCGTCGGTGTTCAACTCGCTCGGATGAACGACGACTATGCGGGTGTGTCTGACGAGGTGATCACGTTCGACGCACTGAAGAAGAAGGCGGACGAGGTCGAGGCCACGTTGTTCGACGACAGCCGGCGTCGGCTGATGGAGTTCTACTCGCGAGCGGTTCTGGTCCTACAGGACCAAGGTCAGAGCGAACAGGACTCGGATGAGCGCCGCGTCATAGGAGAGATCCTCGAGCGGTTTGACGATGAACTCAAGACGCTTCAGGAAGAGCTGACCGAGTCGATGGCTTCGCTGCCAGAGGATACGGACTCGATTGGGTGGGGAGGCAGCGAAGATCGCCGCCGATACTATTTCAAGATGGGCGTTACGAACAGCCTCAGGCAGTCGGGGCATCTGGACAGCCTCGGTCATCTCTACCGGTTACGAGGCGTGAACTACGATGTGGAAGAGGCATTCCAGCTCGCGGGTGAGGAGGAGCCAGTGTTGCTGCACGCGGCCGGCTTGGAGTTCTCTACGCTCGTCGCTCTCGGATCGCCTGATGTGAGACGCATGACCCAGGAATGCAGTCGCCCGCGCGCGTTCCCCAAAGCAGAGAGTTGAGAACTCCGATGGATCAGGACAAGGTATCCGTTCTGTTGGTAGTCCCGGCAGACAAAGTGGAGGCCCCCGCCACGAAGGAGGCGATGCAGAGTGTCGCCTCGCAGAGCTATCCCGCCTCGCTTATTGAGACGCTGCAGGTCCAGTATATCCCGGAGACACCGGGAGGCCGGACCGCTGCTCTCAATGCGGCTCGTGATCAGGCCAAAGGTGAGTTCTTGGTGCACACCGAGCCTGGTGTCACTTGGGATCCGAGCAAGATCGAGCGTCAGGTTTTGAGGCTTAGGGAAGGATCCGACGACGCGGGTGTAGGGTCCGCGCACCGGATGTCCGTGAGAGACTCGAGTGGCAAGCTCAAGCAGACGAGCTTCGATCTGCTGCGAGTTCTGGGTCTGCGTATCGCGACGCTGCTGGCGCCACCGTGGAAGCCGGGTGCGCTCCTGATCAAGTCCGAGGTGATGGATGTTCTGGGAGCCTACCGTCATATAAAAGAGCAGGTCTGGGAACACGACATCAGGCTGGCAGAAAAGGGGCTGGTCATCGAGTTGCTGGATGATGATCTGGCAGTATGGAACGTGGAAATTGACCCGTCTGCAAACCTGCAGCGCGCCTTGTTCCCGAGCGGCACACGCGCCTCGTTTCTGAAGCAACACCTTGATCGAGTGGAACTCGCCTCTCTGGTCCCTACAGACTCGGAGGAGAGGGTGATTCTTCTGGCGGGTCTTCACCTGTTTAACGATGATCTCGAAACGAGCCACGAGATCTGCCAGGGCTTTGGTCGTGAGAACGTGCCGGCGAACTATTGGCACGGCCTATTGCATCGACGCGAGCCTGACTTCCAGAACTCGAAGGGTTGGTTCGGACGGGCGGAGCGGTGGGAAGGCCTGCTTCAGATCCGAGACAGCGTTCAGGACGTTCTCCAGCGGGTCCTGTTGATGCCCGAATACGGTCACGCTAGGGACAAGGCTTTCGAACTTAAGCGGCATATTGATGCCGGCGGGATCTGGGATCCCGTCTACTTTGTCGATATGTGTGAGAGCTACCAAGCCAGTGAAGAGAAGGAGGAGGCCGAGGCGCTTTTGCTGAGGGAGATCCAGGAAGCGGAGATGGTCGCCGCTCTGGACTGGACCTATCGCTGTGCCGTCGCCTGAAGCCAGCCCAACAGGAGGTGTTGATCAGCTGGCTGTCTTGTCAGGGCTAGCCGGTTTTTCGTTGGCAACTCGGCGGAGCAGAAGGGGGACGAGGAAGGAGGCCAGTATTGCATCAGGAATCAGGTAGGTCGCGTTGTAGAGCGCGGAGTAGGCCCAGATGGTAGTGTCCTCCGGGGCATATGCACCGAAGAAGACGACGCCCGACAAGAAGTGCGCAAGGAATCTGAAGGCACATCCGATGAGGATACCGGGGACCGTTGGTCCGACGGCTGCTCCGAGACCGAGCAGACCGAATGCGAGCGGGTAATCGAGAACAACTTGGACGGGATGGTAGATGTGAGCATCCAACAGGAGCTGAAGCAGCCCGCAGAGGACGCCGGTTTGGACGCCGGGTCGCCAGCCACGCCAGAAGGCGACGAACAGGATGGGTACAGATTCGAGGGTGATTGACCCGCCGTATGGCAGGCGAGGGAGGGGCAAGGCCTTGCAAATTATGCCGAGTACGAGTGCGAGCGCGGCGCCCGTCGCGACGACTGTCAGGTCGCGAAGGCGGCTACTCATTCGACCCCGACGTAGGCCCGCATTCCCCGTGATGCGCCCTGGGCTTCCTGATTCTTTCTCTGGTAGATCAGGTTGATCGTCTGGTAGAACTTACGGAACCGGCCAATTTTGTTAATAAGGGTCGTCAAGCGATTCAATCGAGTGGTCCTCGGGGACAGCCCGCTTTTTCTGAGACGTGACCAGGCTGCACTGTTTTAGGAGGTGTGCAGACCC